>JANEMA010000018.1 GCA_024510845.1 Gammaproteobacteria bacterium
TGCTCCCTGGAGCTGGCAGGCTGTTGAAAACAGCTTCGATTCCATTCCGCTTTCACGTGATGGAAGAATTCGAAGCCCAGTTTTCGCAATCCAGGCAGTCCCGGGATGCCCCTTTCACTGAAAAAAAGCAATTTTCAGATGCACTGCCCCCTTGACACCTTTTTCGCCATCGTGCCATCCACGCTGAAGTGCTCCCTGGACAGCAGGCCGGCCTGGCCGAGCACCCGGGCAATATCTCCTTACCAGTGGTCGATCTGTTCCATCAACTCGTGTTCGCTGCGAAGGGTGTGGAACGCCATCAGCAGTTGGGCACGCAGAAGCTTCTCCGGCGGGATGGCGTCACGGTCATAGTCGGAGTAGATGGCTTTGAAGTCTGCATCGGGTTCGCTCGGGGCCACATCGACCATGGTGCGAATCGGACACAACGGATGGCCTTTCGTGCTCACCGCTCATGCCCTGGAGACAATTGTCGTGGACAGGGGGTTGTCAGCGCATCCGGGAAGGGATCAGGCATAGGGATTGGACTGTCCCGGCACCGCAGGATAGAAACGCCGATAGGCCCACTGATACTGAGCCGGCGCGGCGGCAATGCAGCGCTCCACGTGACGGTTGAGCGCAATTGCCGCACGCTGCGGGTCGACATCGGCAATATCATCATCGGCCAGGAAATGACGCATGCGATAACAACTGCCGGACTGTCGTTCGGCCCAGGCAAAGAGCACCGGGCTGCCATGGCGCGCTGCCAGCCGACCGAGCAGGACCATGGTGGCGCACTCACGGCCGAAGAAGGGAGCAACGGCTGCGGCAGCACCAGCACTCTTGGGCACCTGATCGGGCAGAATGGCGATCACCTCACCAGCTTTGAGCGCACGATTGAGCGCCTTGATACCGGCAGGCGTGGTCGGCACCATGCGGATGCGCGCGATGCTGCGGCCCTGGCTCATCAGCGGTTCGAGAAAGGACTGGCGTGGCGGACGGTACAGACCGGTGATCGGGAGGGAGGGATCGATACCGGCCGATACCAGCTCCCAGTTGCCGTGGTGCGGCATGGCCAGGATCAGCCCCTTGCCCCGATCCACCAGTTCGCGCATGTGCTCGGGCAGACCCGCCGGATCGACGCGGTCGGACAGATCCTCGTCAGACAACCAGATACGGGGCATCTCGCAGAAGGTGATGGCACTCTCGATCAGGACCTGACGCACCAATGCCTCGCGTTCCGTCACCGACAGGTGCGGATAGGCAATCGCCAAATTGGCCCGCACATTGCCCGCCTCGCGCCCGTTCGAATGATACAGAAGACCCGCGATACCCTGGCCCAGGCGGTGCAAGGCACCCCATGGCAGACGAGCCAGACCTCGCAGAAAGAACATGGCGATCCGAAACAACATCGATATTTTCAATCCATGAAACGCGACACCAGCCGCAAAATTACTCTATAAACTTCAAAAGACGATCACGGAATCGCCATCTGCACAGGCAAGGCACCCATGAACGACCAGATCGACCCGGTCACTCTCTCACCCCAGCAGGCCTGGGAATTGATGCAGCAGGACCCGAGAAGCGTGCTGGTGGACATCCGCTCCACCATGGAATACCTCTTCGTCGGGCACCCCAGGGGCGCGGTTCACGTCCCCTGGATCGACGAGCCCGACTGGGATATCAACCCGGACTTCTTCACCGAAATCCGCAAACTGTTGCCCGGTGGAGTAGTGTGCGCCAATGATAGCGACTGCGCGCCAGTGATTCTCATCTGCCGCAGCGGCAAACGCTCCCTCGAGGCCGGTCGCTCCCTGTTCGAGGCCGGGATAAAGAATGTCTATCACGTGGACGAAGGCTTCGAGGGAGATCTCGACGAGGAACATCACCGCAGCACCCTGGGTGGCTGGCGCTTCCGCGGCCTGCCGTGGGAACAGTGCTGAACCCTCACGGAGTACACGGAGTCGAGCACCTGCCCGACGATGTTCCCATTCCCGACAGCTTCCGGAGCAGCCCAGGGGCCGGCTTGATCGGCGGGACTCTCTGTGTCCTCCCTACCCCCCAACCCTGCTGCTGCGGCAGCATCGAGGCCTCGGTGCCCGCCGTTCCCGCATGCAAGTCGACATGGATGCCCGGGGCTACAGCTGTCGACCGGGTTCGACGCACATCTGCGTTCGAACAGGATGCCGAGAATGCACAAGAATTGCCTTTTTCGGCACTGGATCGTGGATAATGCAATCTGTTCGATCTGGAACAAACACGATCCGCAGGAACCCCCAACGGACCCTAGTCATGATCAGGAAATGTCTCTTTCCCGCTGCCGGTTACGGCACCCGTTTTCTTCCCGCCACCAAGGCCATGCCCAAGGAGGTGATACCCATCGTCAACAAACCGCTGATCCAGTATGGCGTCGAGGAGGCGCTGGAGGCCGGCATGTACGATATCGCCATCATCACCGGGCGCGGCAAGCGTGCGCTGGAAGACCATTTCGACGTGAGTTACGAACTGGAACACCAGATCAACGGCACCGACAAGGAGGCCTGCCTCACCGACATCCGCCGCCTGATGGATCGATGTACCTTCTCCTACACTCGTCAGAAGGAGATGAAGGGTCTCGGACACGCCATCCTCACCGGCGAAACACTGATCGGCCGCGAACCTTTTGGTGTGATCCTCGCCGACGACCTGTGCGATGGCTACAGCAACGGGGTGATGGCACAGATGACCCGCATCTACGCCAGATACCGCTGCAGCGTGGTGAGCATCGAAGAGGTGCCACAGAACCAGATCGAGAAATACGGTGTGATCGCCGGTTCCGAGATCGAGGATGGCTTGTTCATGATCTCCAACATGGTCGAGAAACCCGGCCCCGAAGAGGCACCCTCCAACCTGGCCATCATCGGCCGCTACATCCTCACTCCGGATATTTTCGACATCCTGCGCGAGACGCCACCGGGGCGCGGCGGCGAAATCCAGATCACCGACGCACTGCTCACTCAGGCGAAACGCAGCATGGTACTGGCCTACAAGTTCAAGGGACGGCGCTTCGACTGTGGCAGCGTGGCCGGTTTCGTCGAAGCCACCAACTACTATTACGAACGCATGGGCAACGGCGGCTGACAGCCATCGGGACGGGCGCCGACCAGCTCGAAGAATACCGAAGCCTTGTCCAGCGATTCCTGAAACTCCCCGGTGGCGCAGGAATCGAATACCAGACCACCTCCGGCCCAGTAACGCAGCCTCTCGCCCTGTCGCACCAGAGTGCGAATGGCAATACTGCTCCCGAGACGGCCGTCGAAGCCCAGATGAAACAGGCTGCCGCAATAGGCCTCACGACTCACCGGCTCCAGTTCATCGATGATCTCCATCGCACGACGCTTGGGCGCTCCGGCGATCGACCCCCCGGGAAAGCCGGAACGCAACAGGTCCACCGCATCGTGTCCCGCGGCCAACCGGCCGCGTACCCGGCTCACCAGATGATGTACACGAGCAAAGGATTCCACCTGAAACAGCTCGGGCACATCGATGCTGCCCGGCTCGCATACCCGACCAAGATCATTGCGCAACAGATCCACGATCATCAGATTTTCCGCCCGATCCTTGTCACTGGCCAGCAGGTCGACGCGCCATTGTGCGTCCAGCACTGGATCGTCATGCCGCGGCCGCGTGCCCTTGATCGGCCGCGTGTTCACCACGCCATCGCGCAGCGACAGAAACTGCTCCGGCGAATTGCTCAACAACTGGAAATCACCAAAGTCCAGAAAGGCACCATAGGGAGCTGGACTCAGCGCCCGCAGACGACGGTACAAGTCCCGGGCAGGAGCGGCCAGCCTGGTCTCGAAACGATGAGTGAGATTGATCTGATAACAGTCGCCCTCGCACAGATAATGTGCCACCCGGGCAAAAGCCACCTCGTAGGCCGGCCAGGGCAGACTGTCGGCCACACTGGCAACTCTCTCCGAAGAGGCCACGTCCTCCATCGGGAAAGGCGTATTCGCCGCCCTTTCCAGGGTGTTGCACAGGGCTCCCCAGCGGCGGCGCAGCGCCGGATCCCGCCCCTGGCCTACCAGCACCGCACGCTGCAACCGATGGTCCAGGACCAGTGCCCAGTCATAGAGGCCGAAAGCCGCCACTGGCAGATCGTGCGCGTGATGCCGGCGCAGCCCCTGCCAGGCGCGCCCCAGTTCGTAACTCAGATAGCCAATGGCTCCCCCGATAAAAGGCAGCGCCGGGTCACCCGTGGCCGGGGGCGTGATCACTTCGCGCAAGGCGCCCGCCACCGCATCGGCCCCGTCCCAGGCAAAACGCAGGCGGTGGTACGGCTCGGCACTGAGGATGTCGTAACGTCCGCCGGCAGCTCCTCCCGCACTGTCCAGCCAGGCAGGACAATCCAGTTTGCTCAGAGCCGCGAACCAGACACTACTGTCTGGTCGATAAGGCAGCAGATGGTACTTCGGCCAGCTCATGCGAGCTTGGGACAACGCCGCCACGACAGGCCACCTTGCCGGGCACGGGCCGTTTCATCGAAGAAAGAAGACTCGCTCATGAGATACGCTTCGCCACAAGATGCAGCCGATGATACCCGCAAGCGACCGGATGATGATGGAAACACGAGACCCGATCCCGATCATCAAACCCCGGGAACGCGACAAAGGAAAACGGCCCGCGTCGAACACGACGCGAACCGTCGATCGATATGGTGGGTCGTGCAGGATTCGAACCTGCGACCAACTGATTAAAAGTCAGCTGCTCTACCAACTGAGCTAACGACCCCTGGGTTCACGACCCCGGCCCCGCCGGGAAGCGCGAATTATACCGAAGCCGTACTCAGACTCAAGTCCCTTCGACAGGTTTGTCAGGAACCAGTAAACCGTCCGGACTCACAGCACGTGACTTGTCGGGTTTCCTGATCATCAGAACGCCGAACACCTGTTCCTCACTCAATCATGGGCCAGGTTCTGCCCCAGCCATTTTTCGATCTCGGTCACCGGCATGCCCTTGCGCCGCGCATAGTCCTCGATCTGATCACGGGCAATCTTGCCGACGGCGAAATAACGTGCCTCGGGGTGCGCAAAGTACAACCCGGACACCGCCGCGGTGGGCACCATAGCCCTGGACTCGGTGAGCCAGATGCCGGTATTGGCTTCAGCGTCCAACAACGCCCATAACAGATCTTTCTCGGTGTGATCCGGCGAGGCAGGATATCCCATGGCCGGACGGATACCCTGATAGCGCTCGGCGATCAGATCATCGTTGTCCAGATCCTCGTCCGGCGCATAGCCCCACAGCTCGGTGCGAGCCTTGCGATGCAGCCACTCGGTGAGCGCCTCGGCGAGGCGGTCGGCCAGTGTCTTGAGCATGATCGCACGATAGTCATCGTGCTCTGCCTCGAACTCCGCCAGCTTGTCATCGATGCCGATGCCGGCGGTGGCGGCGAATCCACCGATCCAGTCGGGGATCCCGCTCTCCTTCGGCGCCACATAATCGGCCAGCGATTCGTTGTACTTGCCCTCGGGCTGACGACCCTGCTTGCGCAGATTGTGCAATACGGTACGCACCTGGCTACGCGTTTCATCGGTGTAGATCTCGATGTCATCACCGACGTTGTTGGCCGGGAACAGCCCCACCACCGCGCGCGCCTTCAGCCAGCCCTCGTCGATGATCTTCTGCAACATGGCCAGAGCGTCGGCATACAGCTTGCGCGCCTCCTCGCCCTTCTCCGGATCATCGAGGATCCTGGGGAAGCGCCCGCGCAGCTGCCAGGCGTGGAAAAAGAAGGTCCAGTCGATGCAGGGGACGATCTCGCACAGTTCGATGTCGTCGAGTACGGTGAGGCCAGGGTGTTTCGGCGGCACGATCTCCGTATTGTCCCAGTCGATGGGTGTGCGGTTGGCCCTTCCCTCCTCCAGGGTCACCAGATCCTGTTGCTTGCGCCCGGCGGCGCGGGACTCGCGCACGTCCTGGTATTCCTCACGCAGCTGCGCCAGGAACTCGGGCTTCTGATCCTCTGAAAGCAGCGCCGAGGCCACGCCTACCGCGCGCGAGGCATCGGGCACATAGACCACGCCGTGCCCATATTCCGGCTCGATCCTGACTGCGGTATGGGCCTTGGATGTGGTGGCTCCGCCGATCATCAACGGGATGATGAAGCCGCGCCGCTTCATCTCCCTGGCCACGTGCACCATCTCGTCCAGCGAGGGAGTGATCAGGCCCGACAAGCCGATGATATCCACCTGCTCGTCGATGGCGATCTGCAGGATCTTGTCGGCCGGGACCATCACGCCCAGGTCGATCACCTCGTAGCTGTTGCACTGCAGCACCACACCGACGATGTTCTTTCCGATGTCGTGCACATCACCCTTGACCGTGGCCATCAACACCTTGCCCGCGGCCTCGGCGCCACACCCGGCCTTTTCCGCATCCAGGTAGGGCTCCAGGTAAGCCACCGCCTTCTTCATCACCCGCGCGCTCTTGACCACCTGCGGCAGGAACATCCTGCCCTGGCCGAACAGGTCTCCGACCACGTTCATACCCGCCATCAGGGGGCCTTCGATCACGTCCAGTGGCCGACCCGACTTCTGGCGCGCTTCCTCGGTGTCCTCATCGATGAATTCGGTGATGCCCTTCACCAGGGCATGTTCCAGGCGCTTCCCGACATCCCAGCCACGCCATTCCAGATCGTCCTTCTTTTCTGCCACCGCGCCGTCACCAGCGTACTTCGGGGCCAAATCGACCAGACGTTCGCCTGCATCCGGACCACGGTTGAGAATCACGTCCTCCACCGCGTTGCGCAGTTCCCCGGTCAGCTCGTCATAGACCGCAAGCTGACCAGCATTGACGATGCCCATGTCCATGCCGGCGCCTATGGCGTGGTACAGGAACACTGCATGGATTGCCTCGCGCACCGGATTGTTGCCGCGGAAGGAGAAGGACACATTGGATACCCCACCAGAGACCAGGGCATGCGGCAGATACTGCTTGATCCAGCGCGTGGCCTCGATGAAGTCCACTGCATAGTTGTCGTGCTCCTCGATGCCAGTGGCCACAGCGAAGATATTGGGGTCGAAGATGATGTCCTCGGCAGGAAAGTCCAGCTCGTCCACCAGAATGCGATAAGCCCGTTCACAGATCTCGATCTTGCGCTCGAAGGTATCCGCCTGGCCCTGTTCGTCAAAGGCCATCACGATCACCGACGCGCCATAACGCCGGCACAACCGTGCCTGTTCGCGGAACCTGTCTTCGCCCTCCTTCATGGAGATGGAGTTGACGATGGGCTTGCCCTGCACACACTTCAGACCGGCCTCGATGATCTCCCACTTGGAGGAGTCGATCATCACCGGCACCCGGGCGATGTCCGGCTCGGCCGCCATCAGGTTGAGGAAGCGCACCATGGCGGCCTTGCCATCAAGCATGCCCTCATCCATGTTGACATCCACGATCTGTGCGCCACCCTCCACCTGGGTGCGGCAGACATCCAGCGCATCCTCATACTCCTCATCGAGAATCAGGCGCTTGAATTTGGCCGAGCCGGTCACATTGGCACGCTCGCCGACATTGACGAACAACGAGTCCCTGGTGAGGTTGAACGGCTCCAGCCCCGACAGGCGGCAAGCCGGCACGGTCCGCGGAGGCTGGCGCGGCGGCACGCCCTCGACCACGCGCACAATCGCCGCGATATGCTCCGGGGTGGAGCCGCAACAGCCACCGATGATGTTGAGAAAACCGGAACGCGCCCACTCCCCCACCTCGGCGGCCATCTCCGCCGGACCCAGGTCGTACTCACCGAACTCGTTGGGCAGGCCGGCGTTGGGGTGTGCGTTGACACAACATTCCGCCACCCGCGACATCTCCTCCACGTACTGGCGCAGCAGGTCGGGGCCCAGGGCGCAGTTCAGGCCAATGGAGAGGGGAGCTGCATGGCGCAGGCTGTTGTAGAAGGCCTCGGTCACCTGCCCGGAGAGAGTGCGCCCGGAGGCGTCGGTGATGGTGCCCGAGATCATGATCGGCAGGCGGATACCCTTGTCGGCGAAGTATTTTTCGATAGCGAACACCGCCGCCTTGGCATTCAGTGTGTCGAAGACCGTCTCGATCAGCAGGATATCCGCCCCACCCTGCACCAAGGCGTCGGTGGATTCATAGTACTGGTCCACCAGCACATCGAAGGTGATAGCGCGGTAGCCGGGATCGTTCACATCCGGCGAGATCGACAAGGTGCGGCTGGTAGGCCCCAACACCCCGGCGACAAAACGCGGCTTCTCCGGCGTGCTGTACTGGTCGGCCACCTCGCGCGCCAGCTGGGTGGCGGCATGATTGATCTCCCAGGCCAGCTCCTCCATGCCGTAGTCGGACATCGACACCCGGGTACCGTTGAAGGTGTTGGTCTCGATGATGTCGGCACCGGCCTGCAGGTACTGCTCGTGGATGCCGCGGATGATCTGCGGCTGGGTGATCGCCAGCAGGTCGTTGTTGCCCTTCAGCTCCGAGGGCCAGTCGGCGAAGCGCTCACCACGATACCCGGCTTCACCCAACCCGTGGTGCTGGATCATGGTGCCCATGGCGCCATCCAGGACCAGGATACGCCAAGCAAGCAGCTCTCGGAGTCCTTCGGTACAGTCGGGTTGCATGATGCTCGGGCGGCAAAGTCGAAACGTCGTATTATACAGGCTGCATTCCCGGACACCGCGAGGTGTTACTTTCGACATGAAGCTCATGGATAGCGCATGCGCTACCCGCCAAGGAGAACGAAGCGGGGCTGGGATGTCTCGAAATCCTTCACGAGATCGAAGACTCGCTTGCCGGTTTGTGCTTGAATGTCCTGGCCACCGGTGGGTGGCACCCGGTGGACACCGGGTTGGCAGTACGGATGACCCCATGGCATCCACGACCCCAAGGAGAACAGAAAAATGGCAGAACTCTTTTCCGACGAATGGATGAAGGCGCTCAAGGACGCCTGGAATGCCGAACCAGAAGTCAAGGACAAACTGGCCGAGATCGGCTTCGATTCAGTGATCGCCTGCGGCTTCAAGGACGAAGACCAGCCTCGCGGCATCTTCAAGGTCGTCAACGGCGAGTGCGTCGAGGCCGGCAGCTACGACGGTAGCGGGCCCAACTGGGACATGCGTGCCAAGCCAGATGACTGGAAGAAATGGGCAAGGAGTGGTATCGGCATGACCGGCCTGGGCACCGCCTTCGCGATGGGCAAGCTGAAGTTCCTCAAGGGTGATTTCAAGAGCATGATCAAGGACCCGCGCATGGCAGGCCCCTTCGTCAAGAGCTTCGCCCTGATGGGAAAGATCGATACCGATTGAGCCTTTTCTCCTACCACAGGAGGCGCAGAGCATTCCAGAGTTGATCGGTTGGATGAACCAGTAGCCCGTGTACTCCACGACTGCTTCTTCTGAAACATCTTTCGCTTGTGTGAACTCTGTGTCCTCTGTGGTTTACCTTCCCTCGATCCAGGGATTCCCCCGTCCTTGCAGGTGCAGAATGACACGGTTGCGCTCGCGCTCCGCGGCATCCGGAAGATCTGTGCGATGCCAGCGCTCGAGCAGCTCGCGCTGGCTGCGGAACAGTTCCAGATCATAGGTGTCGGCCATGTAGAGCATGGCACGGGCAATGTCGCCACGTATTACCGGGCGTGGCTCGGCGCGACGACGGCGGTGATCCAGCTCGAAATCGCAGCCACGTTCGACCCAGCGCTCTCCCTCGATGATGCCGTAGGCGTAACTTCCACGCTCACGATTCAAGTCCTTGCGCGCCGGGTACATGTTGTGCATGTCCGACTCGATCCGGTTGAACAGTGCGCTGCGCCGTCGGCACTGGTCACGATCACCACACCGCAACTGGCGTGCCACCCAGCCCATGGGGAACACGTGCTCGATGTTGTATCGGCGGTCGTAAGCACCGAAATGCTTGCCGCAATACAAGCCGGTGCCACCGTCCGGATACAGATTGCGCCAGAACCGTGGGATGGTTTCCAGATAGTCGGCACTCGCCAGTCCTCCCCACAACAACACGACTAACCCGCATCTTGCCCTTGCGCCCATGATCACTCCTTTGCACATTTATCCTCTCTGCAGGATAATCCGGACTTTCCCTGGAAGGATCGCAGAGCGAGTCAAGTTAGGTGGAAACGGAGGATCAGGATATCGACCCGACAGGAACAGGTGAACCCATACACCGGAGCCACGCCGGCAGGCTGATCCTTGCAGTGATCGTCGTCACCGTGATCGCAGTGCTGCTGGTACCCGGTCACGAGGATGAGCCCGGGACACCGCTGCCGGTGCAACCAGACGATCGTTCGAGTCTGCTCGATGAACAGGCCACGCCGGTCTCGCCCAGCAGGGCACTCGCACCATCGAGCCAGACAGGCACTCCCTCCACACCCGTTGTCGATAATCGCCCCGGCACGGCCGCACGTCGCCTGATCCGCAAGCTGCGCGCCGCCAGAAGGCCGAATCTGGAACGTGCCTGGCAGTCGGCCCGTGACTTCGAACAGTCGGGGCGTACCGATGATGCCCTGGTGCTGTATTTCTTTGCCGCCCGCGAGGGCCATGGCCCTGCAGCCATGAAGTTGGCGCGCTCCGCCGATCCGGCCAGCTTCCATGAAGGAGGGTTATTTGCTCGAGCCAACCCCCTGCAGGCATACAAATGGTATGGCCGCGCGGCCGCGGCCGGTATCGACGAAGCCCGGCAGGCGCTGGCCCAACTTCGCGCACGTGTCGAACAGGCCGCTGTGGCCGGTGACGAGCAGGCCCAACGCCTGATGCTGCAATGGAAGTGAACCGATGAAATCGAGCCGGATATCTCTCTCGATGCTGTGGCTGGCCACGCTGCTGATTGCCCCTGCACTGTCCGCAGCCAACACCCCACTGCTGATGCCGGGCAAACAGGCGCTCTACCAGCGCATGCTGGTGGTACCCGGCGGCCGGCTGCACCAGACCCCCGAGGCAGGCGAGGGGCAACCCACCACGCCGTTTACCGCATATTACGTCTACGCGCGCAAGGATGGCTGGGTGCAGGTCGGCACCGACCGCCACGGCACTCTCGATGGCTGGCTGAAGACCGAAGACACCATTGCCTGGAACCAGGGCCTGACCGTGGCCTTCCGCGAACCCGGGGACCACAACCGTGCCCTGCTGTTCCGCAGTGCCGCGGCGCTCGAGCAGGTCGCCAGCGACTCCGAACGCTATCAAAGCCTCTACCAGGCTGCGATCGAAGGACATTCACTGCCCGACTCTCCAGTGGTGGCCATCCAGCCATCCGGCAAGTTGGACATCCGCAAGGACTTCTACCTGGTGCCCATCCTCGAACATCGCGACACCTACCTTGGCAACGAGCAGGCACGCATGCTCAGGGTTGCCAGCGTGCCTCTTCAGAACCCGCAACCGAAACCCACCGAAGAACCCGAGAAGGACATGCATCGAGCAGCCGGGATGCCCGGTTACAACGCCGGCCTGGTATTCGTGATCGACTCCACCCTGTCGATGGGCCCCTATATCGACCGGACCCGCGAGGCCGTGATGAAGATCTACGATGCACTGGGTGACGCAGGCCTGCTGGGCAATGCTGACTTCGGCCTGGTCGCCTTCCGCGACAACCCGAAGGCAACACCGGGACTGAAATACCTGGCCCGCACCTATGTCACCCTGGAGCAGGGACACAATCCCGGCACTTTCCTGCAACAGGTCAACACCTTGAAGGCGGCACAGATCTCCAGTCGGGACTTTCGCGAAGATGCCTATGCCGGGGTACTCAAGGCCATCGAGGAGATGGACTGGAAAACCCATGCCGCACGCTATATCGTGCTGATCACCGACGCTCGCCCACGCGGACCCGACGACCCGCTCTCGATCACTGGCAAGAGTGCCGGGCAACTGCGTCGCCTGGCACACGAGAAGGGCATCGCCATCTTCGTGATGCACCTGCTCACATCTGCCAATCAAGCCGACCACGCCGCAGCCGAACACACCTACCGCGAACTGTCCCGCTTCCCGGGCGTGGGCAGCCTGTACTACGGCGTACCGACTGGCGACGTGGAAGAATTCGGCCATGCGCTCGATACCATCGCTGGCCAGATCACTCTGCAGGTACAGGTGGCAACCACCGGACGACAGCGCCCGGACAAACCCGTGGTGAGGTCCGAACCAACCCCGCCAGACAACCCACGACTGGCCGAATTGAAAGACAAGATCACCAGGCTGGGTTACGCACTGCGCATGCGCTACCTGGAAAAGACCACAGGGGGCGGCATCCCACGGGTGTTCAACGCCTGGCTGCTGGACCATGACATCGCACACCCCGAGAAACGCACCCTGGACGTGCAGGTGCTGTTGACCCGAGACCAGCTCTCTGACCTGCACGACATCCTGCGCCAAGTGCTGGCGACCGCCGAAGAAGGCCTGCTGTCGCCGGACAACTTCCTGAACGAGCTCAAGAGCTTGGCGGCTACCATTGCGCGTGATCCCGGGCAGCTCGGCGAGACCACCGCCACCACTGCTGGCAAGGGCAACAGCCTGGCCGACATGGGATTCATACGCGAGTACATCGAGGATCTTCCCTACACCGGCGAGGTGATGAACCTGTCACTGGACGATTGGGAGTCCTGGCCGGCACGCGAACAGATCGCCTTCCTGCAGCGACTGGAAGACAAGATCGCCTATTACAGCGCCCTGCACGACCACACCGACCTCTGGGTGAGCCTGGATGGCGGACCGGTGGACGGCGACTCGGTGTTTCCCGTACCACTGGAAATGCTGCCCTGATTCGGGCGGATCAACCACAAGGAACACGAAGGTTTTTCAATCGCCTCTGCACTCTTTGCGCAGGACCAGACTCCGGACTGTTCCCCGGGCAGGCAAGTCGGGGAACAGCCATCGGTGCCATGGCGTCTTCTCTCCTGGGGCTGGCAGGGGTCCGGGCCATCCTGGCCCCCGGAGACCTTGGCATCCTCGGCAGTTGCACCAGGAATCCTTGTGTACCTTGTGGCGAATCCTCCACGCACGGCTTCTCAGAAGGTCACACCGTTCCAGCCCCAGAGATGGCGCGGGGCGTCACTGAACTCGATGTAGATCCGCTCGGCGGGCACCCCCAGTTGTTCGTCGATCAGGCGACAGAGAACAGCAGAGAATTCGGCGGTACGCTCCTCTGGCAGGCCAATGCTCTTGAGTTCGAGATAAGCCAGCGGTTCAGTACTCCCAGCGAGACTCATAGTCAGATCGGCATGCAGTTCCACCATCACATAACGCTCTGGCTTGCCCAGCATTGCAGCCACAACCTGAGATGTGGCCTGCAGGGCCGCTTCGGTGTTCTCGACGATGCAGTTGGTGCTGATCCTCAACAACGGCACGGTGCTCTCCTCCTCACTTAGCTGCAGCACGGCGGCCAATCAGGAGCGCCGGCGCAATGACATGGCTCGAATGCGAAATGCTATCAGTACTCCATATCTCACACACTCCCGCCGAGCGTTCTTCGCTTCGCCATGCCGCAGATCAGGCAAACATCCAGACCGGGAACAAGCTTCCTGCCTGTAGCGCTGCATCCTCGCCACAAACAGTCCGCACAGGGAAGTGTGGAACGAAGCGGGAATGGGTCCCATTTCCGCTTCCTCAAGGCGCATCAGGCAGTACAATAGCGCCCGACCAGACCATAGTGGACCGATCTGCCTTGAGCAATTTCCTCACCAGCCCTGGCCGTGACAGCGGCATCATCTACCACCTGCGTGACGTGGTGCTGGACCGCGAGGCCCAGGGGATCTCCTTCTGCCTGAACGTGCCTTCGCTGCAGATCGCCCAGGGCGAGAAGATCGCACTGATCGGCGAATCGGGATGCGGCAAGTCGACCCTGCTCGATATCCTGTCCTTCATCGCCCAGCCGACCAGCATCGGTGCTTTCCGCTTCCGCCCGGATAACACAGGTGAACCCATCGATGTGGGGACCTTCTGGAAGCACCGCCACCTCAACCGCCTCGGCGAACTCCGCAAACAACACATCGGCTATGTGATGCAGACCGGCGGCCTGCTTCCCTATCTCACGATACGCGAGAACATGAACCTCTCGCGCAGCGTGCTGGGGCTGAAGGAAGGCACGGTGATCAACGATCTGGCCCGTAAACTGGGAATCGCTCGTCACTTGGACAAACAGCCCGAAACCCTGTCGACCGGTGAACGCCAGCGCGTGGCCATCGGCCGGGCACTGGCGCACGAACCATCCATCGTGATCGCCGACGAACCCACCGCCTCGGTCGATCCCTTTGCCGCAGAAAAGATCATGTCGCTGTTCCTCGGCCTGGCCGAGGAACGCAACATCACAGTGATCGTGGCCAGCCACGCCTGGCGGCACATCAAGCGTCTGGGGCTGCGCCGGCTCGCCCACCACACCCAACGCTCACCGGATGGGCGCACCACCGAGACGATCGTCAACGGATAGATTCATGCATTTGCTCAAGATCCTTCGTCTGGCGAGCCGTGACTACTTCCACGAATGGCAGATATCCTGCTGCTTCGCACTGGCCCTGACGGCCGTGCTCGGTCCCATGCTGGTGTTGTTCGGACTCAAGTTCGGTATCATCGGCGGCATGCTCGAGCAGCTCATCGAGGACCCGACCAACCGCGAGATCCTCCCGGTAGGCAGTGGCCACCATGACATCGCCTGGCTGGATGCCCTGCGCAAGCGTCCGGATGTCGCCTTTCTGGAGCCACGCACCCGCTCGATCGCTGCCACCCTGCAACTGCGCTCCGGCAAGGCCGGACGCATCCTCAATGCCGAGATGATTCCTTCGGATCACAATGATCCGTTGCTACAAGGCCTGGGCATCACTCCCGACAGCCTGTACCACATCGTGCTTTCGCACGGCGCCGCGCAGAAACTCAGGGTGCAGGCCGGCGATACCATCAGCGGTAGTCTGACACGGCGCTATCGGGGCCGGCGCGAGCGCGTGCATTTGCCTCTGGAAGTGGTCGCCGTGGCTCCCGAATCTGCCTTCGCGCGCGACGGCGCCTTCGTCGACCTGATACTGCTTGAGGCACTGGAAGACTTCCGCGATGGCCACGCCGTGCCCGCCCTGGGCTGGAAGGGGGAACCACCGCCCGAGCAACGCAGTTACCCCGGCTTTCGCCTGTATGCACGATCCATCTACGACGTGGCACCACTGAAAGCACTGCTCACCGAACAGGGTATCGACGTACGCACCCATGCCGCCAACATCGAACTGGTGATGAAGATGGACCGCAACCTCAGCGCCATCTACTGGGCCATCGCCATCATCGGCCTGGTCGGCTTCTCGCTGTCACTCGGTGCCAGTCTGTGGGCCAACGTGGACCGCAAGCGCCGCGAGCTGTCAGTATTGCGCCTGGTCGGCTTCCGCACCGGTGACATCGTCTGGTTCCCCGTTGTGCAGGCCTTCTGTACTGCGGTATTCGGCTGGGGACTGGCGATCGTCGTCTATCGCGGTGTCGCCTGGGTCATCAACGACATGCTCTCCGACCAGCTCGCCGACGGCCAGCAAGTCTGCGCACTGCTGTCAGAGCACTACGCCTTGGCGCTGGGACTGACCGTGACCGCCGCAGTGCTCGCTGCTGCATTGGCAGGACTCCGATCGGCACGTATCGAACCTTCTGAAGGATTGCGGGAACGCTGACACGACTTCGAGGCTGACACCATCCTTCGCCAGCTCGCGAGTGCAGGCCTGGGCGTAACGGCAGCAGGCCCATTGCGGGCCACACATGATCCAGTGGTGCCGGCTTGAACTGAACAGGCGACAATGAAGGCCATCAGCACCAGCACGGTGAGCAGTCCGTACAGTTTGAGTGCCTGTTCGAGCTCCTTGTCCATGCCCGTTCTTCAATGATCATCCAGCAAGAGGGCCACGAGCGCGCACAAGTCGCTCACGGTATGATCGGGCGGAGGGAGATCCTCCGGCCAAACCATGCCGTTGCGATTGACCCAAACTGTCTGCATGCCCATGCGTCGTGCCGCCTCGACATCACGATGTGGATCGTCACCGACATGCACCGCCCGCGACAGGGGAATACCGCTGACATCGGCAGCGGCATGAAACAACGCCGGGTCCGGCTTGGCCGCACCGACCTCCTCGGCCATGAAGGCATGATGGAAGCAGTCGGCCAGCGGGGTGTGCTCGATCTGTGCATTGCCGTTGCTCACTGCCACCAGCACGAAATACTCGCGCAAGGTGCGCAGAGCCTCTGCCACCTCGGGCCAGGGCGTAACCTTGTTGCGCTCGCGGCGAAATATGGCATTGGCCTGTTCGGCGATGGCCTCGTCCAACCCGTGCCGGCGAGCCAGATGCCGGTAGCCATGCAGGCGAATGCCGGTGAGATCGTGCGCCCGGTACGGGTTCTCCCGTGCCACGCGGATGCGGTGCTCGCGCAGGCTGTCGATGTCGTAGCACTCGGCGATCACCGGCACGGCCTCGCGGAACCAGTCGTGCACCGCCCTTTCGGCGGCCTGGATCACCGGCATGCAAGGCCAGAGGGTATCGTCCAGATCGAAGGTCAACAGTTGTACCGGGTGCAACGACCAGTAACTCATGCTGCCTGCAATACGGGCATCACCCGACGCTCGAGAAAACCAGCCAGCGGGGCCACCAGCGGACGCCGCTCGGACACCGCGAGAATGTACTCCAGGGTGCGCGGGATATCACCCAGGTAACCCGACTTGCCGTCACGGCGGTACAGGCGGGCGAAGATGCCCGCTGCCTTCAGGTGGCGTTGCACACCCATCAGGTCAAACCATTCAGGCAGCCTCGCGCACTGCACCTCGTCCAGCACACCAGCATCCATCGCCGCCCCGGCATAATCGTTCAACCAACCGGCAACCCGCTCATACGGCCAGGCGATGTAGCAGTCTCGCAGCAAAGAAACGAGGTCATAGGTGATCGGCCCGAGCACCGCATCCTGATGATCGATCACGCCCGGCGAATCCGTGTCACAGACCAGCAGGTTACGCGAGTGGTAATCGCGGTGTACCAGCATCCGGGGCTGAGCCAGGACATTGTCGATCAAATGCTCGAACAGAGTATCGAGCATCCACCGTTCGGCCGGCGCCAACTTCAGATCCAGATGCACCTTCAGCAACCAGTCGGGAAACAGCGCCATCTCGCGGGACAACAGGGCGCGATCATAGTTCGGCAGGCCCGAAGTATCGGCGCGCTGAATACGCAGCAGGGCGCCAATGGCCTCACCATAGAGCCGGTCGGCCGAAACCTCGTCGAGCTCGCCCAGATAGAGACGGTCGCCCAGATCCTCGAGCAGAAGGAAGCCTTGCTCGATATCCTGGGCATGGAGGTGCGGCACATGCACCCCTGCCTCCTTGAGCCGCCGGTTCACATCGACGAAAGGACGGCAATCCTCGTGCGCGGGCGGAGCATCCATGACAATGCGCGTTTCGCCGTCCGGCAGCAGCAAACGGAAATAGCGACGGAAGCTGGCATCGGAGGATGCCGGTACCAGGCTGAATCCGGACAGGCCGCATCGCTCCTCGAGCCAATGATACATATGCGCCTCTCTGCCAAGCATACCGATCCATACCGACATTGAAGAAAGCACCATTCTATGAGATTTTAGCGCTCACTGAAGCGCCAGGGGGCATACCTCCCGGCCCAAGCATCTGGTAGAGCCCCAACCGTGTCATACAACCCCCGTTCCAACCACTGTCACCTGTTTCGAAGACATCACCTGAGCCTCGCACTATTGTGTGCTCTGGACATGGCCTTCTTGGTGCCGCCAGCCAAAGCCAGTGGCTGGGACTGCACGGGTGACGCCGAACACATCGGCGTTCCTTCCTCCACGAACACGTCCACTCCCCCGTGCGATCATCTGACACCACAGACAGCGGCCACGGTGAAGAATCTCACCACTCCTCCACCGGCACCACCCCAGCCTGTAACAGCAGAGCCCGCCCGCAGCCGGTCGGATACACAGCCAGCGACAACCGGCGGACAGAGTTCAGCCTCCCTCCGCAAGGGTGAACCCACCGCTTCCCCAGAGACCAGTGCGCTGCTCGATGCCGGCATCCCCTGGCAATCCTGCACCCGCCCTGCCGTCACCCCGCAGCCTGTCACCGAAAGCACCGCTGTCGAGGTCACCGCCGACAGTGCCGTGACCTCGGTAATCGACGATCAGGCCTTGTTCAGCGGCAACGTCGATCTGCTGCATGGCCATGACCACCTGCGTGCCGAACGTATTGTCTTCCAGCGCGACAGCGGGAGACTCAGCGCCAACGGCGATGTTCTGCTCAGCCGCCCCGACCTGCGCTTGGCCGCAGAACAGGTTCAATATAATCTGAACACACACCTGGGTCGTACCGAACAGACCGAATATCGACTCCCCGGCATCCTGGCACGCGGCACCGCGGAACACGCAGAGCTGACCGGCCCTGACACCGGACACTACCAACGCATCACCTACACCACCTGCCCCCCCGGAAACGATGACTGGAAACTCAGTGCCGAGACTCTCGACATCGATACCGGAGAGGGACTGGGTACCGCGCATGATGCATGGCTGTCGTTCAAGGGAGTGCCGATGGCCTATGTGCCAGTGCTGACTTTCTCCATCGATAACCGGCGGCGCAGCGGCCTCCTGATACCCAGCCTGGGTTACAGCAACCGTCTGGGGCTGGACCTGAGCCTGCCCTATTACTTCAACCTTGCACCCAACTACGATCTGACCCTGACCCCACGCCTGCTCGGACAACGTGGCCTGCTGCTGGGAGGAGAATTTCGTTTTCTGACCGAGACACACAAAGGACGCATCACCGCAAGCTACCTGCCGCACGACAGGCAAGGACCGGCGCAAAACTCGCGGCGAGGTGCCCTGTCGTTGAACACTGAAGGCCATTACACGCCACACCTCAGCAGCGCACTGCGTTTCAACTATGTATCGGACGAACGCTACCTGACCGATTTCGGTGCAGACCTGGAATCGACCAGCACCACGTACCTGGAACGCACCGCTGAACTCCGCTATGCCAGCGACCGCTGGCAAGCGCTGGCACGGGTACAGGAATTTCAGACCATCGATCCCTTGTTGCCACGGGCCAGTCGTCCCTATGCCCGCCTGCCACAACTGCGGCTGGCCTTCGCCGACGTTGCCACCAACGTGCCGCTGCATTACGGCCTGGATGCCGAATATGTCCACTTTCGGAAGTCCGGTGGCTTCGTCGAGGGTGACCGACTGGATCTGTACCCAACTCTCAGCCTGCCTCGGCAGACCGATTTCTACCACTTGGTCCCCAGAGCCAGCCTGCGCTACACCCGCTATCACCTCCACAACCAGACACCGGGGCTGAGCAGCAATCCCGACCGGCTCACCCCCATCCTGAGCCTGGATGGTGGACTCTATTTCGATCGCACCACCCAGTGGTTCGGACAGGCCGCAACCCAGACACTGGAACCCAGGCTCTACTACCTGTACGCTCCGTACCGCGAGCAGGGTGACATCCCCTTGTTCGATACCAGAGAGTACGACTTCGGCCTCGATGCGCTGTTCCGGGACAACCGCTTTACCGGACCTGACCGGCAGGGCGACGCCAACCGGCTGGGCCTGGCACTGACCAGCCGCATTCGGAACGACAGTGGTCGTGAGCTGGCTCGTGCCAGCATCGGGCAGGTGCTCTACCTGGCCGATCGCAGGGTGCAATTGCCCGGCACGCCGCCTGCCACTGACGGCAACTCTGCAATGATCGGCGAGCTGAGCGTACGATTGGGTAACGACTGGCGCGTGCGCGGAGGGCTGCAATGGAATCCCAACAGTGACACGATCGAACAGGCGCTGGCCCAGTTCAGCTATCGGCAGGACGACGAGCGGGTGATCAACCTGGCCTACCGGCTGCGCGACGGCCTGTCCACACACACCGATCTTGGCCTGATCTGGCCCATCGGCGAACGCACCCGGGCGATCGCCCGCTGGAACTACTCACTCAGTGAGGGCCGCAACCTCGACGCCCTTGCCGGCATTGAGTATGGCAATTGCTGCTGGCGGTTGCGTGCCTTGGTACGCCAGCAGGTCACCGGACCCGGGAATACCCAAGACCTGTCCTTCCTGTTGCAACTCGAACTCAACGGCCTGGGTAAACTGGGCGACAACATCGATGCCCTGTTGAAGAGCGGCATCTACGGCTATCACAGAGACGATGACTAGACTCCAATACTTCCTGTCGATTTCCCTGATCCTTCTGACCGGCGGCGTGCCGCAGGCCGCCCAACTGCTCGACCGCATCGTGGCAGTGGCCGGAGACAACATGGTGACGCTCGGTGAGCTGCGCGAAAAGGCCCGCGAGCTGGCCGGTGAATTACAACACAGCAGTCCCGATTCGGCGCCCAGCGAACAGCAGATCGTCAACAGCGCACTGGAGAAACTGATCCTCGACAAGCTGCAACTGGCCGAGGCACAACGCCTGGGAATCACCGCCGACGACAAGACGCTGGACGAGGCCATCTCACGCATCGCCGCAAAAAACCAGCTCAATGTGGCGCAATTGCGTGAGGCGCTGGCCAGCGAGGGCGTATCCTTCGAGCAGTTCCGCAACAAGATACGAAACCAGATCATCATCTCGCGCCTGATCAACCGCGAGGTTACTCGCCGCATCCAGGTCTCGAAATCCGAGATCGACCAGTATCTGTCACGCGAAGCCGCCGCGCCCGACGACAAACGCGAAGTGCACCTGATGCACATTCTGATAGCCACGCCAGACGGAGCCTCGACCAGGCAAATCGCTCAGGCACGAACTCATGCCACCGAGGCCCGAAAAAAACTCGAACAGAACGCAGATTTCGCCAGCGTGGCACGTGAATATTCCGATGCCCGCAACGCCATCCGGGGAGGTGACCTCGGCTGGGTCCGCCTGGGACAGCTGACTCCGACAATAGCCGAGATGGTCTCCAAGGCCAATGGAGGTGAGGTGATCGGTCCCTTTCGCAGCGGCGCGGGCTTTCACCTGCTGAAGATCGTGAAGTTTCGGAGCAGCAAACCGAAAGAGCGGCACCTCGTCCCGCAGACCCACGCACGCCATATCCTGATCCGTACCGACGAAGTGACCTCTGACACCGACGCCCGCCAGCGTCTCGAGCAACTCGCCACGCGGATACGCAACAGCGAAGATTTTTCCACCCTCGCACGCTCCCACTCCCAGGACCAGGGTTCGGCCATCAAGGGCGGCGACCTGGGATGGATCAGCCCGGGCAGTATGGTGCCCGAGTTCGAGGAAAAGCTGACCACCACCCCGGTGGGACAGGTGAGTGAACCCTTCAAGAGCCGCTTCGGCTGGCACATCGTTCAGGTACTCGGCAAACGCCAGCACGACGAGACCGAAAAGGCGCGCCGACTGGCGGCAGAAAAGGCGATTCGCGAACGCAAGGCACGTGAAGCGACCGAGCAATACCTGCGCCACCTGCGCAACGAGGCCTTCGTAAAGATCCACTTCGATGATCCGGACACATGACCCCCTGCCCTCTGGCGATCACACCGGGTGAACCTGCCGGCATCGGGCCCGACCTGGTCGCGCAGATCGCGCAAACTGCCTGGGACCGTCCGCTGGTAGCGGTTGCCGATCCTTCCTTGCTGAAAGAGCGCGCCGAGCACCTCGGCCTGCCGTTGACTCTGCTACCCTTCGAGGACGGCACCTCACTTTCTCCTGCCGGCACCATCTATGTGCAACCGATCCCCCTTCGCCATACGGTACAACCCGGTCGGATCGACCCGGCCAATGCCGCCTATGTCCTGGAGACCCTGGAAACGGCGACCAGAGGCTGCCTCGAAGGCCGGTTCACCGGGCTGGTGACCGGTCCGGTGCACAAGGGAGTGATCAACGCGGCCGGCATCCCCTTTACCGGACACACGGAACTCCTCGCCGGGATCACCGGCGGCCACCCGGTGATGATGCTCGCCTGCCCCGGCCTGCGCGTGGCGCTGGCCACCACCCACCTGCCACTGCGCGAGGTTGCCGATGCAATCACCCCCGAACGGCTGGAGTCGGTCCTTCGGGTACTGCATGACGACCTGTGTGGGCGCTTCGACATCGAGAGGCCACGCATCCTCGTCTGCGGCCTCAACCCGCATGCTGGCGAGAACGGGTACCTGGGACACGAGGAGATCGAGATCATCTCCCCGCTACTCGATCGTCTGCGCCACGCCGGTATGGATCTGTGCGGCCCCCTGCCGTCCGATACCCTGTTCACCCCGCGCCTGCTCGAAGACGCCGACGCTGTACTTGCCATGTACCACGACCAAGGCCTGCCGGTACTCAAGCACAAAGGCTTCGGACAATCGGTCAACATCACCCTCGGCCTGCCCATCGTGCGTACCTCGGTCGATCACGGCACGGCACTGGAACTGGCCGGAACCGGCCGCACCGATCCCGGCAGCCTGATCGCCGCCATCGAGCAGGCATCGATAATGACAAGGACCAGGAAGATTCACCACGAAGAACACAGAGATTGAGATATCGTCGTCAGGACACGAGCCGACGGCACTCCTCGAAACTTCGGCAAATCACCACATCAATTCTCTGTCTTCCTCGTGCCGAGGGTTTCTTCTGCCCCGGCGCTCATCCATCTCCTCACTGTTTCAGGGAACCGAGGAAGCTTCGATCTTCTCCTTGACCTGCAACGCCACATCCAGCGCGCGCAGGCCGGTCTCGCCACCGACCAACGGTGACTCGCCCGTACGTATGGATTGTACGAAAGCGTCGATCTCCGCATCCAGCGGCTTGACTGGCTCGATCGCCACCCGCCCGGTGACGATCTCCGGCCATTCCGCACCGTCCTTCTGCTGCGGATAGACGACATCCAGGGACTGTTCGATGAAATCGAGCGACTGGTAACGATGGTGCTCGAACACACGGATACGCCGCATGCGCTCACGCGAGACCCGGCTGGCGATCACATTGGCGACCGCGCCGTTGGCAAATTCCAGGCGCGCATTCGCAATGTCCAGATGATCGGTCAGCACCGCAGCACCCACAGCCGAGATATGCCGGATCTCACTATCGATCAGCGACAGCACGATATCGATGTCATGGATCATCAGATCGGAGATGACATCAACATCGGTGGCACGCGCCACGAAGGGGCTCATGCGATGCGCCTCGATGAAGCGCGGCGATTCGATGCGTTCGGCCAACGCCATCACCCCTGCATTGAAGCGCTCGAGGTGCCCGATCTGCAATACCACACCGGCCTCGCGAGCCAGGCGTACGATCTCACCCCCCTGCCCGACAGTGGAAGCTATGGGCTTCTCCAGCAACACATGGCGCCCAGCCTGCAAAAAGGGACGGGCCACCTCGAGGTGAACCGTGGTGGGCACCACGATGCTCACCGCCTCGACCCGCTCGAGCAGAGCACCGATGTTCTCGAATACGGCACAACCGGTCTCTTCGGCCACCTTGCGGGCCGTCTGTACATTGGTATCGACCACGCCGACCAGTTCGACCCCCGGATGTCGTGCATGGATCAAGGCATGAAAATGCCCCAGATAGCCGACACCGACCACCCCGACAGCAAGTTTCGCCACTAGTAGCGCCTCCGAATCTGGAAAGGACGGAAGGGTATCAGAAAGCAGACGGGAAGCATCTGGGAAAAAGGGCCATCCCTGGCCCCTATGCAGGAAGAAACTCAGAGGGAGAAAATGATCCAGAGGCCCAGTGTGAACGAAGAAGCCACGACACGGCAAAGCCGTGCCATGCGTACCTTGCGAACAATGCGACCATCAACGCAAGTATCGACGATCTGTATCAGGGAGCTGCAGGAGGCCAGCTGCTGATATTTGGCGCTGTCACCCAGGGTCACACGCCGCGAAGGTCAGCAGAAGCTGATGGAGACCACCATCACCACGACACCGAACAGATCGGGGTGCCCGCCGATGGTGGCCGGGAGAGAAACGGCGGTCGGCATCAGGACTGGTTGTCTTTGCTTCCCGCCGTCGGCCGACTCCTCGGCAATCCCGGCGGCCTTTAGCAGGATGTTGAAAATAACCCGACTGAAGGGGCCTTTCTGGCGGCCAGCAGCGGATGAAGCACGGCGGCTCCTGTTGTAGTCGATCTGTTCCATCCACTGGCGTTCGCTGCTAAGGGTGTGGAACGCCATCGGCAGTTGGGCACGCAGGAGCTTCTCCGGCGGGATTCGACACCCGCGATTCCGTGCTGACCGTGCTGAACAGGGAATCTTGCTGAATATCCGGGCCTCGTATCGTGTCGCTTGTCCTGCTTCCTGACTTGCCGGTATCTTCCACTTCAGTCGGCGAATTCCAACAGCCTGCTAATTGCCAGATGATGGCCTTTTCGGCACGTTGCGAGGCTGTCTTGCAAGCGGCATTCCTGAGGTTCGGATCGGTGCTCGCGCACAACAGCAGGGCCATCAGCGCGATGTTACCTGCAGCGTCTACCACGTCGACATCGGCTCCGGCCAGCAGTTGCGCACCGGCATCGAGCACCCGGGCCTGGCCACCCACCAACAGAGAGACCAGCACCGTGCCTGTCAATCGTCCTTTCATACCTCGCATATCGGCCTGCGAGGGTGGATCTTTACGCTTGCTTTTCCCCGCGCCTGCACTTAGCGTTGGATAATCGTTGCAACCATGGCAAACTGACCGCATGAACGTCGACAATACCCTCGAAATCGACATCAAGGTCGAAGTCTCCCACGTCGCGGAGCAATCCGACCCGGAGGCCCATCGTTACGCCTTTGCCTACACCATCACAATCAGCAACCTGGGACAGAAAGCCGCCCGGCTGTTGCGCCGTCGCTGGGTGATCACCGACTCGAACGGCAAGGTACAGGAGGTGCGCGGCAAGGGCGTGGTCGGCGAGCAGCCACACATCCAGCCCGGAGAGTATTTCCAGTACACCAGTGGGGCAGTCATAGAAACAGCAGTGGGTACCATGGAAGGAGTCTATGAAATGGTCACCAACGACGGCCATGATTTTCTCGCACCCATCCCCCGCTTCACTCTTTCCATCCCCCGCACCCTGCACTGAGCCATGGCGGTTTACGCCGTCGGTGACATCCAGGGCTGCTACGACGCACTGCGAACCGCCCTCGATGACGTAAGTTTCGAGCCCGCCCACGACCGGTTGTGGTCCGTGGGCGACCTGGTGAACCGCGGGCCGCAGTCGCTCGAAGTGTTGCGCTTCGTGCGCGGGCTGGGCGGGGCAGCGACGGTCGTACTGGGCAACCACGACCTGCACCTGCTGGCATTGGCCGCCGGGCACGGCCTGCCGGGTAACAAGGACCATCTCGACGACATCCTCGCCGCACCAGACCGTGAAGAACTGATCGACTGGCTACGCCATTGCCCTCTGCTGCATCACGAACCCTCGCTGGACTTCAGCCTGCTTCACGCCGGACTGCCACCGCAATGGACACTTGTGGATGCCCTGGCGCATGCAAAGGAAGTGGAATCGGTGCTGCGCAGCGACGACCATCCGGCCTTTTTTGCCCGCATGTATGGCAATCAGCCGGATCGCTGTCCGGAAGAACTCGTCGGCATGGACCGCCTTCGCTTCATTACCAACTGCTTCACGCGGCTACGCTTCGTGACACCCGATGGCAGTCTGCTGCTCGAGGAAAAGGGACCACCGGGCTCGGCGAGAGATCCACAGGCCACGCCCTGGTTCGACCACCCCAGACGTGCCAGCCGCGAGACACGCATCGTCTGCGGCCACTGGTCCACCCTGGGATACATGGCGCGTCACAATGTCTGGGCCATCGACACCGGCTGCCTCTGGGGCGGCCACCTGACCCTGCTACGCATCGACCTCTCCGAACCGCACCCCTTCACCCACGACTGTCCCTGTGCACAGAACCCGACACACTTTGCCTGAGACGGTTCAGCGAACCCGGCCACAGGCGATGTTGCGCCCGTAGAAGATCTCCAGCATCTCCCGATGCAGTTTGTCGGTGATCTCACGCTGCTCGCGTGGCGGGATATCATCGGCATCGATGCCGAACAGATAGCTGTCCAGATCGAAGTCCTTAAGCATCATCTTGGTGTGAAACAGGTTCTCTTGGTACACATTGACATCGATGATCTGGTAGCGATCGCGTGTATCCCACGCCAGGAAATTCTGGATCGAGTTGATCTTGTGATCGATGTAGTGCTTCTTGCCATTGACATCCCGGGTGAAACCGCGCACCCGATAGTCCATAGTGACAATGTCGGAATCGAAGCTGTGGATCAGGTAGTTCAACGCCTTGAGCGGTGAGATGCGCCCGCAGGTGGACACGTCGATATCCACGCGGAAGGTCGAGATCCCGTTGTCGGGATGGCTCTCGGGATAGGTGTGCACTGTGATGTGGCTCTTGTCCAAGTGTCCCGCCACAGCCTCCGGCAGAGGGCCCGGAGCCTCGGTGTTGGACAGCTCGCGCGCAGCCACTGGCTCTTCGGAGATCAGCATGGTCACGCTGGCTCCCTGAGGATCATAGTTCTGACGCGCGACATTGAGAATATTGGCACCGATGATCTCGGACACATCCTGCAGGATATGGGTCAGGCGCTCGGCATTGTAGGCCTCGTCGATGTATTCGATGTACCCCTTCACCTGTGTCGGCGTGGCGGCATAGCATATATCGTAGATATTGAAACTGAGTGTCTTGGTCAGATTGTTGAACCCGTGCAGTTTCATGCAGGAAGCACGCATGGGCCGACACCTCACGGCAGGGTGGTGAAAACGGAGGCGAAAGGTACACGAAACATGGTGCCACGGCCAACCCTCGCACGGCACGGGTTGGGAAACCGACTATTCAACCTTCGAGTCCAGCAACCAATCCACGATGCCCGACATCTCGGACCGTATCCTTTCCACCCATCGGCTTCCGGTGATGATGCGCCCTTGATAGATATCACGCACCCGGGTGGTCGTCAGCCCCTGTAAGGGGTTGCTCAGGTAGACGATGAACTCAACCACCCCATGGAGTCCCTCCGACTTGGCCTGTCAGGGCACCCATATCCTCACCTACGGAGTCCTGCAGGCCGTGAGCCTGGCCGACTTGGGCGGCGTGCAGAATCTCATGCCAAAGACCCGTCCTGACGCCAGATCGGCTGGGACATCAAGGTCATGGTGATCCACCCTGGCCTTTCGATTGCCTCGCTGTCGCTGCTGATTCCGGGCCACTTCATCACCGAAATGGTGGCCAAGCACAACGATGCCGGGGTTCTGACTGCTCAATAGGAACGGTGGAATTTCCGAAAGCCCCTACTCACCTTCAAGTTCAGTGGAGGCACCTAGGGGAAACAGTGCCCATCGGCTGGACCGACAACCAGGGCCAGGAGTGACACGGCTGCGGCAAGGATTCGATAAGGCTCTCGGTCAGATCCACCTCAGCATGACCTGGCCATTTCTCACGAATCACCCAACCCAGGGAAGAGAGTTTATTGACGCCGATGTAGTTAGACCTCGGGAATCACTTCGAAGCTGTGGGTGATCTCGGCCATCGCCCCTAGCATGATGGAGGCAGAACAGTATTTCTCGGCGCTCAGCCTCACCGCCCGCTCCACCGCCTTCTCGGCAAGGCCATCCCCCCCCACCCGAAAATGCGCATGAATGCGGGTGAACACCTTCGGTTCGGTCCCGGCCCGCTCGGCGGTCAGTTCCACCTCGCAGAAACGTACGTCCTGACGGGATTTCTTCAGGATGTGCACCACATCGAACTCGCTGCAGCCACCCATACCCAGCAGCAGCATCTCCATCGGCCGTGGCCCAAGGTTGCGCCCACCATGTTCTTCCGGACCATCCATCATCACCACGTGCCCACTGGGCGACTCACCCAGCATCAGAGCATCTTCGACCCATTTTACTCGTGCTTTCATCAGACCTGGCTCACAAGACAGAAAGAAACGGGAACATTTCTACTTCACTTTATTCGACGGCATCCAGAATGCATTGCCCAGAATCTGCTTGCAATTCCGTCACTATGACATAATCCGGCGCCACCGGCAGTATCGTCAAGCCACCTCCCGGGATCCTGCTTGTCCGGTAGCTTCTCAGACACACTGCCACCACAGAAAACACCAAGCCAACAGCATCTTCCACCTGGTCTCCGACCCGGTGACGATACTGATGGAACAACGATAACAGTCGCGAGATCATCCTCACCTACCGGACAGGGAGGAGTTCATTGGCAAGACGGGCTTCGTGGACTGTTCGCAGGAGATGGCTTGGCTCATGCTCAAGGACCTGAAAGAACGCAACCTGATCAGCATCTCGGAAAAGACCATCATGGTCTTCGGTATCCGCTGAGGGGACGAACCGCCCAGGATGCCAAGATCCTGAGACATCATCCCCTTCAGTCTCTTTGCTGACTTTGGCGGTCAAGCCTTTTTCACATCAACCGAATAACCCGGCCAGGCGCCTCCCCGGGTCAGGGGCGCGCATCAAGGCCTCGCCCACCAGGAAGGCGTGCACGCCGTGTGCACGCATGCGCGCCACATCCTCTGGAGTGTGGATACCACTCTCGGTGACCACCATGCGTCCCCCGGGGATGGCGGCCAGCAGTTCCAGGGTGGTGTCCAGGCTCACTTCGAAAGTACGCAGATTGCGGTTGTTGATCCCCAGCAGGGCTCCGGGCAGAATCAGAGCACGTTGCAGCTCGTCGGCATCGTGCACCTCCACCAGCACATCCATGCCCAGGGACTGTGCCAGCGCGTTCAGCTCGGCCATGCGCTCGTCCTCCAAGCAGGCAGCGATCAGCAGGATGCAGTCGGCGCCGATGGCGCGCGCCTCCACCACCTGATAGGGATCGACGATGAAGTCCTTGCGAATCACCGGCAATGCGCAGGCGGCGCGTGCCTGCTGCAGATAGACCTCGCTACCGTGGAAGAAATCGTGATCGGTGAGCACCGAGAGGCAGGCCGCACCATGCCGAGCATAGCTGGCGGCGATGGCGGCGGGGTCGAAGTCCTCGCGCAGCACGCCCCTGGACGGCGAAGCCTTCTTGATCTCGGCGATCACCCCCGCCTCGCCGGCGGCGAGGCGCCGTTGCAGACCGGCAACGAAGCCGCGCGGGGGATCGATCTCGCGGGCACGCGCGGCCAGCTCGGTTTCTGGCACAGCGGCACGGCGCCCGGCAATCTCTTCGTGCTTGCACGCGATGATCTTCTTCAGGATGTCCGGCGTGCCGTTCATGTCACCCCCAGATGCTGGCTCAGCCCGGCCAGCCGCTGCAGGCGGCGCCCGGCCTCGCCGCTGTCGATGGCCTCACGTGCCCGAACCAGGCCCTCGGCCAGCGAGTCGGCCACACCCGCCACGTAGATGGCCGCCCCGGCGTTGAGGGTGACGATATCACGCGCCGGTCCCGGCTCGCCGGCAAATACCCGGCGGATGGCCGCCAGGCTCTCCTCGGGACCCTCTGCGCGAATCGTCTCCAGACCAGCACGCTCGATGCCGTGCTCGGCCGGATCGATGGTGTAACGACGGATCTCACCATCGCGCAGTTCGGCCACATCGGTGAGATCGCCGATGCCGATCTCGTCCAGTCCCTCGCGCGCATGCACCACCATGACATGGCGCGCACCCAGCTCACGCAACACTTCGGCCAGCGGCTCGAGCAGGGTTTCACTGAACACCCCGAGCAGCAGCCCGGGCACCCCCGCGGGATTGGTGAGTGGCCCGAGAACGTTGAAGATGGTGCGCACCCCCATCTCCTTGCGCGGGCCGATGGCGTGTTTCATGGCACTGTGGTGACCAGGTGCAAACATGAAGCCCACGCCGACCTCGCGCACACATTGCTCGACCTGTTCGGAGGTCAGTCCCAGGTGAATGCCCGCAGCCTCCAGCGCGTCGGCGCTGCCCGACTTGCTGGAAACCGATCGGTTGCCATGCTTGGCCACGTGACAGCCCGCGGCGGCAGCCACGAACATGCTGGCCGTCGAGATATTGAAGGTGCCGGAGGCATCGCCCCCGGTGCCCACGATATCCACCGCGTGCGACAGCCCGCCGATATCCACACCCGCGGCCAGCTCACGCATCACCGAGGCCGCAGCTGCGATCTCGGTCACCGTCTCACCCTTCATGCGCAGACCAATCAGGAAGCCACCGATCTGCGCATCGGTGGCACCACCAGTCATGATGGTGCGCATTACCTCGGTCATCTCCCCGGCCGAGAGATTCCCCCGGTCGACCACCCGCGCAATTGCCTGAGACATGTTCATATTCACTTCATCCGTCCGCTTTCACCACGAAGAACACAAAAAACACAAAGGACACAAGGACCTGCATGGAATGCAGGCATCCGGGAACATCCTCGCTCGTCGCCAACCAGGATACAGGTGGACAATGTCCCGGCCACCGTTCGTCCACGAGGATCCCGGACTGTACTTGCCGCAACGAGGAATCATCCACAGATCGCACACCAGATTCGCCTGACCTCATTCATGAGATCTTCGTGCCCTGTGCGTCCTTCGTGGTTTCCCTAAACGCCATCCAGAAAGTTCTTCAACAAGGCATGCCCCTGCTCAGTGAGAATGGATTCCGGGTGGAACTGCACACCCTGGATGTCGTGTTCACGGTGACGGACACCCATGATCTCGTCCACCTCGCCACCATGCTCGGTCCAGGCAGTCACCTCGAGGCAGTCCGGCAGCGACTCCCTTTCGATCACCAGCGAATGGTAACGGGTGGAGCGGAACGGGTTGCCGAGCCCGGTGAACACCCCGACATCGGCGTGGTATACCGGCGAGGTCTTGCCGTGCATCACCTCGCGCGCATGCACGATGCGTGCGCCGAAGGCCTCGCCGATGGACTGGTGTCCCAGACAAACCCCCAGGATGGGCAGGCGCCCGGCAAAGTGGCAGATGGCCTCGACCGAAACGCCGGCCTCGTGCGGGGTGCAGGGGCCGGGTGAGATCACCAGCTGATCGGGGGCCAGCTCCTTGATCTGTTCCAGGGTGATCTCATCGTTGCGCACCACGCGCACCTCCGCCCCCAGCTCGCCCAGGTACTGCACGATGTTGAAGGTGAAGGAGTCGTAGTTGTCGATCATCAGCAGCATGATCCGTTCTCCTCACTGGCGCAGGGCGCGCGGTCCAGGCCTGCCTCAGCCAAGGCCACCGCACGGAACACCGCGCGACCCTTGTTCATGGTCTCCTTCCATTCCAGCTCGGGCACCGAGTCGGCCACCACCCCCGCGCCTGCCTGGATGTACAACTGGCCGGCCTTGATCACTGCGGTGCGGATGGCGATGGCTGTGTCCATGTTGCCGTTCCAGGCCAGATAACCCACCGCGCCGGCATAGATACCTCGTTTCACCGGCTCCAGCTCGTCGATGATCTCCATGGCACGAATCTTCGGTGCACCGGAGACAGTACCGGCAGGAAAGGTCGCACGCAGTACATCCATGGGCGAAAGCCCCTCACGCAGTTCACCAACGACATTGGATACAATGTGCATCACGTGAGAATAGCGCTCCACCACCATCTTCTCGGTGAGCTGCACCGTGCCAACCCTGGCCACCCGACCCACGTCGTTGCGCCCCAGGTCGATCAGCATCAGGTGCTCGGCCAGTTCCTTGGGATCGGCCAGCAGCTCCGCCTCCAGCGCCTTGTCCTCCGCCTCGGTGTGGCCACGACGCCGGGTGCCTGCGATGGGACGCACCGTGATCTCACTGTCCTCCAGACGCACCAGGATTTCCGGCGAGGAGCCGACGATCTGGAATTCATCGAGATCCAGGAAGTACATGTAGGGCGAGGGATTGAGCACGCGCAACGCGCGGTACAGATCCAACGGGCGCGCCGAGAAGGGGATGCTCAAACGCTGCGAGACCAGCACCTGCATGCAATCCCCGTCCAGGATGTACTGCTTGATGCGTTCCACCGCCGCCTTGAAGGCCGATTCACTGAAGCCGGAGACGAAATCCGACTCGTCCACCCGGCGCACCGGCAGCGGAACATGACGCGGGGCACCAGTCCGCATGCGCAGGCAAAGAGCGTCGATGCGCGCCTCGGCCTCGGCCAGACCCTGCCCCACCTCCACGTCGGCATGCACCACGATGTACATCTGGCCGGTGAGATTGTCGAACACCACCAGCTCGTCGGAAACCATCAGCAGGATATCCGGGGTACCCAAGGGGTCGGGCTTGTCGGGATTGTCGAGGCGTGGCTCGATACAGCCCACGGTGTCGTAACCCAAGTAGCCCACCAAGCCGCCATGGAAACGGGGCAGACCCTCGATCTCCGGCACCCGAAAGCGGGCGCGGAAGGTGTCCACATAGGCCAGGGGATCGGCAACCTCGGTGCGCTCGCGCACCCCGTTTTCATCCACCAGGGTCACCTGCCGCCCTTCAACCCGCAGGCGTGTGCGGCAGGGCAGGCCGATAATGGAATAGCGGCCCCACTTCTCGCCGCCGTGGACCGATTCGAAGAGATAGCCGTAAGGACCGTCGACCAGCTTGAGATAGACGCTGAGCGGGGTGTCGAGGTCGGCCAGCACCTCGCGCACCACCGGGATGCGATTGTAGCCCTGCGCCTGCAGGGCGGCAAATTGCTCAGGATTCATGAGGGACTCCACGCAGACAGTAAAGACAAGGAACAGCGACACGACAACGCTCAACGCCATCGCGTGGTCTTTTCCTTTCTGTGGCGGGTTGCCAGGGCCATCGTGTGGTCGTCCGAATGCCTGAAAGGCCGGAACGTAGCCAAAAACCGCGCAGAGGTCAAGCCAAGGGCGCCACTATTCCCGCTCCACCCCAGGAGTGCGATTTGCCCACGAAGGGCAGCACCCTCCCCGCCGGAAACAGTTTCTCGGGACCCGGGAAAAGGGACATGAAATCGCCACCGAGCCCTGATGGATCCGCGGGAAATGGCGCGGATTCATGGCCGATTTTCCGACTCGACGATAAATGCATCGCAATACAACTGTCAGCATGAGCAGCGCCATCACCGCCACCAAAGATCCTGCCCTGGCGGGATTTTTTGTGGTTGCGGAGTCGCACCGGTCACGGCGCCGCGCTCCATGCTCGGCACACTACGGTGCCACTGCCTCAGTCACTGAACCTGCATGGCCTGCTCTTCTGCCTGGCTCGCCGCCTCCACGGCGTCGATTCCTGCCTGCTTCAACAGGTAGGCAATGGCATTACGCAGCTCCCCGTCGCTGACATTGCCTCCCCCCCGCGGCGGCATGGCACCCTTACCGGCAATAGCGCTCTTGACCAGGCCGTCGAGCCCCCCGTTGGCATCGAACCGCGGCTGCCACTGATCGGCACTGCCGATCTTGGGTGCATTCAGTGCGCCGGTAGCATGGCAGGCGCCGCAGACAGCACCAACCAATTCCTTGCCGGAACGTGGGGCCGCCGACGCAACGCCGGCCTTGGCCACGGCCACTTCGCCCACCGATTTTATGCGCTCGGCGATTGCTGCCTGCTTGCGGCTGTCTTTGCCCTGCGTCTTCTCAAGCATCTCGCTCACCGAGCTGGCGGTGAACACGATGAGAATCGTAAAGGCAACCAGGGCGCCCAAAACGAAGAGAAACATGCGCAGGAACCCAGAATCGTTTTTTGCGGACACGGCAATCCCCCGTGGTGAAGTGGGCCGAAAGTGTAGAAATATTCGGCGGGGATTATACCGAACTGGAGATACAATTACCTGTGTCCCGGCAGGGAAACCCACCCGGTCGGGCCACGCACCGGGCCAGCTGGGCGCACAGTTTCAGGGACCCAGTCTGTTGACCCGGGGAATCGACAACGTCACTGCGACACCGTATTCCCT
>JANEMA010000070.1 GCA_024510845.1 Gammaproteobacteria bacterium
TTACGATTACTTGTCCCATGGCTCTCTCACTGACAATCTCGATCTCGAAACCACTGCTGATGTCCATGGTTCCCTTTGATCGGCCCCGGGCGTTTGGGGTGTTCCTCGAATCGTCCGGGTTTTGGCGCCGCAATCGGCTTCTCGCGGGTGCTGGTACTGTTCGCTGCGGTGCGTGAACGTGTGGCCGTCGCCGATGTGCCAGAACCTTTCAAAGGCAACGCCATCGCCTTAGATCACCGCCGGGCTGATGTCGATGGCCTTCATGGGCTTTGCCGGGCTGGTCGCGGGTTGATGGGCATCCTGCAGGCCGTACTCATCCTCACGCTGCTGGCCCTGCTGCTGGGCTATGCTTCGGTGCGTTTCCATGTCGAGGGCAACCCCATCGTGGACCAGATCGATGCACTGCTGCCACAAACCCAGTGTGGTCAATGCGGTTATGCCGGTTGCCGTTCCTATGCCGGGGCCATCACCGCAGGTGAGGCCGACATCAACCGCTGCCCACCCGGCGGAGCAGGCCACAATCGCACGCTTGGCCTGAGAAAGCTGGAAAGAATCGATGTCCCCATCCCCGACTGCGACAAACAACTCTGGTTCAACGGGCTCCAGGCCCGGGTCGCTGCCATCCAGCAGGCCCAGGCCGACAACCAGACCGAACTCGACGCCCTGCTCCCCGCTATCCCCGACCGCGCCTTCAAGGGGGAGTTGTAGATGGCTATGGCTACCATGAAAGGCGGTTCTTCTTGTATTTGGATTTCGTCTTGCTAAATTATACCTAGGTAGATATGTTGATCGCCTCTTTAATTATTCATGACGACGCCAAGGCTGATCTGCTGGCCCTGCGCAGGAGTGAGCCGCGAACGGCGGGCCGGATTCTGGCTCTGCTGGAGCAATTGGAGGACGATCCCGACCTGCTGGACCGGTTGACCCAGCACCACTACGGCTCGGCGGATTTCCACGTCAGCAGGTGGCAAACTCAATGGCGAAAGGGGCGGAATCTATGGCGAATTGAAGATGTGGGACCTGGAGGAAAACGGTCTGCGCTATCGCATCATCTACGCCTTCGAGCCAAGAACACACCATTACCATGTATTGGCGATTGCGCCACGGGAGTTCGACTATGACGCAAAGCACCCCATCGGCCAGCGTATCCTCCGCGCCTACGAAGAGCTTTGAAAGGGTTTTCGGCGAGTCTGGTGCGGCGACCAGTCGCACCCGCTGCCGGGTCTTCGCCTTCGAAGCCTATACCACGCCCAGCCCGCAAACCCCGGCCAGGCACTCCTCCATCAGCCAGTTAGCGGGTGAGTGGGAGCAGGATGCCGAGGGCCGCGCCGCGCTGGAGGAAGGGCGGCAGTGGGTTGCCGATACCTTCTATGGCGAAAACGGCGATACGGTACGCACCCTGCGACTGCGTAAGGGATGGTCTCAGGCCCGTCTTGCCGAGGTGTTGGCGACCAGTCAGCCCCATGTCGCCCGCATCGAACGAGGTACGGAAAACCTGACCATCGAAACCTGCCGCAAACTTTCCAGGGCTTTGGGCATCGATCTGAACACGTTGGACCAGGCGCTCAAGCGCCAGGAAGCCATCGCGCAAGCCAAACAGAAATGATTACGCGACACGTCGAAACCCTGTTTTGTGACGACATCCGCCATGAGCTGGCTGGTAAGCTCTCGTTCATTGGCGTCTATTCGGGCGGACTGTTCGTCCCGGCATTCCCGGTTACGCTGCCCAAGCTGTGTCTGTCCGTGAAAATCGTGACCCCGGCCGATGAACCGCTCCAGGCGTTGAACCTTCGCGTTTTGAAGGATGAAGAGACCTTGCAGGAGATTGCCCTCGACGAAGAGCAATTGGCGGCTGCCTCAGATTCGGCCGAGGGGATGACTGAAGAGCAACGGAAGGAACGGGGCCTGATGGCGCAATTCATGTTGGTTTTCTCCCCGATCCAGTTTGATGGCCCTTGCACTCTGAGGGTGCGTGTCCAAACCGGGGATGGCGAGTTGCGCGGTGTGGCACTCAAGGTGGATCAGGCACCTTCAGAAGCCGACATGGTTCCCGATCAATCGGGCTTGTAAGACTGCCAACTACCTCCGGGTAGCAGATCCTAGCCGATGGCTGACTGCAGGAGTGCAAGCCGGTCTCCCGGTAGTCGCCATGCTTCGCGCCGCTCGGCTTTCAATTCATGGCATCGATCGAGAAACCAACGAACCCGCGGAACAGCAGGTTGTAGTCGATCTGTTCCATCCACTGG
>JANEMA010000019.1 GCA_024510845.1 Gammaproteobacteria bacterium
ACCCCGTGCCGACGTTTTTCCCGTCCCGCCACCGCCACCCAGGCGCGGCCAGGCGGCTCGCAGATAAATGACCATGGACCACAAGGTCAGCACCACCGCGATGTACAATAATACCTTGCCGATCAGATAGGTCGGCATGCCCCACAGATCGTCACGGTAGATCAGCAGGGTAATGGCCAGCATCTGCACGGCGGTCTTGAATTTGCCCAACTCTGAGACGGCCACCTGGGCACGTTCGCCGATTTCCGCCATCCATTCGCGCAACGCCGAGATGGTGATCTCGCGGCCAATGATGACCATCACCGGCAGCACCAGCCACAGACGCGGGTCGGCCTGCAACACTACCACCAGCGCGGTGGCAACCATCAGCTTGTCAGCCACCGGATCGAGAAAGGCGCCCAGCGACGAGGTCAGATGCATGCGCCGCGCCAGGTAGCCGTCCAGCCAATCAGTGAGTGCGGCAGCAACGAATATCCAAGTGGCGACCGCTCCTGCCCAAGGGGGTGGCAGGTAGTACGCCAGCACAAACACCGGAATCAACGCGATACGTCCCAACGTCAACAGATTGGGCAGGCTGTTCATTCTTCCCCGTGAAAGGTGATATAGATGGCATTCGCCAGCTTCTTGCTGATACTCCCGACGCGCGCGATGTCTTCGACACCAGCACGCGCCAGCCCCTGCAGCCCACCAAAATGCTTCAGCAGGCGCTGGCGGCGTTTGGCACCGATGCCCGGTATGTCTTCCAGCAGCGAGCGGCGCTTCGCCTTCGCCCTGCGCTGACGGTGGCCGGTGATGGCGAAGCGGTGTGCCTCGTCACGGATCTGCTGCACCAAATGCAGTGCCGGAGAGCTGGCCGGCAGTATAAGAGCCCGTTGTTCGCCCAACAAGAACAGGGTCTCCATACCGGGCTTGCGATCCGCTCCCTTGGCCACGCCCAGGATCAGCAGGTCGTCGATGCCCATCTCGCTCAATACTTCGGCGACCGCCGCCAGCTGACCCTTACCACCATCGATCAGCAACAGGTCGGGCATTTTCCCCTCACCGTTCTGAATGCGCGCATACCGCCGTTGGATCACCTGACGCAGGGCGGCGTAGTCGTCCCCCGGCGTGATGCCCCAAATGTTGAAACAGCGGTAGTCTCTGGAAGACGGCACACCATCCTGGAACACCACGCACGACGCCACGGTCTGATCGCCCCGAGTGTGACTGATGTCGAAACATTCCATACGGTGTGGAGGACTCTCCAGATCCAACGCCTGTTGCAGTGCCTCCAGCCGCTGCTCAGCCGCGCTGCGGCTGGCCAGCCGCGCCTGCACGGCCATCTGTGCATTGGTACGCGCCATCTGTAACCAGCGCGCCCGCTCGCCGCGAGGTCGGGCGATGATGCGCACCCGGCATCCCGCCTGTCCGCTCAGCGCCTGTTCCAGCAACTCGCGATCTGGCGGCAGGCTGCTCACCAGAATCTCGGCGGGCACAGCCCGCTCCGGATAATACTGGGAGATGAAGGCCGAGACCAATTCCGCCTCGTCGGTATCCTCGCTGTTCCGTGGATACAGGATCTTATTGCCCAGATTGCACCCCTGGCGAACCAGAAACAACTGGATGCAGGCCACCCCACCCCGGCTAGCCGTGGCAACGATATCGAGATCACCACGCTCACCAGCGACGTACTGGCGTTCCTGTACGCTGCGCAGGGCAGCGATCTGATCACGTAATTTGGCCGCTTCCTCGAATTCCAGGGCCTCGGACGCCGCCTCCATGCGCGCTACCCAGCAGTCGATGACATCCGAGGCCTTGCCTTCCAGGAACAGCACTGTGTCCTGCACGTCACGGGCATAGCGCTCGGGGCTCACAAAGCCGACACAGGGTGCAGTGCAACGTTCGATCTGGTATTGCAGGCAAGGTCGTGAACGGTTGGCGAACTGGCTGTTCTCGCACTGGCGCACAGGAAACAGCTTCTGCAGCAGCTTCAGCGTCTCTCGCACTGCCCCAGCACTGGGATAGAGGCCGAAGTAACGCCCTCCTCCAGTGCGTGCTCCCCGGTGAAAGGCCAATCTCGGGAACTCATCGTCCGACAGATGAATATAGGGATAGCTCTTGTCATCACGCAGAAGGATGTTATAGCGCGGCTGGTATTCCTTGATCAGGTGATTTTCCAGGATCAGCGCTTCGGCCTCGGTATGCGTCACCGTGATCTGAATATCGCGGATCTGCGAAACCATCATCGCGATACGCCGACTGGCCGCACGCGTGAAATAACTGGCGACCCGTTTCGCCAGGTCACGAGCCTTGCCCACGTACAGCACCCTGCCTCCGGTGCCGATCATGCGATACACCCCGGGACGGTGTGTCAGGGTCGCCAGGAAGGCCTTGTGGTCGAAGATATCCTCAACCATCGAGCAAGGCGCGGGCACGGGCGAACACCACGTCGAACATCGCCTCGGTCAGGCGCCGGGTCTGGGTGTTGTAGCGGCTGCAATGATAGGAATCGAGCAATACCCGGTCGCCGGGCAGTGCATGTTCTGCCCCGTGTGCGAACACGCACTCCTTCTGCCGCAGGCCGTAGGCAGCAACGACCGAATTGTGGGCAATCGCGCCCAGCACCAACACCACACCACCCTCCGGGAGCCCTTCGAGTTCGATGGCCAGAAAGTCGCGACAGGCGTTGATCTCGGCGCCCACAGGCTTGTTCTGGGGCGGCAGGCACTTGACCGCGTTGGTGATACGGCAGTCGGTCAGCTCCAGACCATCGTCTGCTGCAAGGGACTCGGGGCGGCTGGCGAATCCATGCCGGTGCAACGTCTGATAGAGCAGAATGCCGGCATGGTCCCCGGTAAAGGGCCGCCCGCTGGCATTGGCACCGTGCAGACCCGGCGCCAACCCCACCACCAGCAGACGTGCTGCCGCATCGCCAAAGGGTGGCACGGGCCGCGCGTGGTAGGCCGGGTACTGCGCCTTGACCTCATCCAGAAAGGTCGCCAGCCGGGAGCAACGTCGGCACTCAGTATCGAACATTGGACTTTCAGATGGTTGGATCAATGGCCTTGTGACGGATGGCCAGGTGCATGAATTTCACATCATTACCTACATCGAGCTTCTCGTACAGGCAGCGCTTGGTTGCCCTGCCCCTTGACCACTATTCGGCATGACCTGCATCTCGCACGGCAACAGTGGACTCAACGGCAATTCCCCGGCCGGACTGGCCATCTTTCCGAGAGCCAGCTTCTGGGCAACCGTGTGAATCGCCTTGAACTGCTCCTCGGCATCTGCCGGAACGAAACCGCGCACAGTCGCCGACCAGCAACAGACAGATCATGATTTACCAACCAGAGCAACTGGAATCACCGTTCATCCCGTTTATCACCGGGAATGGTAGCACGCCGCCGATCCGGCTCCCGGCATATCGATCCCCGCCGGGGAGGCACCTGCCGTTTGCCGGCAACAAGACCGAGGCCCGTCGGGCCCGGCGTCTCCATCTCTTCACAGCAGCGCAGCAGGCACCCTTAGGTGGCCTGCAAGTCCAATATGCTCTGGTCAATATGCCCGTACAGCGCAATCAGCACGAGCCAGCCACAGCTGAGACTCACACGAAATGCCATGGAAAAATGGGGCAGGCCGATACCCCGATTGCCGACATAGTGCGACCAACACATCACAAAACCCGGACCCCAGGCATCGCATCCATCGACAAAACGTGCCTGCCGGGAGGCCACACGCACCACACACGGACGAAAGGCCTGCCCTTGGAACCTCTCGATACCCCAGATCAGGCATCGGGCAACGTCCGCTGCCATGCCGGATCGACACTGATAATCAAAACGGACACTTTGCATGTGCTGCAAAACCGGACGGTTCTGTCTGTTGTTAACATACAATGACAGTGTGTCAAGAACGCTTGTTTTACCGCGGATTTCCGGTATATTTCCGGCCTCTGCTGTCTGCTCCCGGCTTATCCGGGAGCCCCTTGCACGGGTGGGCCACGCCCTGATGGACAGACGATTCGGAGAGGTGGCAGAGCGGTTGAATGCAACGGTCTTGAAAACCGTCGGGGGTTGACGCCCTCCGTGGGTTCGAATCCCACCCTCTCCGCCATATTTCCATAAGTATTTCAATATCTTAAATTCATGTTCTGCCTGCTCATCCTTAGGATGATACCCGGCGAACAGGGTGCCGCCGCTGATGATTCTGCTCGGCACCCTCGTCGTCGCCATGTTGATCACCCCGCTGTGGCAGACTGCGAACGCCGCTGCTCTCACGGGATCAGGTCGTCCGCATCACAGACAGCGACACACCGACTCTGCTCACCGATGACCATACCCGACACCGTATCCGGCTGGCAGACATCGATACCCCGGAAAAACGCCAGCCTTGGGGGGAAACGCGCCAAGCAGGTGCTGGATCGAACACATCTACCCTGGTGACCGCGACATCAATATGGAACGAACACAGCGGATTGCGGATACGCGGCAATGAACGGCGCACAAGCGGTTCCTTGATCCTGATCATCCGGATAGCAACCCGGCCGGGAGAGGAGTAGAGCTCCGGAACAGACGCAGGATCGGCGAAGGAGCCCCAGACTCATATCACAACCGGGCAGCCTGACACTCACCCTCGCTCACATTCACCCGCGACAGCAGGATCGCACCACACAGGAACAGTACGGAAACGGCAAGTATACCGACGCGTGAGCTACCGGTGACCACTGCCATCCCCCCCACCAGAAGTGGGCCCAGCACTACCGCAAATTTTCCCAGCATGTTGTACAGGCCGAAGAAGCGGCCGGACTGTCCCGCCGGAATCAGACGCGCGAACAGGGCCCGGCTGAGTGACTGGATACCGCCGAGCACCATGCCGATGACCACTGCCAAAACGTAGAACTCGGTTGCGGTCTGCATGCGCCAGGCCCAGAACACCACCAGTATGAAGACCAGTATCGCCAACTCGATGGTACGGCGATTCCCCCAGCGTTCAGCCAGCTGGCCAAAGGCAATAGCCGAGGGAAAACCGACGAACTGAGTCAGCAACAGCGCCCTGAGCAGATCGCCGGAATCCAGACCGATGGCCAGACCATAGTCCACCGCCATGCGTGCCACGGTATCCACACCGTCGATATAGAACCAGTAGGCGATGAGGAAAGTGAAGGCATTCGGCAAGGCACGCAGCTCACGCCAGGTGCGGTGCAGTTCCGACCACGCCACGCGGGCGGTGACGGTGGTCGCCGGGACATCGTCACGCACCCACAGCAAGACAGGCAAGGTGAAGGTCGCCCACCACAGCCCCACCAGCAGAAAGACCCAGCGGACCGCTTCGGTTGCATTTTCCAGACCGAAGCGATCGGGCGAGAGCACCATGGCCACATTCACCGCGAGCAACAGGCCACCTCCCAGATAACCCAGGGCATAGCCCAACGCGGAGACTCGCTCCAGGTCTCGGCGACCCACCACCTCGGGCAGCAGTGCGTCATAGACGATATTGGCACCAGAAAAACCCACCAGCCCCAAGCCATAGAGCAATAGGGCCAGTGACCACTGGCCCTGCGCGACCAGAAACAGGCCACTGCTCGTCAGCACCCCCACGCCGGCGAATACGGCGAGCAGGCGGCGTTTGCGCCCAGCTGCGTCTGACAAGAGTCCGATCAGGGGCGCAGCGAAGACCATCAGCAATGCGGAGAGCGAGCTCACCATACCCAGCCAGAAGGTACTCTCGGTGACACCCAGATTCTGCGCCCAGTACTGCTTGAAGAACACCGGGAAGAAACCCACCATCACACTGGTGGCGAATACCGAATTGGCCCAGTCATAGAAGACCCAGCTCCAGACGGCTCGACTACCCTGTCCCTGATCCATGACTCAGCTCTTGATACCGACGCCCTTCTTCAGCAAATACAACGCAACGAAGAAGAGGAAGATGATGAAGCCCAGAATGATATGTACCGCGAGGCCGACCGGGATATCGGAGACCCCCAGCAAGCCATAGCGGAAGGCGTTGATCATGTACAACACAGGGTTGGCCAGCGACACCTTTTGCCAGAACTCGGGCAACATGGCGATCGAGTAGAAGACCCCCCCCAGATAGGTCAGGGGCGTGAGCACGAAGGTCGGGATGATGACGATATCGTCGAAGCTGTTGGCGAATACCGCGTTGATGAAGCCCGCCAGAGAGAACAGAATCGATGTGAGCACGAACACTGTCAGGGTGATGCCGATACTGTACACCTGGAAGTCGGAGAAGATCATCGACACCAGCGTCACCAGCAGACCGACCACCACACCACGCGCCACACCACCGGCGACATAGCCCCAGAGCACTACCCAGGGCGGGACAGGCGCGATCAGCAATTCCTCGACATTACGCTGGAACTTGGCCTGATAGAAACTGGATACCACGTTGGCGTAGCTGTTGGAAATCACCGCCATGAGGATCAGCCCGGGCACGATGAAGTCCACATAACGCAGACCCTCAATCTCGCCCAGTGAGGAACCGATCAAGGTGCCGAAGATGATGAAGTACAGCGCGGTGGTGATCGCCGGCGGCAGCGCAGTCTGCACCCAGATGCGCGAGAAACGCAGCACTTCCTTGATGACAATGGTCGAAAAGGCTGTCCAGTACCTCATGCCGAACGTTCCCGGTGATTCTGCACCATGTCGAGGAACAGCTGCTCCAGCCGGTTCTGCTTGTTGCGCATGCTCAGTACCTGTATACCGGCAGCCAAGAGGCCCTCGAACAGGCCGTTGAGGTCACGACCGGCGGTGACCTCGGCCTCGAGCATGCAGGCATCCAGGCGCTTGAGCCGGTAACCGGGAATCTCGGGCAGGGCCTCGACCGGTTCGACCACATCGATGATCAGATCCTGCTGGTGCAGTCGGCGCAGCATCTTGCTCATCTCCGTGCGCTCGGCGATCTGTCCGTCGTTGATGATGGCAATGTTGCGGCAGAGGTTCTCGGCCTCCTCCAGATAATGGGTAGTGAGGATGATAGTGGTGCCATCGGCATTGACAGCGCGCAAGAACTCCCACATCGACAGACGGATCTCGATATCCACTCCCGCGGTGGGCTCGTCGAGGATCAGCAGGCGGGGCCGGTGCACCAGCGCGCGCGCGATCATCAGCCGCCGCTTCATGCCACCCGATAGCGAGCGCGCCTGCTCCTCGCGCTTGTCCCACAACTCGAGCTGGCGAAGGCAATGCTCGGCCTGCCGGCGTGCCTCGACGCGAGGCAGACCATAATAGCCTGCCTGATTGATCAGGATCTCGCCCACCGGCTCGAAGGGATTGAAATTGAATTCCTGTGGCACATAGCCAATGCAGGACTTCACTGCCTCGGGCGCCAGATCCTGATCGTAACCGAGCACCTCCACACTGCCCTCGCTCTTGTTCACCAGCGAACAGATGACGCCGATGGTCGTGGACTTTCCCGCACCATTGGGACCGAGCAGAGCGAAAAAATCGCCCTCCCCCACATCAAGGTCGATACCGCGCAGGGCCTGCACGCCCCCGGCATAAGTCTTTTTCAGATTGCGGATACGCAGCGCTTTCATGGAAAATCGGCTCGACTGAATGGGGCGTACAATACATTCTCCCCATGCAATTATCACCTGCTCATCGTCATGGAAGCCTTTACCGGTGGCAGCAACCCGCTCGGCACGGTGACCCGGGTCTTTCTCGATGCCACGGACGGCCCCTGGTGGCCATGCTGCTGATCGGCTCAGCGCTGTACTTCCTGATTTTCACTGCAACTCGGCAAAAAAACCCATGATGGATTTTTTGGCAACGACACCTCAATTCGTCGCGGACTTCGTGCTGCCGGCCGAAACAGAAAGCACACCACCACCGGAACCAGGGTATTCAATCTCACCAGCAACCCGGCTTCGCTGCTGTTCTTCGTGCTCGGGGGCCATCTCGCTCGAACGGCTACTCGCCAACTGGCCGGTCCGCTCGGCGGCGCAATACGCAATAGCGAAAAGGCTGCACAACACCACCCGGCGTACGATGCAACTCGCGTTCGCTGTGCAGCAATTCGAAGAGATCAGCGAAAACGCCGGCCAGGGTATCGGCATCATAGCGACACACGGGCAGACCACTGCAACGCTCGGCGCCATCCTCGGCAAAGCTGGCAATGATCAGGTGCCCACCGGGGCGTAGTGCTCGCGCCACCGTCTGCACATAGGCCGAGCGCCCGACCTCCCCGACGAGAAAATGGAACACGGCACGATCGTGCCAGACATCGAAGCTGGCCATCGGCAATGCCACACCCGTGACACTACCCAGCACCCAGTGTACGTGCTCGGCCTGCTCACCCAACTGATGCTGCGCCCGAGCCCGGGCGGCCGATGACAGATCCAGCCACCAGAGATCACGGTAACCACGCCGCAGCAGTTCACCCAGCAGCGGCGAGATTCCTGCTCCAGCATCGATCATTCGCGCCGAACAGCCCTGCCCGAAACGCTCGATCAACGCCAGAGAACGCTCCGGGAACCGCTGAAACCAGCTCAGATCCTCGTCCGTTCTGACCGTGTAGATCCGATCCCAGTACCCACCTTCCGACATCACCGTTCCCGATATCTGTGCCCTCTTACCGGGTATAGCCTCCACAAACCGAAAACGCAAGGTGGGCAACTAGTAGAATACGCTGCCACCCCTCCTGTTCGAAGATCACACGAGATGAAACGCAAGACCTACAAAGACCTGGTAGCCGAGATCACGCCACACATCGAGGAATGCTTTCCCTGGGACGTCGAGGAACGCATGGAGCAGGATGACGACCTGTTGTTCCTGGATGTACGCGAAACCCACGAGTACGACACCATGCACATCGATGGCTCACTGAATGTGCCACGCGGCATCATCGAGACCGCCGTGGAATGGGATCACGAGGAGACAGAACCGAAACTGGTCAAGGCACGCAACCGCCAGGTGGTCGTGGTCTGCCGCTCGGGCAGTCGCAGCGTCTTCGTCACCTGGACACTGATGCAGATAGGCTACAAGTACGTCACTTCGCTCAAGACCGGCCTGCGCGGCTGGAACGAGTACGACCTGCCCCTGGTAGACCTGGAGGGCAATCGCATCGATCCCGAGACAGGCGACCGCTACTTCGCCAACAAACTGCTCGACTACCAGCACAAGCCGGTGGACTGGATCGAGCCCGAATAGAGCCGTAGCCCAAATCCCACCCAAGAGTAAAGACAAAAGCGAGCCTCAATCCCCGCCGGCATTCGTCTCCATCAGCTGCCCGATCGCAGCACGCACCTTCGCTTCGGTGACCGGAAATTCGATGGCCACATCCACCGGGTGCAAGGCACGAAAGCACGCGAAGCGCTCGGCATGCTCGGACAGATGGAATACCAGCAGCTTCACCGATGGCAGCTTCTGCAAGCTGGCCATCAGGGTCTCGAGGTTGGAGCTGCGGTCACGAAAATCGGACTGGGCGTTGTACTCGGCGACGATCAGATCGGGCACGGTCTTCTCGAGGTAGCCGCGCGCCTTGCGCTGCGAGTTGACCACGTCCACCGTAAAGCCCAGCGACTGGTACAGCGGGACCAGGTTGGGATAGCCACCCAGCTCGACGATGGCCAGCAGACGCTCCATCAACGAAACAGCACCCAGGTGGTGGCGATGTACTTGACGCCCTCGCGCAGTACCTCGGAGCGGTGCTCGTGGGTCCAGAAGGGTGGGAAGAGCACCATCTTGCCCTGCTCGGGACGTACGCTGACATCCTGGTACAGGAACTGGGTGCACCCGCCCGCACCCTCGGGCACGTCGTTCAGGTACCACAGGGCCACCAGTTGGCGATCGGCGAACTGGTGGCTGCCGCCGTCGATGTGCCAGTGATAGTACTCGCCCGGCAGGTAACGCTGGATCTGGTAGCCCATGTCCTTGAAGGGCCCCTTGAAAAACGGAAAGGCCTCGCGAAACTCCTTCATCGCCGCCGCCATGCAGCGAAAGAACAGCTGATCCACGTCGCGCCACTCGGGCTTGTTGCTCACCACCAGGTCCATGGTACGCTTGACACTGGTATCCAGACCCTGGGTCTGGCCGATGCGGCCCGGGTTCTGCTGCTCGGGATGTGCCTCGAATCGCCGGATCATCTCCTCGCACCAGTCCACCGGCAGGGTGTTCGGCCGCTCGTGGATGAAGGTACACGGCCTGACCTCGCGAAAGGTCGCCGGCGGAGTGAGGGTGCGCTCGATCGGAAAGGGCTTGCTGCTCATGGCGGGCTCCAGTGATTGCGCCGACCATATTATAACGTGCCAGGGGGCAATCAGTCGTTGCGTGGCGGTCGCCCGATCTGGTCCGGCGAGATCACCGTCTCGCGCAGACCGGACACACCAGATCCCGACCGCTCGGTGACGAACAGACGGTGACCATTGATGATGGCCGAGACGTCGTCCGACTGGCCCTTCCAGTCGTGCCACAAGACCGTGATCAGGTGCGCGATCACCAACAGGGTTACGGCAACGGCGAACACGCGATGTACATCGGGCAGATAGACGCCCCCAAACAGGGGACGCTGGTCATACAGGGCGCCAGTGACGAGCAACACCCCGAGCAGCAGATACAAGAGCAGATACAACGGCTTCCACAGGGGATTGTGCGCATACCAGCGGGGCAGTGGCGCACGTCCCAGGCTCAGGTAGAAACGCAGGGTCTGCGCCACCGCGTGCCACTCATTATCACCCGGCATCCATTGCGAACCGCGCTCCACCGGCCGGCCGGAGAACAGCAACCAGATCCGCAATGCCATGCCGGGCACCAGCAGCGCCGCAGCGAGGTAATGCCAATCCACCGCAACGATCTCGACCGAAGGCGCGTGGCGCATCAGCCAGCCGGTGACCATCAGCACCAGCGCAGCGCTCCCCACCACCAGGTGGCTCAGCCGCAGCCAGCCACTCCAGACCGCTACCCGCCGGATGTTCGTCGTGTCCTGGATCGTCTGTTTCATGGGACGAATGATACGCGGACGGCCGGCTGCGCGCCCTGTCGCAGATCAGGGAACGGCCCACTCGCCTTTCAGGCCAGCAGCCCCAGCACGAAATTGCGTACCGCCTCGGTGTCGTTCAACGGCAGCACGGGCAGCGGCAGGTCGAGTGTGGTGTCGGCGGCCACGGCGATGACATGGGAATCATCCGGAGCCAGCGGTCGATTGCCACAGGCAGCGCGATACACCTCGATGCGTGCATGCGCCAGATGGTGGTAACCCTCAAGCAACACCAGATCGATGCACCCGACGTCGAGGCGGTCGAGCAGTTCGGGCAGCGGCGGCAGTGTTTCTCCATCGCCCTCGCCAACCCAGAAGCTGCGGTACGGCGAGGCGAGCATGATCTGGTCGGCCCCGGCCTCGCGCAGGCGGTGGCTGTCCTTGCCGGGGCGGTCGAGCTCGATGTCGTGATGCGAATGCTTGATCACTGCCACGCGCACCCCGGCGGCGCGCAGGGCCGGGATCAGGCGTTCGAGCAGGGTGGTCTTGCCGGTGCCCGAGCGCGCCGCCAGGCCCAGTACCGGCACCGGGAAATCGCCGAACTGCAGCCGAGGATCAACCACTGCCCTGCACCATCTCGGCGAACAGGCGCACCAGCCAGTCGCGTTCGGACAGCTGGAAATCGGGGCCGATAAAGATGCAGGCCTCGAGTCGCTCGCCGTCGAACAGCGCGGCACGGCAGGTGGAAACGGCGGTGTTGAACAGCTCGGCCCGGGCGACCTGCCCGCCCGTGTCATCGATCAGCATGCGCCGCGCGCACGCGGCCCAGTCCTGCGGGGCCTCCTCGCCGGCCAGTTCGTAGTGCCACCGCCCCTCGCGGCGCACCCGGTTGCTGTCGGGCAAGGTCACCGCCGGATTGGTGCCCATGATCCAGATCGCACGAATGCGCCCCTCGTCGAGCGCACGGAACATGTCCACCACCTTCAGGCGGGGACGGCGGGCGGCCGGGGCCATAATGACAGTCGAAGATCGAGTCGATTTTGGGGACTGGGATATCCCAAAATCTTTCACGGAATCGAAGACTCGCTTGCATGCGGGAATGCCCGGCCACAGACTCACCGCAATACTCACTCCCAACCAGAACTGGAAACGCGCCGTGCGTACGAGCACCGGGTTCAATGCCTGTCCATCGGGGGCATGCCAAAAGTCGTGTGCCAGGCGCCATGCCCGGGGCAGCAGGAGCATGGGCAGCAGCCAGGCCGGCCAGGCGAGCAAGCCCGGCAACAGGGCGAAGGGCGCCAGTATCATCACGGCATACGCCCGATGGCTGCCGGGCGCCAGCAACAGGATCGCCAGGGTGCGACGACCAGCGCGCGCATCACCATGGCGATCGCGAAAATTGTTGACCAGCAGTACCGTGGCGGCCGGCAGTCCCAGGACGGCACCACCCAGCAGGGCCTGGGGGCTCCAGTACCCGGTCTGCAGATAATGACTGCCGGCCACCGCCACCACCCCGAAGAAAAGGAACACGAACAGCTCGCCCACTGGCAGGGAAGACAAGGGCCACGGCCCGCCGGAATAGGCCGCCCCGGCGGCCAGGGAGACGAGGCCCAGCACCACGATCGGCCAGCCGCCGACCCAGGCCAGGAACAGACCGGTGACCAGCGCCAGCGCGAAGGCCAGGACCGCAGCGCGCGATACCACCTGCGGACTCAACCAGCCCTGTGCGGTCGCGCGCACCGGCCCCAGGCGCTCCGGGGTATCGGTGCCGCGCAGGAAATCGGCCACGTCGTTGTGCAGATTGGTGCCGATCTGGATCAGCAGGGCCGCCAGCAGGGTGGCGAGAAAGACCCCGGCATGCACCCGCCCTGTCTCGGCGAATGCCTGGGCCGTTCCCAGCAGGACCGGGCTGACGGAGAGCCCGAGCGTGCGGGGCCGAATGGCCGCCAGCCAGGCAGTGAGCGGCGACATCTCAGGGGCGACGCGGAAACTTGCGGAAATCGGGCGGGCGCTTCTCGAGGAAGGCGTCACGCCCTTCCTGGCCCTCGGCCGTCATGTAGAACAGGGCGGTGGCATTGCCCGCCAGTTCCTGGACACCCGCCAGGCCATCGGTATCCGCATTGAACCCGGCCTTCAACAGGCGCAGGGCGGTGGGCGAGTAACTGAGCATCTGCCGGCACCAGTCCAGGGTCTCCTCCTCGAGCCGCTCCAGGGGCACCACGGCGTTCACCAGCCCCATGGCCAGGGCCTCCTGTGCGTCGTACCGGCGGCAGAGGAACCAGATCTCCTTGGCCTTCTTCAGGCCCACGGTACGCGCAAGGATGCCCGCACCCAGGCCGGCGTCGAAGGAACCCACCCGCGGGCCGGTCTGCCCGAAGCGGGCGTTGTCGGCGGCGATGGTGAGATCACACACCAGGTGCAGTACATGCCCACCACCGATGGCATAGCCGGCAACCATCGCCACCACCGGCTTGGGCAGGCGGCGGATCTGCATCTGCAGGTCGAGCACATTGAGGTGGTGCACCCCCTGCTCGTCCTTGTATCCACCGTCGTCGCCACGCACCTTCTGATCGCCGCCCGAGCAGAAAGCCTTGTCGCCGGCGCCGGTGAGCACGATGACGCCCATGTCCGGATCGTGATGCGCATGGGCGAAGGCATCCATGAGCTCGCTCACCGTGCGTGGCCGGAAGGCATTGCGCACCTCCGGCCGGTTGATGGTGATGCGGGCAATGCCTTCTTCGTGATGATCGTAGAGGATGTCCTGGTAGACCCGGTCGGGCACGGCTTGCCAATTCATGAAGGGGCACTCTCTGGCGGGGGACGGGGCAGAAAATTATATCTGTTCCACTGGCCGGCGTTTCCTCGCAATTTTCCTTCGATGCGATCGACTGCATCACCGCCTGACGGCGCCATCGGCAATCACCCGTCCTGGATGATCAGTCAAGTAGCGTCATGGCCAGTCTCGTCGTCGGAAACCTGGGCCCATGTATCGTCGATGCGCTCAAGCAACGGGTAACGCGGCATGGCGGTAATACCGAAGCCGAACACTGGGCGTTGCTGGAAGCAGCCCTGTTGCGCCTCAGGGGCAAGCGCCTTGCCGAGGCGCTCGCTTCCCATTCAACTCCTCCCCCGCTTGCGGGGAAAGCTGGAAGGGGACAAACCACAAAGAAATCGAAGAACACAAAGATCTCAGGCTGCCTCAAACCGAACCATCTCCACTTGCCGGGCCGAACCGTTCCGAATCGAATGTTCGCGGCGGAGACGCTGCTCCTACCCGCAGGAGGCTCGTCCATCGTTTCCCGGGAGCAGCACTTCCACCACCTGGAAACCGCCCCGATCGAAGGCTGACTCCAGCGCCGGACCCAGTTCTCCGACGGACTCCACCCGCTGGAAACCCACGCCGAAGAGGCCGGGCAGCGCGGTCAGGTCGATGGCCTGGGGGGTGCGCCAGCAGGTCTCGAATGCCGGCAGGTGGCGCTGGGGCAGGCTGTCGAAGATGCCGCCGCCACCGTTCTGCAGTACTACCACCATGGCGTCCAGCCCGGCGGTACTGGCCAGTGCCCCCAGGTCGTGCTGGAAGGTGAGATCACCCATCAGGGCCAGGCGTCGGCCTTCTTCGTTCCAGAGCCGGGCCATGCCGATGTAGGTGGAGAGGTTGCCGTCGATGCCGCTCAGCCCCCGGTTGCCGTGGATGGCGATATGGCGTGTACCCTGCCCCGACCAGGCGTCCAGCCAGCGCACGGCCAGGGAGTTGCCGCTGAACAGCAGGCTGCCGTCGGGCAGCGTCGCCATCACCTGCCGCACCAGCTGCCCCTCGACCGGCAACTCCCCTGCCTCCTTCTCCGCGTGGTGCCAGCGATCCAGCCACTCGGGTTCTGCCCGGTCGGGGTACCGTCGGCACAGTGCCTCGGCAAGCGCCTGCGCATCCACGGGCAGCGTCTCCACCCCCAATCCCAGGGGGTCGATGCGACGTCCGCGGTGATCGACCACCCAGTGGTGTTCCACGCCCCACTGCTCCAGCGCCTGGCGCAGAGCGGCGGCGAGCGGCAGGTTGCCGAACTGGAGGATCCAGTGGGGCCGGAGTGGCTCCACCTGCTCCGGCAATGCCAGGAAGCGGGGATAGGCGGTGATCCGGTTGGGGCAGGGGCTTCTGGTGAAGCGCAGCCCGGAGAGGGGATCGGCCAGCAGAGGTACGCCCAGTGCCTCGGCCAGGTTCGGCACGGGATCGAGGGGAATACCCGCCTCCCCGCACAGGATCAGGCCGGGACCGGCGGAAAGGCACTCCAGCAGCCTGGAGAGCAGGGCCGGCGTGGGGCACAGCGAAGGCAACGCCGGGGGCCGCACCTCGCCCGCCTCGGGCCGCGGCAGTTCGCCGGCGGGGACCAGGGGCTCGCGGAAGGGCAGGTTCAGATGCACCGGCCCCGGCCGGGGCCACTGGCACTCCAGCACCAGCTGGCGGCCCAGCGCGCGCAGTCGCCGCCGCTGGCCTTCCTTCTCCGCTGCCTCGGAAAGCACCTGGAAGACCCTGACGCGACTACCGAACAGCCCCACCTGGTCGGTGGTCTGGTTGGCCCCGCAGCGTTGCAGCTCCCAGGGGCGATCGGCACTGAGCAACACCAGGGGGATGCTGCTTTCGTCGGCCTCCATCACCGCGGGCAGCCAGTTGCCGGGCGCACTACCGGAGGTGGCCACCAGCGCCACCGGACGTCCGCAAGCCCGCGCCATGCCCAGCGCGGTGAAGGCAGCACAGCGCTCGTCCAGGATCACGGTGTACTGCAGCCTCGGGTGGAGAACGGCGGCCAGCACCAGGGGCGTGCTGCGCGAGCCAGGCGAGATCACCACCTGCTCCAGGCCAGCGCCGGCCAGCCCATCCAGCAGGGCCAGCGCCCATTCGAGATTGACCCGCCCGAGATCGCTCATGACAGCAGGCGGTCGCGCAGGGTGCGCAATTTCAGCTCGGTCTCGGCCAGCTCGTTGGCGGGGCGCGAGATCCGGGTGATGCCCGCACCGGCATGCAGCATCAGTTGTGTGCCACGCAGCAGGCCGGAACGCAACACCACTGCCAGTTCGGCACGGTCACCATCTCCGACCCAACCGAAACCGCCGGTGTACCACCCCCTCGCGTGCCGTTCGTGCGCGCGTATCCACGCCATGGCCGCCTGCCGTGGCACCCCACCCACCGCCGGTGTGGGATGCAAGGCCTCGAGCAGGTCATGGACATCGGCCTCGGGGGACAGGCGCCCACGTACCGGCGTGGCAAGGTGCGCCAGGCCCGGAAGGCTCAGGGTCGTGGGTTGCGCCTCGGCCTCGACCGTATCGCACCAGCGACCGAGCGCGGCACACACCGCCTCCACCACCGGGCGGTGCTCGTGGTGCCGCATGCCCTCGCCCTCGGGCCATCCATCCGCAGGCAGGGTCCCGGCGATCGCATCGCTGCAGACCTCCCCACCCGCCATGGACAGCAGGCGCTCCGGAGTGGCCGCCAGCAACGTGGCCTGCCCCAGGCGCACCCCCAGGATGGTACAGCCCGAGAAATCACCGGCCAGCCGGTCGAGCAGCGTGGCGCTGTCGGGCACGCCATCGAAGCGCAGCCGCTGGGTGCGCGAAAGCACCACCTTGTGCAGGAACGAGTCATCGCGGATGGCCGCCACGGCCTCGGCCACATCGCGCGACCATGCCGCGCCGGAAGGCTCCTCCCGCATCTCGAGCAGACGCGGTGCCGCAGTGGCCGCTCCATCGCTGGTCTCGAGCAGGCGCAGGAGCAACCTCATCCAGCGATCGATCACCCGGGCCGGCGCTTCGCGGCGCGCGCAATCCTGGCTGAAGGTGAGACTGCAACAGCCGCGACGCCACTCCAGCAGCAAGGAAGGCACGATCCACAGCAGATTGGGAAAAGACTCCCAGGGGCCTTCGCCGGGATCGACGGGGTCGAAAGCGAAACCCAGGAAGGCGCGCGCCTGGCACCTGGCCTGGCCCTGTTCGATGTGGATCCAGCCGGCCTCTCGTTCTGCCACACATTGCCGCAGACGGGTGAAACGGCCGTCTCCCCGTTTGCTCAGGCGCAGGGCCTCACCCAGCCCCAGCAGACGGTGATCGTCGGCCGGGCGCTCCCAGAAGCACCAGGGTTGCAACGCCTCTCCAGGCACCGGCAGGGGATCGAGCGGTATCTCGAAGGTGATCGACAGCAGGCCCCGCGTGGAGACGAGCAGCGGCGAGGCCAGCCGGCGCAGTTCCAGGCCGAGACGGCCAAACCATACCGGTGTCGCGGAACGGGATCTGGCGGATGATCGCGGCATGCCTCAGGATCTTGTGGTATCGAAACGATAGGGAACCTCGATGATACGCCCCGGAAGGTGCAGCAACACCCTCGCCTCCCAGCGCATGCGCTGACGGATGCACACCGAGAGCGAGGCCTCACCCTCGAACTGTCCCTCTCCCAAGGGGACCAGCCGGGGCCGGTTGTAGAGCATGCGCATATCGACCCCGGAGAAATCGACCTCGACCCGTTCTGCCGACACGCCTCGCAACCGGACGCGCAGGCGCAGGCGCTGTGCGACGGGGATCGGCCGGGGCAGGATCTCGGATACCAGCTCGCCTCCACCCGGCAGCTCGCGCCGGCAGGCGCCCTGCTGGATATCGCAGGCATCCAGCGCCAGCACCACCCGTTCGGGCTCGGCCCGACAGCACCATCCGTACCCGCCGATCACGACCAGCCCCAACAGGGCGAGGACCGCCAACCAGCGGCGATCGAAGCCCCGGCGCACCATCAGGGCAGATCGCCCCGGCGAAACAGGCGATACCCCAGCCAGGCGAACAGGCTGCCCAGAGCGACCGGATAGGCAACCGCCCAGGCCAGATAGCCCTGTTCACCGACATGGTCGAGGATCACGTAGGCGGCCGGCCCCAGCATCACCAGCTGCGGGTCGAACAGCAGCATGGCCCCGATACGAAACACCTGCAGGGGGTTGGCCAGCGCGATGGCGATCACCGCCTCCGCTGGCATGCCCTCGCGGATCAGCACCGCCAGCAGGATCAGATCCAGGAACAGCAACAGCAGCAACCAGACCAGGAAGGCCGCGCCGGTGGCGATATCCGATGAACGGGCCAGGGTGGAGACGAACATGCCGATGCCCAGGAAACACCACGCGAGTGCGATCAGGAAAAGGGTATAGAACCCCACCTGCCCCCAGGGGATATCCACGCCCTTCAACATGGCCCAGACCACGGCACCCGCCAGGGCGAGCAGCACGGGCAGGAACACCACCAGGAAACGCCCCAGCAGCTTGCCCCAGAACCAGCTCGCCAGGCTGACCGGCAGGGACAGCATGTACTCGAAGATGCCGGCCTCGCGATCACCCGCCACCGAGCGCACCGTGGTGATGAGCACGAACAGGGGCAGTACCGCCATGGTGATCTGCAGATAGGTCACCAGCAGGCGCGAAAGGCCGGTGAAGCCCATGACGCGGGATTCGGTGAGCCCCGAGATGAACATCGCCACCACCAGCCCACCGAAGATCAGGCTGTAGATCAGGAACCAGCGCGAACGCAGGGACTCGCTGATGTCGGCACGCGCGGTACGCAGAAGATGCTTCATGAGCCCCCTCCGGTGCCAGACGCGGGAGACTCCCCGCCGCGGTGCACGTGAAAGGTCGCTTCGACCTCATCGAGGTGACGTACCGCGTCCGCGAAATCGAGCGCACCGGCCTCGGGCTCCGGCGTGGCCCCCAGTCCGTACCCCATGGGCGTGACCTTGCCCGGCACATACCAGGCCTTGCGCGCCTCCAGCCAGTGCCCGTTGCGGTAGTCGTTCACCCAGATCTCCACGCCGGGATCGTCGAGCCGCGCACGTTCCCTGAGCCAGATCACCGCGCAGCCGATGTCGTCGAACTTGTACACACGGCTGCGGCCCTGTTCTTCCAGGCGGACCTGTGCCGCATAGTGCGGCTCGCTGATAGCCATGGCGCAGCGTGCGCAGACTTCGCGATCCCAGTGCACGTCCACCGGGCCGCTGTCCTTCTCGCCCGAGCAACCGGACAACAGCCAGGACAGGGACAGCAACCAGGCAATGGCAAGGATCCGTCGCTCAGGCCACATGGTGTTCCGCCTCCTCGAGGTGAATGCCCTGCAGCAGGGCGGCATAGCGCGAAAGGGTGCCGAGAAAGCGCAGGCGATCCGCACCGGCCACCCGGCCCTCCCAGGAAAGCCCCTCGTCACGCGGGGCGAATCCCCAGCCACGGATGGCAGCGGCAAAGGCATCGCTGGGACGCGCCAGTTCGATCCGCGCGCGCAGCAGCGAGGTCATGGCCACGTCGTCGGCCACGTGATCGTCCAGCACGACCTGTCCCTGGTCCATCTCGACCACCCGGTTCACCAGGGTGGCCACCTCGTCCAGGCGATGGCTGGAGATGATCATCGCCGCCTGTGCCTTGCGTTCGGCCAGCAGGTGAAAGAAGTTGTGGCGCGCTTCGGGGTCCAGGTTGGCGGCCGGTTCGTCCAGTACCAGCAGGTCGCAATCACGTCCCAGGGCGATCGCGATCAGCAGCTTCTGTTTCATGCCGCCGGAGAGACGATCGAAGGGACGATGCCGGATCGCGCGTGCATCCAGCCCCAGGCGTTCCGCCACCCCGTACATGCGTTCGGGGTCACTGTCGCACACGCCGGCGGAAAAACCGATCAACTGCCCCACCGGCATCTTCAGCGGCGGCGAGATCTGCGGCACGAAGCCGACTCGCCGCAGCACCTCGGTGCGGTGATCACGCGGTGACAGGCCGCCGATGGCCACCTTGCCTTCGCACCGGTACTCGCCCAGCACGCAGCGGATCAGGGTGGTCTTGCCCGCTCCGTTGGAACCGACGAAGGCGACACGATCACCCCGGGTGATGCGCAGGTCGATCCCCTTGAGCACCCGCTGGCGACGGAAACGCTTGCTGACTCCTCGCAACTCGATCATTGGCAGGTGCGGCTCCCGGATTCGTTCACAAGCAGGTCTCCCAGTCCCTTGTACTGGATACTCAGCGCGCCGGTCGGGCAGACATCGACGCAACGCAGGCAGCGCGTGCAATCGGCACCGATGTCCACGTCCATGGCGGCCGCCCGTCCCTTGATCACCGTATCCAGTACATGCGGCACCAGGCACACCTTGCGACATTCACCTTCGTGAAAGCAGTTGGGCAGGCTGTAATGCACCGTGAAGGGCGACATGGCGCCAACGATGCCATAGGTCAGACCGATGGGGCAGGCATAACGGCACCAGGCGCGCCGCGAGAAGAAGATCTCGAACAGCAGCAGCAGGGCCACCCAGATCAGCGCAACACCGGGGCCATAGATCAGGGCCCGACTGAGGATGCCGGTGGGAGAAAGCGTTTCATAGACCGTGTAACCGGTTGCCAGGGCCAGTGCGGCGAACAACAGCCACAGCCAGGTCCGGGCGCGCCGGTCGAACTGGATGTCCCAGGCCAGGCCGCGGGCACGCAGCTCGAGATGCAGCATCTCCGTCCACTCGGCCAGCAGGTGATAGGGACAGACCCAGGAGCAGAAGCTACGCCCGCCCATCAGCCACCACATGATGAACACCGTGGTGGTGCCGATGAGCAGGTTGATGACCACGTGCTTGAAAGCAAACATCACCTGCAGGGCGGAATTGAGATCGGCAAGGTGAAAACCGGCAAAACGCGAGGCGGTGAGCGCCCCTTCCAGCAGCTGGATATCGAAGTAGTACGACAGCACGAACAACAGATTGACCGAGATGAGAACGGCCCAGCGCAGGCGACGCTTCTTCTCCGGCGGCGGATGCTCGGCCTTGTGCGCCAGCTCGGCGCGAAGGGCGGCGATCCGCTCCTTGTCGCCGGCCTTCTGGCGATGCAGTTCACGCACATCGACCGGCATGTCCTTCTTGTCGACACGCCTGGGGGCGCCACCGAACAATACCCGCAACGACTCGATGACACGGCTCATGCTCGCATCCCCCGACTGCTCCGCCGGCTCTCCTCGCTGTCGATGACAATCACCGACGGCTCGGCCGGACAGATCATTTCACATACCCCGCAACCGACGCAGCCATCGAGAATCACCGGTTGCATGCGCTTCACCCCGTCACCTCCCTCCAGCGTTCTCAACCCGATGGCATGGCGCGGGGGACATTCACCGGGCTGACGCTGCGCGACCCGACCCAGGCTCTCGCGGCGCTTCTCGTCCTCGCGGGCGCATTCCGCAATACCGATCTCGACGGGGCACTGGCGCACGCAGAGATCGCACAGCTCGAGGTCGTAAGGGTGCTCCGCGACGGGCTGGGGATGCCACCGGTCGATCTCGGCATAGCGCAACCGTCCCTTGAAATCCGGGCCCCGGGCCGTCCCCTCGACCCCCTTTCCCTGCACCGCCAGGCAACGCGCCGGCGCCACCACCCTGGCGACCCCCATGTCCACCTGGGAAGGAAAGGCAATCTCGTGAATCAGGGCGCCAGTCGGACAGGCGAGCACGCATTGCAGGCCATCGCAGGAGAAATCGCAGGCCTGGTCACGGGCCTGGATGTGCGGCACGCCAACCCCGAAACCATCGTCCAGGTCGGAAAGCTCGATCGCCTCCACGGGACAGACCTGCACGCATTGGCCGCACTTGATGCAGGCCGCAAGGAAGTCGTCTTCACACAAGGCACCCGGTGGCCGCAGACGCTGTTCCAGGCGCCCCGAGGTCACCGGCAGATAACCCAGCAAGGAGGCACCGGCGACACCAGCCGTCAACGCAAGGGAAGCGAGGAAACGACGGCGTGCACGCTGCGCGGGGGCAAGACGGGCTTTCTTGCTCATGGCCCTATTCCTCCAGGCTCTGTTTCAGCAACTCGAAGGCATCCAGGGTCTTGGGCTCATCCTTCACCTCGACCTTGGCCAGCGTATGGAGATAGGGGCGCTCGTCACGCACCAGCAGTTTCGGCTCCGAGAAGGGCGCCAGGCGTTCGAGAAAATCGAGCACCTCGAGCAAGGGAGAGCCCTTGAAGAACTGCGCATAAGGACGGTCCTGCCACAGGCGATCGGCATAGGCATAGAGCTCGTATGGCGTGTCTCCCACGCCATCCTGGTTGCGGTCGAAGCCGACATGGTCGCTCCAGTAGTTTCCCTCCCATTGGTTTCGCCTGGCCGAACCGCCACCGCCGACGGCCACCTGGGTGAGATTGTCGACGAACTGGTTGCCCCGGAAGATGTTGCCTTTCCAGTCGTTGAGAAAACGCACGCCGATCCCGTTGTAGGCAATCAGGTTGCCCGAGAAACGGTTGGTGGTGTCCGGCTGGAAGGGGGAGACATCGACATACAGACCACTGGCGCAATAGAGGATCTCGTTGTTCTCGATGGTGAGATCCGATGTCTCCTTGAAGCCGATCCCGACGCCTGTCGGCCCGACGGCGTGGGCGATATGGTTGTTGCGCAACACCACCGAATCGCTGTACATGAGGAAGATCCCCATGGCGTTGTTCACGTAGTGGTTGTCCTCTACCAGGTTGTAGCGCGAGTACATGAAGTGCAGGGAATAGCGGCTGTTGGATCCCCGATTGCGGGCGATCACGTTGTTGGCCGAGTACCAGACCACCATATCCCGCACATTGTCGGTGACGTTGTCCGTGATCTTGTTGTTGAAACTGTACCAGAGGCGCACGGAATCGCCTCGCTGCCCCAGGGAAAACTCCGTCTTGGAGCTGATGCGATTGCGACGCACGATATTGTTGTTCGATTGCTGAAGGTCGATACCGAACAGGCAGTCGTCGATGACGTTGTCCTTGATGACGTCGTAGTTGCCGCGTACCTGGACGCCAGCATCGATGTCGTTGGCCGATTCGCCAGAGTGGGTCAGGTGCAGGCTCTTGAGCGTGGCACCATCGGTATCCAGCACCACCACCGAGCCCTTGCCACCCCCGTCGATGGTGACCTTGCCCTGGCCGTCGATCACCATGGGCCTGTCCACCACCACCGGCCCGGCATAGACACCCGGCGGAGGCACCAGGGTCCCGCCTTCCGGGGTCTGATCGACCAGCTCCTGAAAAGCGGGCAAGGCGCCCGCCACCGCCGCTCCCTGAAGCAGCAACGCCATGCATGCCTGCCAAATCAGGCACGCCGACTTCACTCGCCCTCTCCCTCCCAGAATGCCTTGCGGCGGATCAGGGCGGCCACGGCCAGCAATGCCGAACTGACGAGCATCAGGAAAAACCCCCAATAGGGATAGGAATGGGTGGTGAACTGCGCCACCTTGCCCTGCCCGAAGACGGTGGGCATGAAGGGCTTTACGGTAAAGGCCCCCATGGCGTTGAGGCGATGGCCATACCACCACAGCCAGGCCGAATACTCGATGATGAAGAACAGCGGCAGTGCCATCGGGACGATGATCAGCAACCAGTACACCAGGCCTCCGGTCTTGCGCGCCCCCCATACCAGGCACACCATCGCCGCGAGGATGGCCCAGAACACGGCATGCGCCACCGAGATCATGGTGCTGGCCATGGGGACGATCTCGGCAGGGTTGTTGAAATAGCGCCCCAGGCTCTTTTCGTAGTGCCAGCGCAGGACCTGCGCACCGCTTCCGTTCCAGGCCTCGCGCTCCCCCTCGGGCCGGCGCGCCTGATCGCGTCCAAAGGTACCGCGCAGCAGCGCGATATTGGCTTGCTTGGGATCGGCGGAGGCCATGTCATCATTCGCATCGACTTCGACACCCAGGCCTTCGTCGGTGACCAGCTCGCTGCCCAGTTCCGCCAGACGCTTGGTCATCTCGTCTTCCGAGGAGCGAAATTTCTCGACCGACACCGCGTCCTCTGAAACGGCTCCCTTCAGCTTCTCCAGGACGCCCTGCTCCTTGTCCTCACCCCGTTGGGTATCCTGGTCCATGGACTTGACCAGCGCCTCGACATGGCCGGCCGGCTGGTAACTCAAGCCACCTTCGCCATACCAGTAGAGGTACATCCAGATGGCGATCACCGCGAAACCGGCCGACATGATGGCCATGCGCAGTTTCGGCCGGGTACAGGCAAAACCGGCCAGCATCACTCCCAGCAAGGAAAGCAGAAAGGGAGAGAAGGCCTTCTCGATGACCCCACCCGCAGCGATGGGGTACATCCCCACGTAGTGGTTGATGGTGTCCATCTCGTGTACGCAATCGAGCGCTTCTTCCTCGGTGATCTCGCGCTTGGCGACCTTCTTGCAGCCGTTGAACACGCCGTTCATGTGGAAGTGAATGCGCACACCATCGGGGAAGGACTCGGCCGGATAGTTCGGCGCCGTCAACGACACCCACCAGATGGGGGAGAAATAGATGACTCCCAGCAATACCAGGCTGGCGAGCATGAGCAGATTGGATATCAGGATACGCCTGGACATGTCGTCACCACTCGATGTGCATCGGACCGGAGCTGCCATCTCACCCAACGATGCGTGCGGTTTTTGTCGCCCCCAAAAAGCGAACGAAGCGATGAGACGCTTCTTTCACCATGGCTGCACAGGGGCGCCGCCGTATCGCGCCCCGAGCATGCAGCTCAATCGTAGTCCGGGTTGGTCCAGTCCGGCGACGGCGCCAGGTCTTCCTTGGGCACCCGGATCCAGGACACGTAATTGATCACCTTCTTCATCTGGTCGTTGGTAAAGGTCTTGATCTGCTTGACCATGTCGGGGTTGGCGTTGCGTCGCTTTCCGTCGCGGATCCACTGGAACTGGCGCACCATGTAGAGGTAATGCTGTCCCTGGATCCTGGGATAGAACTTCTCGGCATTGCCCTCGCCGTGCTCGCCATGGCACTTGACGCAATTGTCCTTGAACAGCTGCTCCCCCTCTTTCCATTCCGGCGTTCCCGGCTTCCAGGACCCCTTGCCATTGTCCGGGTTCATCGGCAGCCTGGAGATGTAGGCAGTTACATCGGCCATCGCCTGCGGGCCACCGATGGACTCGGGCTTGGCAAAGGGATACATGGTGGGGTTGTCGCGGTTGCCCTCGCGAATGTCCGCGAGCTGCTTGACCAGCACCGACTGGTGTTGTCCGGCAATCTGCGGGAAGGTGCCGTCCCTGGAGCCCCAGCCTTCGGTCAGGTGGCAGGCCGAGCACACCTCGAACACCTCGATCCCGTTCTCGTGGTCGGGCTTGAGCCTGAGCGCCTCGTCGCGCTCGCCGGCATGCTCCAGCCAGGCGAAGGCCTGACTGCTGAGCAGCAGGGTGGCCGCAACGCCGGCCATGGAAGTCACGATTCGAATTTTCATAGATGGAACCCTCCAGAATCACCCGGAAAAGCAGCACCAGGCAGGTCAGATTTCACCGGGTTTAACAACACGACAAGAATGCTAGCACCACCCTACCGGGCATCCCTTGACTTTGCTCAAGTGCCAATCCCACGCCTTCAATCGTCCTGCCAGGACAGCCATGCCAGGATGTCGGCAATGTCCTGGTCACTGTATTCGCGGAACAGCTCCGCATCTTCGGGATCGTCGTGCAGGCGCTCTCCCTTGCGGATGTTCTCGATCTGGCGCAGCAGGTAATCGCTGTGCTGGCCCGTGAGCATGGGCACGTGTTCTTCCCAGTCCCCCTCGCCATGGCGCCCGTGGCAACTGCCGCATTCCTTGCGATACAACCTGCCTCCGCGCTCGGGGTCACCGGGATAATGGGAAACATTGAGTACCTTCTTGCTCTCCTCCAGACGCGCCAGGGCATCGAAGGCAGCCCCCGGTTCCAGCGGACTCATGTGCCGGGGAAGCTGGATGCTTGCCAGATAGGCAGTAATGGTGCGCACATCCTCCGGCGGGAGTTCGTGATCATTGGCATAGGGGATCATCGGTATGTTGATCCGCTTGCGCTCCTTGAACAGCTGGATCTCGCGCGCCAGGTAGGCGGGGGCCAGCCCCGCAAGGCGCGGGTATTCGCCATCACGGGTCCCCTGGGCATGGATCCCGTGGCATCCGGCACAGACTTCCATGATCTCCTCGGCATCGTCCGGATCGAAATCCGGAATCCGATGCTCTCCGGCATTGGCCATGCCGGATACCAGGACAAGGAAAATCGACACGAAGCGCATGAACTGGCTCATGGTCTACTGCACGAAAAGAAGAGGGACGACACTGCGACAACCGTGCGCAACGTGCGTGGTACTGCCACCGCCCGCGAGTTCAGGGCGTCATCTGCGAGATGTAATCGGCGAGTGCGGCCAGGTCCTCATCACTGAAACGCGGCTTGCCATCCGGGGTGACCAGCACCCCCTTCATTGCCAGTGACTGACCATTGACCCGCGCGCCACTCATGATGTCCTTGATCTGTTGCAGGATGTATTCGCGGTTCTGTCCGGCGATCTTCGGGTAGAGCGGCATCAGGGTGGTCTTGCCGTCCTTTCCGTGACAGGCCGCGCAGGTCATGTAGAGCTTCTTCGCATCTGCAGCCCGGGCGCTGGTGGCGAGCACCGCGACGAACAGGCTCGACACTGCGGCAAGGCGGATTGCTTTGATGAACATGGATTGAATCTCCGGCTGCGGAGGGAGGCACAACCTCCCCCGGATCAGGGATGAGACCCCCGGGACCGGCGAGACGGCCGGTCCCGGGGCGACGCACATCAGATCACTTGATCTTCTTCGCGCCGTGTTCCTCGAGATAGGTCTTGGCCCTCAAACCGAGGTCCGCGGCCTTGACCTGATACTGCCACCACTGGTTGGCCCAGAGCATTGCATTGTTCCAGTCCTTCTTGGCGGCAGCCGCCTCGGCCTTGGCACGGGCATCCTTGGCGAAGCCAAGCTGGTCAGTGGCGTCTTCCACCAGCGCAACTACGGTCGGGAAGTCCTTGTAGTTGTGGCTGGTGATGAAGCCGACCACCTGGTTGATGACCTCCTGGGTCTCCAGGTTGGTCCTGACCTGCTTCTTGTAGTCCGCCTCGGTATAGGTCGTGCCGGCCTTCAGACCCACGGTCTTGGCCTTGTACCCCTTGGGCTGCACCAGCAGGTAACCCTGCATCTCCAGGTGGAGGGCCGAGCAGAACTCGGTGCAGTAGTAGGGATACACCCCGGGCTTGTCGGCCACGAAGCTGGCCGTCGCGGTCTTGCCGGGCTCCAGCGAGAGCTGCACGTTGTAGCCGAACATGGCGAAGCCGTGTACCTCGTCCTCTGCACGCTCGAGGTTGGTCAAGTGGATATGCACTTCGTCACCCTCGGTGACCTCGATGATCTCGGGCGTGATGTGCGAACGAATGGTGGTGCCATAGACGTGCACAGTGCACTTGCCGTTGGCGTCACAGGTACGCTCCACCTTCTCGCGACCGGCACGGGTCTTCCACGGCGAACGCTTGTCCTCGCGGCTGTTCCATCCCGACTTGTAGCGGATCGCCGGCTTCAGCTTGTCGGCCTTGATGGCTACCACGTAGTGCGGCTCGCCCAGGGGCAGCGGCATATCGTAGAGCAGCTGCATTTTCTTGCCGCCGATATCGATCAGCTGGTGGTTCTGCGGATGCAGCGGCCCCACCGGGTTGAAGCGGTCGATCGACAGCTTGTTCAGTGCCACCAGGTACTTGCCATCGGGCTTGACGCTGTCGCCCTCCATGGTCATGAGGTGACCCACGTTGTAGTGGATGGGCAGCTGATCCAGCACCTTTCCCTCGCAGTAGTCCCACTTGGTGATCATGGAGTCCACGTAGATCGAGGTGTAGGCCACGCAGGGCTTGGAATCGAACTGCGTATGCAGCGGACCCAGGCCCACGTTCACCGACTTGTGCAACACGTCCTTGATGGCGATGATGGGGATGCCGTAGGAATCCTTGCCCTCGAACTTCCTGTTCTCGATGGCGTTCTGGACCTTCTTCCAGTCGTACACCCAGGTATGGCTGTCGAGCTTTCCGGAAATGACGATCTTGTCTCCAGTCGGCACCACATCGACACCGTGCGGGCTCTTCGGCTCGGGAACCAGATACAGCAGGCCGTTGGCCACGGCCTCCTTGATCCCGATCAGAGTCATGCCATTGACCTTCTTGCCGATCTTGCCGGCCTTCACCAGCTCCTCGGCCTTCTTCCAGTTGGTCAGGTGCAGAAAGTCGGTGTCCTTGGAAGAGCACCCGGCCTCGAAGGGGGGACGTCCCCGCTCGATACCGCCCACGTAACGCTCGGAGCAGAAGGAGTTGGTGAAGCCCCAGCCGTAGGACGGTCCCTTGCCGGCATCCGACAGATCCTGGCTATAGGGCGGAAACTCGAAGGTGAACGACTGCCCGGGCTTGATGCGCCCTTCCCTGCGATCGAACTTCCAGTAGGTGAGACCACCCCGGTACTTTTCGTTGAACTCCTCGAGCGGAACGAAACCACTGCCCTTGTAAGGGGCGGCATACTGGGTGGCATCCATCACGTACTCGGTGTTTGGCGTGACGAAGGCACCACCGTGCTCCGACCGGAACAGCGGGTTGACCACGATCTGCTTGGTCTCGAAGTCGTGCAGGTCGATCACCGCGACACGCGGATTGGCCTTGTCGTTGATGAACAGATACTGGCCGTCGTATTCACCCTTGGTCTCGGAGATGGCGGGATGGTGAGTATCCCCGTAGACGATGTCCTTGCCATTGATCCGGCCTTGCGCCAGTACGGCCTTGGACTCGTCATCGAAACCGTAGCCCTGCCACGGCTCGGGAGTGAACACGCCGATGTACTTGAGAATGCGCATGGACGGAATGCCATACACGATCACCTGTCCGCTCTGGCCACCCGAACTGAAGGCCAGGTACTCGTCGCGTCCACCCGAAGGGGTGTAGGTCTTGGACGCCGCCAGGATGTCCTTCTCGGTCAGGCCACGCCGCTTCATGACGTCCTTCAACGTCTCCTGAGACCAGGCCTGGCCTCCGGCGAAGACCCCCATCGCAAGGGCTACGAGGGCGGCAAGCGTCTGCTTGCGTACTTTCATGGGTTGCTCTCCTCAAGATTCCAAAGTGATGCCGAACCGCCAGAACAACGGCACGTGCCCACCGTTCTGTGGTTCAATCCGCACGGTCTGCCCGGACCCTGCGACCGTTGCAGCAGCACGAAACAGTGTGTGGTATTTGCCCTGCCCGTCACTTGACATTTGTCAAACCTGATAAAGATGTCTCGCGCATAAAAAAATGTCGCCTTCTTCTCGCCTCCGGCTTCGCCTGCACCTCTATCGCCTGGCCCTGCGCAACCCCTGGCCAGCCGCACATGCAATGCCGGGAGAACGACGTGGCTGGCTGCTGGAGCTGAAGCAGGGCGAGGATTGCGGATGGGGCGAATGCGCTCCCCTGCCGGCCGCCGGCACCGAGGATCCCGATGCCGCCGGACAGGCATTGGACGCACTGCCACGCGAAAGCGATGCCGCGACACTGACGCGATGGGCAGACCGCCTGCTCACCGCGCAACCCACCGTGGCCTGCGCGCTGCACACCGCACTGCTCGACCTGCAATGCCGGCAACAGCGACTGCCCATGCGCAAACGACTGCATGTGGAGGCGGGCGACCAGGTTCCGGTCAATGGCGTGGCCGGCGCACTCTCGGAGGCTGCGTTGCAACAGGTCCTCGACGCAGGTCACCGGCAGATCAAGTGCAAGCTTGGGCTGACCGCCTGGCAACAGGAAGCCCGCTTGCTCGAACGCCTCTGCTCATCCCTGCCGGGTGATGTGCTGTTGCGACTGGATGCCAACCGCGCCTGGTCCGCGGACGAGGCGCGACAGTTCCTGCATGCGATCGAGGGCCTGCCGGTCGAGTCACTGGAAGAGCCGTTGCGTGCCCCCCACCCCGAACGGCTCGCGGAACTGCAGGCCGGGACCTGCATCGAACTGGCCCTCGACGAATCCCTGCGTCTGCCCGAAGGGCCCCGGCTGTTGAGCGCCGCCCCGGTACGGCGTCTGATACTCAAGCCGATGGTGCACGGCGGTCCCGTAAAGACCCTGGCACTGGCGCGCCAGGCACAGGCCCGGGGCCTGCGGGTGGTGATAAGCTCCACCCTGGAATCCAGCATCGGCCTGCATGCGGCTGCCCAACTGGCCGCGGCACTCGGCCCGACCGATCCCGATCTGGCTCACGGTCTGGCCACCGCCGACTGGCTGGCCACGGACCTTGCGCCACCCCCTCGCCTGCAGGACGGTCGGCTCTGGCTCGATCCACGACCCGGCCTGGGAGTCACACCATGAGTCATCGCCTCCACCGGTTTCGCGTCCCTTTCGACCAGCTCGACCCCGGCGGCATCCTGTTCTACGGTCACCTCTTCACACACGCCCATCATGCCTTCGAGACCCTGCTGCGCGAGATCGGCTGGGGGCTGGTGGAGCTGCTCGCCGAGGAACGCTATCGCCTGCCGGTGGTCCACGCCGAAGCCGACTACCACGCCCCCCTGCAACTCGACGCGCAGATCGACGTGGTGGTGGCCGTGCGCCACATCGGCGAACGCAGCTTTACCCTGGGGTATCGCTTTCTGCATGAAGAGGTACTCTGCGCCACCGTCGGCACGGCGCACGTACTCGTGGACGCCGGCAATAGCCGCCCCGCACCCTTGCCCGAGGCACTGCGACAGGCCCTGTCGCGCTATTGCGAGAGCAACTGAACGTCCTCGCGCAGGCGGTGGCGCAACAGCTTGCCCAGGGCATTGCGAGGCAAGCATTCGATAGCCAGGCAGGCCGACGGTCGGTGCACACCGGCAAGATGCTCGCGCGCCCAGTCCATCAGGACTGCGGGCGGGATCTCACCCCGGTAGCAGGCCACCAGGCGTTCCCCCCACTCGCTGTCGGGCACGCCGACCACCGCAACCTCATCCACGCCAGGACAGGACTGCAACACACGCTCCACGGTAGCCGGGTGCACCTTCTCGCCACCGCTGATGATGACCTCGTCGGCACGCCCCAGCACCCACAGGCGTCCCGCGGGGTCGATGCGCCCCAGGTCGCCGGTGGTATACCAACCCTCGTCGTCGAGCAGCTGGCGTACCCCCTCCGCTGCGATCACCCGTTGCGCGATGCTCGGTCCGCGCAGGCGAATGCGCCCATCCTCGGCGATGGCGACCTGCACGTGCGACAAGGGCTGCCCGGCCAGCCCGGGAGACCATTCGGCGGGGGGCGGATGACAGGTGGCCACCTGCGAGGCCGCCTCGGTGAGACCGTAGCTGGGGCAGACCGGCCAGCCGCGCGCCAGGGCCTCGTGGACCAGCGATGCCTCGGCGGGCGCGCCCCCGAGCAACACCACGCGCAAGGCCGGTGGCGGCACGAAGGCGGGATCTTCCCGCAGCAGCCGGTACAACTGGGTGGGCACCAGTGACAGGTGCGTGATGTCGCCCCGCGCCAGACGCGCAAACAGTACCGACGGGGCAAAGCGCGCCTGCACCACCACCCGCGCACCGGCCAGTCCACAGCGCACCACCACCGCCACCGCCGCCACATGATGCAAGGGCAGGCACAGCAACCAGGCGTCGCCTTGCTGCAGGCCCAGCAGGTGGTTCGAGGCCTCGGCCGCCGCCTCCAGGCGCGGACGGTCCAGCTCGACCAACCTTGGCTCACCGCGGGTCCCGCTGGTGGCGATCAGCAGCCGGAAACCGGCCACGGACGACACCAGCGATGCCGACACCGGCCGCGTACCGTCCTCCAGCAGCAGGCTGCCGGCGGCCGCGGTCCGCAGCAGGCGTTCCCGACGCGACGACGGCAGACGGGGATCGAGCGGCAGACAGGTCCAGCCCTCTGCCATGGCATGCAGCAGCAGCGACAACTTGCGCAGCGTGTCCTGCCCCGCATCGGCCAGCACCCGGGGGCGCACCGGTTGCAGCCCCCGCCACGCCAGGGGATCGACAGGTTCCCCCTGATACTCGATCTGCGGTCTCATTTCACCCCCTCGCAGGAGATTCGTAGTGCCCGCCATCCGCACTCGTGACCTCGGGCTCGCTCAGGCCCAGGGCCCCTTCGGCGCTGGGAGTGACAGTCACGCTGACCACACCCTCGTCCTTGTCCGGCGCCTCCAGGATCACCTGTTTCAGTCGAATGGGCGAATCACCCCGGTTGGCCTCGTCGATGATCTCCTGAAAGCGGTCATGAGCCACCATGTTGAGGCGGTCCACCGCGCTCACGCCGGTACGCTTGCCATAGGGCAAACGCAGGCCACGCCCGATGGACTGCTCGATCAGAGTGCGGGCCAGCGGGTAATCCACCACCACGTTCTTGAACGACACCGGCCCGCGACTGCTTTCCACAAAGGGCGTGGCGGTGAGTTCCAGGCCAAACAACGGCCTGAGTTCATTGATGGCGCGCACCCCCGCGCTGGCGCGGTAGCGGTGCGACTCGTCCATCAGCAATACCAGATCGGGCAGCTCCGCCAGGTCATTGAAATAACTGTCCCCCAGGTATTCAGAGAGCCGGCAATGACAATGACCCTTTTCTCCGTCATTCATCCCCCCCAAACAGCGCCGTCTGACCGGGGCTGATTTTTTCTTGCGGGTCTTTTTCCCGGGCGCTGCCTGTGGTGGCTCGGGCTCCAGCATGGGCAGATTCTGCACGTTGAGGCTGTAGTCATCGTGGCCCCACTCGCAGCGCGACAGCACCACCCTGGGGATCTTCTTGAGAGTCAGGTTCGGCCAGCGCCCGGCGGCCCTGGCGGCGCTGATGCCGCGGAAAGCGCTGCACAGCACCAGCAGGCTGCGGCCCTCGCCCACCTCCTCGGACAGCGCCTGCAACTGGACCACCGACAGGTTTTGCGTGGTCACACAGATGAAATCGGTCTCGGTGGAATGGCCGTGCTGCCACCAGACGGTTTCCGACGGTGCGTAGGTGAAGCCCTCCAGCTTGCACAGCACTTAGGCCAGCATGGCGGCGTTGTATTCCTGGTTGATGACCCAGTTACCCCACTTGTCCTTCTCCAGCAGCGAGGGCGCCAGGCGGTAATAGCGGAACCCGCCACCGCCTTTCCAGCCCACCGCCTTGGTTTGGATCATCATCAGGATTCTGGTGAATTTCAACAGCCTGCTGGAGCCCAGCCTACTGTCAGAAATTCCGCTGCCAGTTGGCGGCCAGCCACCAGGTGGGCTTGGAACTGTGGGTCGTGACGTTGACCATCAGCGAGCCGGTGCCCTGACCCAGGGTGCCCCGCATACCCACCCCGCC
>JANEMA010000001.1:0-74283 GCA_024510845.1 Gammaproteobacteria bacterium
TGGATGGCGAGATGTTGCGGCACGAAGTCGATGTGATGCTCAAGGCCCCCCGTGACAAGGGATCGCATCCTTGAGCGGGTTGCCTGGCGTTCCCGGTGGGAAGAAGTTCCCAGTCGGCAGGAGGCCCACCCTCTGGCCGAATGCATGACCCGTGAATGGCGGGGAAGGGCACTTTCGTTGGGCATGCGGGATCGGCGATAATGCGCTGCCGTGTTGGTAGACCGTTGTGCTGGTATGTCGTCCCTGCAATCCCTGATTTCCGATCGTCTGCCCTTCGTTCCCGATCTCGACGAGGCCTCCCGCCAAGCCTTGCAGGTACGTACTGCCGAGGCGTTTGGCCTGCCGGTGCGCTTCCGTGATCCGCTGGATGCCGGCGAGGTGCCCGAGCTGGCGGTGATACCTGCCGGCATGTTCGAAATGGGTTCGCCCGAGCACGAGTTCGGTCACCGGGAGGGTGAGGGGCCGCAACACTACCAGCAGATCACCGAGATCTTCGCCATCGGTGTCTGTCCGGTGACTGCCGAGGAGTTCGCGGCCTTCACCCGTGTCACCGGTTGGCGCTGGCGGTCGGATTTGATCACCAGTGAGGGCCGTCACCCGGTGATCAACATCCGTCACGGTGAGGCCGAGGATTACTGCGCTTGGCTGAGCGAGCGCACTGGACAGCGCTATCGCCTGCCTTCCGAGGCCGAGTGGGAATACGCCTGTCGTGCCGGCACCACTACACCCTTTGCCTTCGGTGATTCGGTGAATTGTCGTGAGGCGCACTTCAAGGCCAGCTTTCCTTGCGAGGAGGCACGCGACAACAAACGTTTCTACCTGCCCGGTTGCGCACCGGTGGTGCACACACTGCCGGTGGGCAGCTGCCGGCCCAATGTCTGGGGCCTGTACGACATGCATGGCAATGTCTGGGAGATGACCGGGTCGAACTGGTGCAACTCGCTGTCCAACCTGCCGCGTGCCCATCCCGCACCGGTTGGTCGCCGCAACAAGTGGATCGTGGTGCGCGGTGGTTCCTGGTTCGATGCTGCGGTGTATGCTCGCTCTGCCGCGCGCCGCGCGCGTCTGCGCGATGAGTTGGACGTGAATCTGGGATTCCGGGTGGTGCGGGAGCTGTGAGCCTTGCCGATCCACCGGAACCTTCTCTGATCTGCGGCGTCGATGAGGTCGGCCGTGGCCCGCTTGCCGGCCCGGTGGTGACCGCGGCAGTGATCCTCGACCCGGCGCGTCCTGTCGTCGGGCTGGACGATTCCAAGAAACTCACGGAGAAACGTCGTGAGGTGTTGTTCGAGCAGCTCCGTGAGTGCGCGCTGGCCTGGTCGCTGGGGCGTGCCGAGGTCGAGGAGATCGACCGGCTCAACATCCTTCAGGCCAGTCTGCTGGCGATGCGGCGTGCTGTCGATGGGCTGCCCGTGACGCCGGATCATGCACTGATCGATGGCAACCGGGTGCCCGAGGGGCTGGTGTGTCCGGCCACGGCCATCGTCGGTGGTGATGGCTCGGAGCCCGCGATTGCTGCGGCCTCCATCCTGGCCAAGGTCACGCGCGATCGCGAGATGGTGGCGCTGGATGCGCACTACCCGGGTTATGGTCTGGCCCGGCACAAGGGTTATCCCACCCGCAGGCACCTCGAAGCACTGCGCGAACTGGGCGCAAGCCCCATCCACCGGCGCAGTTTCGGGCCGGTGCACCGTGTTCTGAATGGTAGTTGAGACCGTGAGCTGTCTGTGATCGTCTGCCTTGTACTCCGTGCGGGCCGGCCCAATCCTTGCCGGCAAGGATCCGAATGACGGGTGAGCGGGATGTGACGATAGGGGGGGAGCGTCATGAAACGTCTTGTTACGGCTGTGGCGGAGAAGTGCGGCTGCATATGATGCGGCGCCTGATCGATGTGGCCTGGGCGTTTCGCAGGCGGTCGTCGAAGGGTATCCTCACGCTTTTCGTCCGCAACCGGTCCTGTCCCAGATCATGAGTCAATCCTTCGTCCATCTGTGCGTCCATTCCGAGTTCTCGCTGGTAGACGGCACAGCACATATCAAGCCGCTGGTGCAGGCGGTGGCGGACAAGGGTATGCCGGCAGTGGCGCTCACCGATCAGTCGAACATGTTCGCGCTGGTGCGTTTCTACAAGGTGGCGATGGCAACGGGGGTCAAACCGATCTGCGGGGTGGACTTGCTGCTGCGCAACCCCGAGGACACCAACCAGCCGTTTCGCTTGGTGCTACTGGTGCAGTCCAATATCGGCTATCGTCACCTGACCGAGCTGGTCTCGCGTACCTACCAGGAGGGTCAGCACCTGGGCCGGCCCATGGTCGATCTCGAATGGCTCACGGCCGAGAACTGCGAGGGGCTGATCGCACTCTCGGGTGGGCGTGACGGGGACGTGGGCCGTGCCCTGCTGGCCGGCAACCGGATACTGGCAGAGCAGCGTCTAGCGCACTGGCTGGCACTGTTCGATGACCGCTACTACCTGCAGCTGGTACGTACCGGCAGTCCCGGGGAGGAGGACTGCCTGCACGCCAGCGTGGAACTGGCCGCGGCCATGGAGGTGCCGGTAGTGGCGACCAACGCGGTGTGCTTTCTGGAGGCCGATGAGTTCCCGGCACACGAAGTGCGGGTGTGCATCAACGAGGGGCGAACCCTCGATGATCCGCGCAGGGTGAGCCGCTACAGCGAGCAGCAGTATCTGCGCAGCCCGGAGGAGATGGCCGATCTGTTCGCCGACATTCCCGAGGCGCTGGAAAACACGGTCGAGATCGCGCGCCGCTGCAACCTGGAACTCACCTTGGGCAAGAATTTTCTGCCGGACTATCCGGTGCCCGAGGGCATGACGATCGATGATTACCTGGTGGCCGAGGCGCAGTGCGGCCTGGAGGAGCGCCTGGGGCAGGTCATTGGGCGCGATGACCCCGGATTCGACGAAAAGCGCAGGCCCTATGACGAACGCCTGCGCACCGAGCTGGAAGTAATCAACAGCATGGGCTTTCCCGGTTACTTCCTGATCGTGGCCGATTTCATCCAGTGGGCCAAGGATAATGGCGTGCCGGTAGGGCCGGGTCGCGGTTCGGGTGCCGGCTCGCTGGTTGCCTATGCGCTCAAGATCACCGATCTCGATCCGTTGGCACTGGACCTCCTGTTCGAGCGTTTCCTCAACCCGGAGCGGGTCTCCATGCCCGATTTCGACGTGGACTTCTGCATGGACAAGCGCGACCGTGTGATCGACTACGTGGCGCGCAAGTACGGGCGCGAGGCGGTCTCGCAGATCATCACCTTCGGCTCCATGGCGGCCAAGGCAGTGGTACGTGACGTGGGCCGGGTGCTGGGCCATCCTTACGGCTTCACCGACCGTGTGGCGAAGATGATCCCGCTCAGCCTGGGTATGACGCTGGACAAGGCGCTGGAGGAATCGGATGACCTTGCCAATGCTTACCGCGATGACGAGGAGGTTACCCAGCTGATCGATATGGCGCACAAGCTGGAGGGCCTGGCGCGTAACCCCGGCAAGCACGCCGGCGGGGTGGTGATTGCCCCGGGCAAGCTGACCGACTTTGCGCCGCTGTACTGTGAGGCGGATGGCTCCAACCTGGTCACCCAGTACGACAAGGACGATGTGGAACAGGCCGGCCTGGTGAAGTTCGACTTTCTCGGCCTGCGCACCCTGACCATCATCGACTGGGCGCTGGAAACCATCAACGTGCAGCGCCGTACCGACGGTCAGTCTCCGATCGAGATCGGCGACATCCCGCTCGACGACAAGGCATCTTTCGATCTGCTCAAGACCGGCAAGACTACTGCGGTGTTCCAGCTCGAATCCGAGGGTATGCAGAAGCTCATCGTCAAGCTCGTGCCCGACAACTTCGATGACATCACTGCGCTGGTGGCGCTGTACCGGCCGGGACCGCTCCAATCGGGCATGGTGGACAACTTCATCAACCGCAAGCACGGGCGCGAGAAGGTCAGCTATCCCGATCCGCACTACCAGCATGAGAGCCTCGAGCCCATCCTGGAATCGACCTACGGTGTCATTCTCTACCAGGAGCAGGTGATGCAGATCGCGCAGGTGATGGCCGGCTACTCGCTGGGTGGCGCCGACCTGCTGCGTCGCGCCATGGGCAAGAAGAAGCCCGAAGAGATGGAAAAGCAGCGCGCGGTGTTCAAGGCGGGTGCGGAGAAAAGCGGTATCGACCCTGAGCTGGCGATGAAGATCTTCGATCTGGTGGAGAAGTTCGCCGGCTACGGCTTCAACAAGTCGCACTCGGCGGCCTATGCCCTGGTCTCTTACCAGACGCTGTGGCTCAAGACCCACTATCCGGCGGCCTTCATGGCGGCGGTGCTGTCCTCCGACATGGACAATACCGACAAGGTGGTCACCTTCATCGAGGAGTGCCGCAAGATGGACCTGAGGGTCGAGCCGCCGGACGTGAACCGGTCGCAGTACCGTTTCACCGTGGATGGCGATGACACCATCGTTTATGGTTTGGGTGCGATCAAGGGAGTGGGTGAGTCCGCCATCGAGAGTATCCTGGCCGCGCGCAGCCAGGGCGGGAATTTCCGCAACCTGTTCGACTTCTGCTCGCGTATCGACTTCAAGAAGGCCAACCGAAGGGTGCTCGAATCGCTGATTCGCGCCGGTGCACTCGACCGGCTCGGCCCCAACCGCGCTACACTGATGGTCCATCTTCCGCTGGCGCTGAAGGTAGCCGAGAAGCAGGCACAGGATCGCTCGGCCGGTATGATGGATCTGTTTGGTGACCCGGTGGCCGAGGATGCCGCGCCCGACCTGGGCGTGATCCCCGACGAGACCGAGGAATGGGATGACCAGCTGCGCCTGCAGGGTGAAAAGGAAACCCTCGGTCTGTTTCTCACCGGGCACCCCATCGACCGCTATCTGCCGCAGATCGAGCAGATGCTGGGCACGGGTATCGCCCAGCTCACCCTGGATGACGTGCAGGGCAACCGCGCCCGGCGCTCGGGCAAGAAGGTGCGGGTGGCCGGGCTGGTGGTCGCAGTGGCGCGGCGCAACACCCAGCGCGGACAAATGGCTTCGGTGTTGCTCGACGACCGAAGCGGGCGCATCGAGGCGACGTTGTTCTCCGAGGCCTTCGAGCGTTGTCGGAATCATGTCGCGCCCGATCGCATCCTGGTGATCGAAGGGTCTCTGGTACCCGACGAGTACCGGGGCGGGCTGTCGATCCGTGCCGACGATGTACACCCCTTCGAAGACTTCCGGCAGCGTTTCTGCACCGGTCTGGAACTCACCCTCGAAGAAGCCTGGATACGCCGTCAGGGCCTGGCGGTGGTCGATGTGGTGGCGCGCCTGCGCGAACTGCTCGAGCCGCATTGCGCGGAGGCCGGCACTCGGGTGGCGATCCGCTACCGGCGGCTGGACGTCGAGGCCCTGTTGCGCCTGGGCAATGCCTGGCAGGTGGTGTTGTGCGACGATCTGCTGCACGACTTGGCGCGCTGGCTGGGCGGGGAGGCGTTCAAGCTGCGCTTCCAGGTGCCGCCACTTGCGCAGGACAACGGGCGTCAACGGCGGGCCTGGTCCTGAACATCGCTGTCAGTCAGGGGGTACAACAGCGTGGAGAGGATATTGCGGCATCGGCGGGAAACCTCCGGCAAACTGGAGAACACCGACTCGATTCCAACCTGCAAGCCCTATTGCCCGTTTCCGGATCATGGTTTTGGATGCTGTAGCAGACATGGCCACGGAACCCGACAGCCTGCCTGTTCCATTGCCAAGTGGCTGGGCTGCGTTGCTCCGTGTTGGGTATGAGGTGAATCATCCCGTATTCCGCATCCCTGCAGCGATCGCGTTGATCGAGCGCAGGATCGGGTCTAGGTGGCGTTCGCGTTCTTCCTCGTCCAGGCTTTCGTCACGGTAGCGGCGCAGCAGTGCGAGCTGGATGTGGTTGAGCGGGTCCAGGTAGGGGGCACGGCGTTGCAGGGAACGCTTGAGCAACGGGTTCTCGTCGAGTAGTTCGTCGATCTGTGCGATCTCGAGGATGCGCCGACAGGTACGTCCGTATTCCTCGCGTATTCTCTGGTAGATGGTCTGCGCGCTCTCCTGATTCTGCGCGAGTTCAGCGTACCCGGCGGCGATGCGCATGTCGACCTTGAACAGTGCCATCTGTGTGTTGCTGAGCAGGGCGCGGAAGAAGGGCCATTCGCGGTACAGGTCGCGCAGGGCATCCAGGTTGGACGGGGCTGCGTTGCAGAAGTCGTCCAGCGCCTTGCCCAGGCCATACCAGGCAGGCAGGGTATGGCGCGATTGTGCCCAGCCGAATACCCAGGCGATGGCGCGCACCGAGGTTTTGGATCGATCGGTCTTCTTGCGGTGCGAGGGGCGCGAGCCGATGTTGAGCAGCGCGATCTCGTTGACCGGCGTGGCCTCGTAGAAGTAGTCGAGGAAGCCGGGCGTCTGCTCTGTCAGCTCGCGGTAGTGGTGTTCGCCTGTCTCCTGCAGATGTCGCATGGTGCTGGCGTAGGCCGGCGGATCCTTTGGCACCGGCTGTACCAGGCCGAGGCTGGCGGTGATCAGCCCGGTCAGGCCCATGGTCAGTTCGAAGACCGCTGTCTCCTTGTTGCCATACTTGTACGACAGCACCTCGCCCTGTTCGGTGAATTTGATCTGGCCCAGCACGGTGCCGGCTGGTTGTGATGTGATGGCCTGGTGGGTGGGGCCGCCGCCGCGGCCGATGGTACCCCCGCGTCCGTGAAACAGGCGGATGCGCACACCGCGATCGAGGCCCAGGGCGATCACCTGTTGCTGGGCCTGGTAGAGCGACCAGGCCGAGGCCACGATGCCACCGTCCTTGGCCGAGTCGGAATAGCCGAGCATGACCTCCTGCAGGGTGCCATGGGCCTTGAGCAGGCGGCGATACACCGGATCGTCGAGCAGGTGGCTCATTACCGGTTCGATGTGTTGCAGATCATCGATGGTCTCGAACAGTGGTGAGACGCCGATGTGGCAGATGAATTCGTCTCCCTGCCGGCCGGTCAGCCCGGCCAGGGCGGCGAGGAACATCACGTGCTGTACGTCCGAGGCGTGGTGCGCCATGGAGATGACATAGCGTCCGATTACGCGTGGGCTGATGCTGTCCTGCATCTCGCGCACCACGTCGAGCACCTTGAGCACTTCGCGGGTCATGGGCGAGAGTTTCTCCGCCGCCGGGCGTGCCGGCGGCTGTTCGATCAGCCGGCCCATCAATGCCATGCGCTGCGCCTCGTCGAGCGCGGCATAGTCGGCCCCGATGCCGAGCACCGACAGGATTTCAGCCACCGCCTCGGTGTGCACCGTCGATTCCTGGCGGATGTCCAGGCGTGCCAGGTAGAAGCCGAAGGTGCGCGCCAGGCGCAGCAGGTCGAGCAGTCCCGTCTCGGCGGCCTCGCGGTCACCGTGGCTGGCCAGCGAGTCGTGGATCAGGGTGAGGTCATGGATGAAGTCGTTCTCGCTGTGGTAGCCGACCGGCAGGTCCTCGGTCGGCTTGCTCGCCAGTCGCGCGGCGGCGCGTTCCAGGGTGTGCAGCAGGCGCAGCTTCATGATGTAGATCTTGCGCCGGTAGGGTTCGTGGGTAAATCGTGCCGGCCAGCGCGTATCATGTGCCTTGCGATAGGCGTCATCCACCGTCAGCGCCTCGTTGAACTCGGGCGTGGGGGTGCAGAACTGTTCGGAGTGGGTGAGGGCGTCGACCAGCAGGTCGATACGCTCCAGGTAGTACTCCAGGATGGTGCGATGCTCAGTGAGGATGGCTTCGGCGGTGATTTCGGCAGTGACATTGGGGTTGCCGTCGCGGTCGCCGCCAATCCAGGAGCCGAAGCGCAACAGGGCAGGCAGCTCGATGTGATGGTAGTCGGGGTGATTGCCGTACACGCGCTCGATGGCATGTTGCAGGCGACGGTAGATCATCGGGACGGCATCGAACAGGCTGGCCTTGAAGTGGTGCAGCCCCATGCGGATCTCGTGGCGCACGTCCGGCTTGGCCGGGCGTACCTCGTTGGTCTTCCACAGGGTCTGGATACGGGTACGCAGGGCGCGCACCCAGAAGTCCTTGTGGTCGAGGGTGAGCGCAGGGCCGTCCAGTCCCTCGTTGGCCTCGAAGGTGCGGCGCAGTTGCAGCAGGATGGCACGGCGCTTGGATTCGGTGGGATGTGCGGTGAACACCGGCATGTAGCGCATGTCCTCGAACAGGTCCTGCAACTGCTCAGGCGTGATGCCACGATCACGCAACTGGCGGATACACTGGTCGAAAGAACCTTCCCACAGTGTCTTGCCCGAGGAGGCCACGAGCCGGCGCTGGCGGTGCTGAAAGCTCTCTTCGGCGATGTTCGCCAGTTGGAAGTAGGTGGCGAAGGCGCGGATCACCGGCCGCAGGGTATGCGGGGGCAGGCGGTCGATCAGCTTTTTCAGGCGCTTGAATCGGCCCGGATCCGGGTCCTTGCGCAGGCGGATGAATCCCTTGCGCAGGCGCTCGATGTGGTGCAGCACATCTTCTCCCGACTGGGACGCGACCACCTCACCCAGCATGTTGCCCATCAGACGCACCCGGGAACGCAGGGCCTTGTCTTTTCTGAGGCAGGCTTCGACAAAGGAATCGGTCATCGGGAAAACTCCAGTTGCTGTCTCACATCGTGACAGGGCGTTGATATACTCGGTTTCCACCCAGGAGAGCATCGCATTCAGGCGCCCGTCATGCAGAAAGACAAGGGACTCATCGACCAGACGAAGGAATGGAAAGCGCTGGAGCGCCATTGGCAGTCGCTGAGGGGTATTCGCATGCGGGACCTGTTCGCCCGGGATCCGCAACGCTGTGAGCGGTACAGCCTGTCAGCCTGCGGAATAGACCTCGATTATTCCAAAAATCTTATCGATGAGAAAGCAATGAAGCTGCTCATCGATCTGGCGAAGGCCGCTGAACTGTCGCGCTGGGGCGATCGTCTGGTACGGGGAGAGAAGGTCAACACCACCGAGGGGCGCGCCGTGTTGCACATGGCATTGCGCAATCTCGGCTACCGCGACTACCGTCACGAGGGGCAGGATGTGATGCCGGCGACCCGCTCTGTGCTCTCGCGCATGCGTACCTTCTCGGAAGACGTACGTGCCGGGCGCTGGCTGGGCTATACCGGCCAGCCGATCCGTGACGTGGTGAATATTGGTATCGGCGGTTCCAGCCTGGGGCCGAAGATGGTCTGCGAGGCACTGAGGCCCTATCAGTGCGACGACTTGCGGGTGCATTTCGTGTCCAATCTCGATGGTGCGCATCTGGCCAGTACCTTGCAGCATCTGGATCCGTCGACCACCTTGTTGGTGGTTGCCTCCAAGACTTTTACCACCCAGGACACACTCACCAATGCGGAGTCGGCAAGGCGCTGGCTGGTCGATCGTCTGCACAACGACGAAGCAGTGGCGCGGCACTTCGTGGCGGTCTCTGCCAACACCCAGGCAGTGCGTGCCTTCGGTATCGACGTGTGCAATATGTTCGAGTTCTGGGACTGGGTCGGTGGGCGCTATTCGCTGTGGTCGAGTATCGGTCTGCCGATCGCTCTGGCCGTGGGCATGGACTGCTTCGAGGAATTGCTGGCCGGTGCGCACGACATGGATGAGCATTTCGTCGAGGCTCCCCCAGAACGCAACCTGCCCATCGTGCTGGCCCTGCTGGGTATCTGGTATCTCAATTTCGGGGGATGTGACTCTCACGCGGTGGTGCCTTACTGCCAGCATCTCGAGCACCTGCCGGCCTTTTTGCAGCAGCTCGACATGGAGAGCAATGGCAAGCGGGTGACCCGTGACGGACAACCGGTGAGCTATCACACCGGGCCCATGATCTGGGGGGCGGTGGGCACCGATGCGCAGCATTCCTTCTTTCAGTTGCTGCATCAGGGTACGCGTCTGGTCCCGGTCGATTTCATCCTGCCCCTGTGCAGCCACTACGATCTGCCGGGGCACCACGAGAAACTGGTGGCCAATTGCTTCGCCCAGGTGCAGGCGCTGATGCGTGGCCGTACCGAGGCCGAAGCCCGCGCAAGGATGGAGTCTGTGGGGTTTGACGAGGCGCGTATTCGCGCGCTGTTGCCGCACCGTACGTTTCCGGGCAATCGGCCGAGCAATCTGTTGGTGTTCAACAGCCTGACCCCGCGTGTTCTGGGTTCGTTGATCGCACTCTATGAGCACAAGGTGTTTGTACAGGGCGTCGTCTGGAGCGTGGACTCGTTCGACCAGTGGGGTGTGGAGTTGGGTAAGCAACTTGCCGGTCATATCCTCCAGAACTTCGAGGACATCAGTTGCCCCCCGGTCGTGGACTGCTCGACCACCTCGCTGGCACACCGTTATCACCTGGCAGAGTGTGACGGCGAGGACTGAGTCCGGTTGCGTGTCTCCTGGATCGTCAGATTTCCGGGGCGTCGGTCGGGGTCTTCGCCAGCCTTCCGGGTGAGGATGATACTTGCGTCCTCGATGTGGCAGAAGCCGATGTTGTCGCTGGTGATGGTCAGTCCTGCAGCGGCCAGGTGCTGGGCGATTCTCGTGTGGCTACGAATCAGATCGCTGCAGGCGGACAGGTGTATCAGCGCATCGGCGGGGCTCAGTTTGCGTCGGGGTCTGTCAGCAACAGCAGCGCGGCATGGCGACCTTCGGCAAGCAGGACATTGAAGGTGCGGCAGGCCGCTGCGTTGTCCATGACCTCGTAGCCGATGCGCGCTGTCATCAACGGGGCAAGTGTTGCCTGGTCGGGGAAGCGCTGGCGTTCGCCGGTACCGATCACCAGGACTTCGGGGGCACCCTCGACAATGGGGGCCAGGTCGGCGGGTGTCAGCATATCGATCGAAGTGACGGGACAGTCGGTGACGATACGCCGGGGCCATACCAGCAGGCTGGTTGTGTAGGTTTCGCCGTGGATACGTGCATCGCCGGGTGCATAGGCGCCGATCAGGTTGAGATTGCCGACGTCGTCGAGCATCATTTTCATGCGGAGGGGCCTCCTTTCCGGGGGGAAGGGCTGTGGGTTCATTGACAATTCCGGTGGCGCTCAGTAGCGTTACGGGCTTGCTTCTCGTCTGCCATGCCGAGGTTCCCGTGCCGTCCCGCGAAATGGAAGAATTCCATCGTATCCAACGTCTGCCGCCCTATGTATTCGCCATTGTGAACGAACTCAAGGCAGCGGCGCGTGCGCGGGGTGAGGATATCATCGACTTCGGCATGGGCAACCCCGATCAGCCCACACCACAACACATCGTGGACAAGCTGGCCGAGGCGGCGCAGCGTCGTGACACGCACCGCTATTCGATGTCCCGGGGCATACCACGCCTGCGTCGCGCTATCTGCAACTGGTACAAGCGGCGCTACCACGTGGACCTGGATCCCGAGACCCAGACCATCGTCACCATCGGTTCCAAGGAAGGGTTGGCACATCTGGCGCTGGCCTGTATGGGGCCGGGCGATTCGGTGTTGGTGCCCAACCCGGCATATCCCATTCATCCCTATGGTTTCATCATCGCCGGGGCCGATGTGCGTCACGTGCCGGTGAGTGCCGGGCATGATTTCTTCGAGTCGCTGGAGAACGCTATCCGCGAGTCCTGGCCGCGGCCCAAGATGCTGGTGCTCAACTACCCGGGCAATCCCACCACCGAGTGCGTGGACCTGGCTTTCTTCGAGCGGGTGATCGCCATTGCCAGGGAACATGACATCTGGGTGGTGCAGGATCTGGCCTATGCCGACATCGTGTTCGATGGCTACAAGGCGCCGTCCATTCTTCAGGTGCCGGGTGCCGAGGATATTGCAGTCGAGTTCTTCTCGTTGTCGAAGAGCTATAACATGCCGGGTTGGCGGGTCGGTTTCATGGTCGGCAACAAGACTCTGGTCGCTGCCTTGGCCCGTATCAAGTCCTACCTGGACTACGGTATGTTCACGCCCATCCAGGTGGCGGCGATCACTGCACTCGAAGGTCCGCAGGATTGCGTGGAGGAGATCCGCAGCATGTACCAGCGCCGCCGTGACGTGCTCTGCGACGGCCTGGCCAACATCGGTTGGCATATCGAAAAGCCCAAGGCGACCATGTTCGTGTGGTCGTCCATTCCCGAACCGTATCGCGAGATGGGCTCGCTGGAGTTCTCCAAGAAGCTGTTGCGCGATGCCAAGGTGGCAGTCTCGCCGGGCATCGGCTTTGGCGAATTCGGTGACGACCATGTGCGTTTCGGGCTGATCGAGAACGAACATCGCACCCGGCAGGCGGTGCGCGGCATACGCGACATGTTCCGTCGCGATGGCGTGCTTGCCGAGGCCGGCTGACAAGGCAACAAAAATCGGGAGTAGAGAAGGCTGTGAAACCCGTCAAGGTAGGACTGCTGGGATTGGGAACCGTTGGTGGAGGCGCCCTCAACGTGCTGGTGCGAAATGCCGCCGAGATTGCGCGGCGCGCCGGACGCGAGATCGTGGTCAGCCATGCCACGGCGCGGGAATACGATCCCTCGGCGCTGGAAGGACTGGATCGCGTACAGGTGAGCGACGACGCCTTCTCGGTGGTGCGCGAGCCCGAGGTGGATATCGTGGTCGAGTTGATCGGCGGTTGTTCGCCGGCACGTGAGCTGGTGTTGGAGGCGATCGCGAACGGCAAGCACGTGGCCACCGCCAACAAGGCGCTGATCGCTCTGCATGGCAACGAGATCTTCGCCGCTGCCCGGGAGAAAGGTGTGACCGTGGCCTTCGAGGCGGCGGTGGCCGGGGGTATCCCCATCGTCAAGGCGTTGCGCGAGGGTCTGGCGGCCAACCACATCGAGTGGATTGCCGGCATCATCAACGGCACCGGCAACTTCATTCTCACCGAGATGCGTGACAAGGGACGCGACTTCGCCGATGTGCTTGTCGAGGCGCAGGCACTGGGTTATGCCGAGGCCGATCCCACCTTCGATGTCGAGGGTATCGATGCTGCGCACAAGCTCACTATCCTCGCCTCGCTGGCTTTTGGTATCCCGCTGCAGTTCGACCGCTGCCTAACCGAGGGCATCTCACGAATCGAGCCCCAGGATGTGATATGGGCCGAAGAACTGGGTTACCGCATCAGGCATCTGGGGGTGACTCGAAAGACCGCCGAGGGCGTGGAGCTGCGGGTGCATCCAACCCTGATCCCCGAGCGGCGGTTGATCGCCAACGTGGATGGCGTGATGAACGCGGTACTGGTCAAGGGCGATGCCGTGGGGCCGACACTGTATTACGGTGCGGGCGCAGGCTCGCTGCCTACTGCCTCGGCGGTGGTGGCCGACATCATCGACATCACCCGAACCCTGACTACCGATCCGGAGAACAGGGTGCCACACCTGGCCTTTCAGCCCGGCGAGCTGTCCGATCTGCCGGTATTGCCCATCGAGAAGATCGAGACCGCTTACTATCTGCGCATGACCGTGCAGGATCGCCCCGGTGTGGTCGCGGCAGTGGCCGGTATCCTTGGTGAGACCGGTATCAGTATCGAGGCCATACACCAGAAGGAGCCTGCCAAGGGTGAGACCGAGGTGCCGGTGGTGATGCTCACCCATCGTGTGCGCGAGGCACAGATGAACGATGCCATTGCGCGCATCGAGGCACTCGACGCCATTGACGGGTCGGTCACCCGTATCCGGGTCGAAGCCCTGAGTTGATCCACTTGATCGTTCCAGGTCTGCGGGGATTCTTCCCCCGCTTTGCCGAGGTGGGAGAAGTCCCGTGTCTGCCCGCGCTCGAGACTCTGCTGGCGCGTGGCGAGCGCGGGCAGGGTGGCAGCAGCATTGCCGGGGCGGCTTTCGCTCTGTTCGGTGTCGATGCCGATCCTGTAGCGACCGCTGCCCTGTGTCATGCGGCCGATGTCGGGAATGCAGATGTGTCGCGTGTGTTGTTGCACGCCCATCCCGTGCACTTGGTACCCGACCGGGACCGGTTGCTGGCACTCGACTTTCATGCGCAGTCGTTATCGACTGAAGAGGCCACGGCCTTCGTCGAGGCCTTCAACCGGTATTTCGGTGAGAATGGGCTGGAATTGCTCGCGCCCCATCCGGAACGCTGGTATCTCGCCGTCGAGCAGGTGCCTCGTGCATGTTTCCATCCGCTGGCCGATGTTCTCGGCCGCAACATCGATCACTTTCTGCCGGAAGGTGATCAGGCCAGCTACTGGCGTGCTCTGCTCAATGAGGTACAGATGCTGTTCCACGGCCTGCCGGTCAACACCGAACGCGAGGCTCGCGGTCTGTGGCCGGTCAATGGTCTGTGGCTCAGTGGGCCTGGAAGGCTGCCGCTGGTGCATGGCGGGCGGATCGGCAGGTTGCTGGCAGAGCCCTCCTCTCCTCCGTTTGTGGAGAAGGCGGGGTGGGAGGGTGAGGTCTACGCCCTGTTCAGCGGACTCTTACGCTGTGCCCGGGTGACCGGTCCTGATCGGTTGTGGCTCGAGCTGGATCCGGGTCGTGCCGTACTCGATGGCGATTTCGTGGCCTGGTGTCAGGCCCTGCGGCGATTCGACGAACGGCTCGGCTCGCTGCTCGGTGAATCGCTGATCCTGTACGATGCCGCAGGCCAGACTTGGCACTGGCGCCCGGCGATGCGTTGGCGGATCTGGCGGCGCCCGCAACGGATCGTACCCGCTGCACGTTGAACGGTGAGGCTTGCCCGGCAAGTGGTGGGCTTGCGATTGCTCGTGGGCGCGCGATGTCGTCTGGCCGAGGGTGATGATCTGACGTTGTTGGCAGGCAACTGTCAAGGCTACGGGAAGTGGTGTCGCCTGATCACCCATGTACGCTGACCTGCCTGGCATCCGCTGTTCAGGTTGGCCGTTGCGGGATCGCCTTGATCTTCATACTCGATAGTAATCCCTGTACCACTCGACGAAGTGCGCCACGCCCTCTTCCACGCTGGTATCGGGTTTGTAGCCGAATTCGTGTGCCAGGTCGTCCACGTCGGCATAGGTGTCAGGCACATCACCGGGCTGCAGTGGCAGCAGTTCCTTTTTGGCCTCGTGGCCAAGGCACTTCTCCAGTGTCTCGATGTAGTGCATCAGCTCCACTGGGCGGTTGTTGCCGATGTTGTACAGTCGCCACGGGGCACGGCTGCTGGCATTGTCGGGATGGTTGGAGTCCCAGCCGGGGTCGGGTTGGGCCGGGTGATCGAGCACACGGATGACACCCTCGACGATGTCATCGATGTAGGTGAAATCACGCCGGTGTTTGCCGTAGTTGAATACTGGTATGGGTTCGCCTGCGAGGATCTTGCGTGTGAACAGGAACAGCGCCATGTCGGGTCGTCCCCAGGGACCATAGACGGTGAAGAAGCGAAGGCCGGTCGTGGGGATGCCGTACAGATGGCTGTAGGTATGGGCCATCAGTTCGTTGGCCTTCTTGCTCGCCGCATACAGGCTGACCGGGTGATTGACGTTGTCGTGTATCGAGAAGGGCATGCAAGTGTTCGAGCCGTATACCGAGCTGGATGAGGCATACACCAGGTGTTCCACCTGACATTGGCGGCAGCCTTCGAGGATGTTACCGAAGCCGACCAGGTTGCTGTCGATGTAGGCTGCCGGGTTCTCGATGGAATAGCGCACTCCAGCCTGAGCTGCGAGGTTGACCACCCGGTCGGGGCGGTATTTTACGAAGGTCTCGGTCATGGCCTCGCGGTCCTCGATACGTGCACGCACGTCGGTGAAGCCGGGATAGGCCAAGGTGCGGTGCAGGCGGGCCTCCTTGAGCGACACATCATAGTAGTCGTCCAGGGCATCCACACCGATGATCTCGTCGCCGCGATCGAGCAGGCGCAGGGTGAGTTGGTTGCCGATGAAACCAGCGCTGCCGGTGATCAATACACGCATGGGGTATTTCCTTGGCTGTGAAATTCGGGCGCCCGATACTAGCAGACAGGATAGTGATGCGCGCAGTACCACGGGTTGCCCCGATGCCGTCCGCCATCAGAACCGCCCGCCACCAGTCGTTCGGCCGTTGTTTTGAGCAGCCTGTGTGGGGATGGGCGGAGGATGCCGAGGGTAATGGCCGAGTTGCGTGTGTACGGTGTCGCTGGCATCGATCGTGCGAGTGCGTACGATTCTTGGGAACAGGGGAGTTCACCGCCTCAGGGCAGGCGCACCGGTTCCGGAGTGGCCCAGGCTGGGTCGCGGTATTCGGTGACCACGGTGGTATAGATGCCGCCACGTACGTTGAAGTCGGCGGTCATTCGCATGAAGCGTGGCCGGGTCGCGGCCACCAGATCGTCGAGGATGCGATTGATCACCGCCTCGTGGAAGGCACCCTCGTCGCGAAACGACCAGACATAGAGTTTGAGCGACTTGAGTTCCATGCACAGTCGGTGGGGGACGTATTCGATGTGCAGTTCGGCAAAGTCCGGTTGCCCGGTCTTGGGGCACAGGCAGGTGAATTCCGGTACTCGAATGCGGATGGTGTAGTCACGTTCTGGCTGTGGGTTGTCGAAGGTTTCGAGATCCCTGCTGGGTGATGAAGGCATGGCGGCCACCGGATACGGAAATCGCGCATTATAGATGCTTGGGTGCCAAGTGAGCCAAGGGCAGTGGCGCAGGGTCTTTTCCATCCGACGGCCGAATAAGGGGTGGTTTGGATAGTGGTTCGGTGAAGGTTGATTTAAAATTGCGCTAATTCAACGGGTTGCAACCTGTCTTCTCAGGTCCGGACGCCGCTTGTGCCACTGTTGGTGCTTCTGTATCTTTGCGGGTCATGCGGCTGGAAAAGATAAAACTCGCAGGATTCAAGTCTTTCGTCGATCCCACCACGGTGCATTTCCCGAGCAACCTGGTGGGTATCGTCGGCCCCAACGGCTGTGGAAAATCCAACGTGATCGACGCCGTTCGCTGGGTGATGGGCGAGAGTTCAGCGAAGATGCTGCGTGGCGAGTCGATGGCAGATGTCATCTTCAATGGGTCCTCCACGCGCAAGCCGGTGGGTATGGCGAGCATCGAACTGATCTTCGACAACTGCGATGGCAGCGCAGGGGGGCAATATGCCCAGTATGCGCAGATCTCAGTCAAGCGTCAGGTCTCGCGCGACGGCCAGTCGCAATACCTTCTGAACGGTGTGCGGTGTCGCAGGCGTGACATCACCGATCTGTTTTTGGGTACCGGCCTGGGGCCGCGAAGCTATTCCATCATCGAACAGGGTATGATCTCGCGCATCATCGAGGCCAGGCCCGAAGAGTTGCGGGTCTATCTCGAGGAAGCGGCTTGGATCTCCAAGTACAAGGAACGCCGGCGCGAGACCGGGAACCGTATCCGGCATACCCGCGAGAATCTGGAGCGCCTGGACGATGTGCGCGAGGAGGTGCAGAAGCAGTTGCGTCACCTCGAGCGTCAGGCAGCCACTGCCAAGAGGTACAAGACACTCAAGGACGAAGAGCGTCGGGTTCGTGCCGAGTTGCTGGCCTTGCGTCTGTCGTCCATGCAGGAAGATGTGGTGCAACGCAATCGCCGTATCAGCGAGCTGGAGATTGCACTGGAGGCAGCGATTGCGCGTCAGCGCGAGGTCGAGGCCGAGATCGAGCAGCAACGCGAGGCGCATGGTGCGGCCAACGAGCACTTCAACGAGGCGCAGGGCCGTTTCTATGCCATCGGCTCGAGGATCGCACGTCTGGAAGAGGCCATCCAGTATGCGCGCGAGTCGCGCCGCCAGCAGGAGGTTGACCTGCAGCAGGCCGAGCGCGCGCTGGCCGAGGCGTGCGAACTGGGACAGCAGGATCAGCGCCGTCTGCAACGGCTTGTCGGGGAACTGGAGCGAGACCGGCCGTGCCTGGAGGAGGCGCGCATGGTCGAGGAGGCCGCGCGCGAGCAGCTGGCGGCCGCCGAGGAGGCGATGGCGGCATGGCAGGTCGAATGGGATCACTTCAGTGAACAGGTGAACGAGCCGGCGCAGCAGGCACAGGTCGAGCGCACCCGCATCAACTATTTCGAGCAGCAGGAGCAGCAGTTGCGGCGGCGCATCGAACGCAACCAGGATGAGCAGCGCCGCCTGTCCAATATCGAGCTGGAGGCCGAGATCCGCGAGCTGTTGCGTCGCGAGGAAGAGGCCGGGGTGGCACTTGCCGATGTGCGTGAACAGACCGGGCAGGCGCGTGAGGATATCGAGCAGGCGCGTGCCGATATCCAGCAACGCCAGGATATGCTCGATCGTCTGCGTTCGGAGTTGCAGACGTTTCAGGGGCGGATGGCCTCCTTGCAGGCGTTGCAGCAGGCGGCACGCGGCGAGGATGATGAGGCGTTCAACGAGTGGCTCTCGTGGCAGGGTCTGGAGGGTGCACGACGTCTGTTCGAGGACATCGAAGTCGATGGCCGCTGGCAACAGGCGGTGGAGGTAGCTCTGGGGCAGCACTTGCAGGCCGTGCTGGTGGACGATCTATCCGCGCATGCTGATGATGTCGAGGCACTGCTGGCTGCTGGCGCACGGCTGTTCGAGAATCGCGCAGGCCAGGTGGTTGCACGGCCCGGGACGCTCGCTTCGGTGGTGCGCGGCCCGATGGGGCCGATCGGTATTCTCGATAGCATCTATCTGGCCGATGATTTGGCGCAGGCCATGGTTCGCCGTGGCGAACTGGGTGCGGACGAGTCCTTGATCACCTCCGAGGGTGTGCTGTTGGGCAATGGCTGGCTGGTCGCGGCACGGGGCAACGAGGCCGAGCGGGGCATGCTGGCACGTGAGCGCGAGATTCACGAACTCAGTGAACGTGAGCGGGAACTGGCTCCGTGTATCGACGATCTGGAATGTCTGCTGGTCGAGGCGCGCGAGCGCCTGCGTCAGGCCGAGCGGACGCGCGAGGATGCACAGGCGCGGCAGGATGCCGGCGCGCGCGCTCTGGCCGATATCAAGGCTCTACTCTCGGGTAATCAGGCGCGTGCCGAACAGATTCGTCAGCGTCTGATTGGCCTGGAGGAGGAGGCCACCGAGCTGAAGTTGCAGTTGCAGGAAGGCTCGGAACAGATCGAGGTAGCGCGCGAGGGCTTGCATGCGGCACTGGAGCGGGTGGCCGAACTGGAGCGTCGGCGTGAATCGCTGCAGGCCGAACGTGAATGCCAGCGCCTTCGCCTCGAAGAAGTGCGCCAGACTGCGAGTGCACGACATGCTGAAGTGCACGAACTGGCCTTGCGTATCGAGTCGATCCGCAGCACGGGGGACTCGCTGAGGTCCAGCATAGACCGGGTGCATTCACAGGTCACGCAGCTCGATCAGCGGGTAGCCGGGTTGCGTGAGGTGCTGGAACAGAGCAAGGCGCCGATGGGCGAGCAGCAGATCCAGCTCGAGACCCAGTTGCGGGAGCGTGTCGCTGCGGAGGCCCGGTTGGTCGAGGCGCGCAAGGTGCTGGAAGGCATCGATCATCGGCTGCGCGAGCTGGAACAATCGCGTCACGGTGTGGAGCAGCAGGTGCAGGAGGCGCGTATCACCCTGGATCAGGCACGCATGGCCCGCCAGGAGATCGTGGTACGTGCCGGCACCCTGCGCGAACAGTTGGGCGAGACCGGATTCGAATTCGGGGTCTTGTTCGAGGCGATGCCCGAGGACGCCAATGTTCAGGTCTGGCAAGAGCGTGCCGGGCAACTGACTGCGCGTATCCAGCGCCTGGGGCCGATCAATCTGGCGGCGATCGACGAATTCCGCGAGCAGAGCGAGCGCATGGAGTATCTGGACCGTCAGCACGCGGATGTGAGCAAGTCGCTGGAGACGCTCGAAGAGGCCATCCGCAAGATCGACCGCGAGACCCGAACCCGCTTCAAGGAGACCTTCGACAAGGTCGATACCGGTTTCAAGGATCTGTTCCCCAAACTGTTCGGTGGTGGCCACGCCTATCTGGAACTGACCGGTGATGATTTGCTCGATACCGGTGTGACGGTGATGGCGTGCCCGCCAGGCAAGCGCAATTCATCCATTCACCTGTTGTCTGGTGGTGAGAAGGCGTTGACCGCGGTGGCGCTGGTGTTCTCCATCTTCCGCCTCAACCCGGCTCCCTTCTGCATGCTTGATGAGGTGGATGCGCCCCTGGACGATGCCAACGTGGGTCGTTATTCGCAGCTGGTCGAGGAGATGTCCGAGTACGTGCAATTCATCTTCATTACCCACAACAAGGTAACCATGGAGATCGCCAACCAGCTGATGGGTGTGACCATGCACGAACCGGGAGTCTCCCGGCTGGTCTCTGTGGACGTGGAAGAGGCTGCCTCGCTGGCAGCAGTGTGATGGAAAGGTCATGGATGCGACGACGCTGCGCCTGATCCTGCTCGGCATGGGTGTGTTGCTGGTGGTGGGTATCTATCTCTGGGATCGCTGTCAGCGATTCCAGTGGAGGCCGGGACTGGTGCGCGGCCGTCAGCGACGGAGTGTGGTGGAGCCCTCGTTCGGTGAGATGCCTTCCGATGAACCGACGAAGGAAGACCTGCCGATGCTGAGCACCGATGACGAGGCTCCGGAGGTGCGCGAGCATTGGGAAGACGCCGATTCCGATAATGAGCCTCAGCTTCCGATAGACTTGGCATTCGATGCCGAGGTCGGGAGTGATTATCTGCACGTCGACCCGGCGTTGCTCGATGAGGTGCCGCGCCTGATCCTGCAGATCGTGGTGATGAGCAAGGGCGAGCCCTTCACCCTTGAGCAGGTGAGCCAGGCCGCGAAATCGATCGACATGTGCTACGGCGCCATGAACATATTTCACCGCGAGAACCACCGCGGTCAGGTGCTGTTCAGCTTGGCCAATGTGCTCGAGCCCGGCACCTTCCCGAAGAAGGCGGACTCGGATTTCGTCGTCCCCGGCTTGGTGCTGTTCACCCAGTTGCCCGGTGTGCAGGACGGCATGGCCATCTACAGCGACATGTTGTTCACCGCCGAGCGTTTGGTGGCCCTGCTCGATGGCGGGTTGCGCGACGAGGCGCGCAACCCGCTCACCCGCCAGGCCATCGAACATACCCGTGACCGGATACTGGAACACCGCCGCAAGATTCAGCTGCTCCGGAGTCGACATTGAGCGACGACATCCGTCAGCGTATCGAGGCCCTTCGCCGCGAGATCGATTACCACGACTACCGATACTACGTGTGCGACGATCCCGAGATCCCGGACTCCGAGTACGACTGCCTGATGCGTGAGTTGCAGACGCTGGAGGCCGGGCACCCTGAGCTGGTCACCCCGGATTCACCGACTCAGCGGGTGGGCGCGAAGCCCCTGTCGGCCTTCGCCGAGGTGCGCCACGTGGTGCCCATGTTGTCGTTGGACAACACCTTCAGCGATCAGGAATTCGACGACTTCGACTGCAGGGTACGTGAGCGTCTGGGGGGTCGGTGCGTCGATTACTCGGCCGAACCCAAGTTCGATGGTCTGGCGATCAGCCTGCGCTACGAGCGGGGCGTGCTGGTGCAGGGCGCGACCCGTGGCGACGGCCACGTCGGCGAGGACGTGACCCAGAATGTGCGCACCATCCGCGCCGTGCCACTGCGCCTGATTGGCGAAGGCTGGCCCGAAGTGCTCGAGGTGCGCGGCGAGATTGTGATGCCCCGGAGCGGCTTCGAGGCGCTCAACCGGCGCCAGCTCGAGCGTGGCGAGAAGCCCTTCGCCAACCCGCGCAATGCGGCTGCCGGCAGCCTGCGCCAGCTCGATTCCCGGGTCACTGCCGAGCGGCTGCTGACCTTCTTCGCCTACGGGGTCGGCGAGGTGGTCGGTCATCCCATGCGCGCGACCCACAGCGCCAATATGATCCTGTTGTACGGTTGGGGGTTGCCCATTCCTCGCGAGCTCGAATCGTGCGTTGGTATCGATGCCTGCCATGCCTACTATCGGCACATGCTCGAGCGGCGGCCCGAACTGGACTACGACATCGACGGTGTGGTCTACAAGGTCGATCGTCTCGACTGGCAGCAGGCGTTGGGTTTCGTGGCGCGTGCGCCGCGCTGGGCCATTGCGCGCAAGTTTCCTGCCGAGGAGGCGCTCACCGTGGTCGAGGACGTGGATTTCCAGGTCGGGCGCACCGGTGCCCTCACACCTGTCGCGCGACTCAAGTCAGTGTTCGTCGGCGGGGTTACGGTGAGCAACTCCACCCTGCACAACATGGATGAGGTCGAGCGTAAGGACATCTGGATTGGTGATACCGTCATTGTGCGTCGTGCTGGCGATGTCATCCCCGAAGTGGTGCGCAGTCTGCCCGAACGCCAGCCAGCCGGTGCTCGCCGCGTGGTGCTGCCCGCGCAGTGTCCGGTTTGCGGCTCGGCGGTGATCCGCCCCGAGGGCGAGGCCATTGCGCGTTGTTCCGGCGGCCTGTTCTGCCCGGCGCAGCGCAAGGAGGCGATCAAGCACTTCGCCTCGCGCAAGGCCATGGACATCGAGGGCCTGGGCGGCAAGCTGGTCGAACAACTGGTAGATCGCGGTCTGGTCGAGACCCCGGCCGATCTCTACCGGCTCACCCGTGAACAGTTGATCGGCCTGGAGCGCATGGGCGAGAAGTCGGCCGACAAGCTGCTGGCCGCGCTCGCGCGTTCCAGGGAGACTACCCTGGGCCGTTTCCTGTTTGCCCTGGGTATCCTCGGCATCGGCGAGACCATGGCCGGGGTGCTGGCGCAGACATCGGGATCGTTGGAGGCGATCCGCTCGCTGACCCTGAGCGTTCTGGTCGAGATCCGCCCCAGCCAGGCCAAGGCCCTGCATGCGGCCCTGGAAGCCACCGGACTGGCGCCGGATACCCTGACCGCCCGGGTGCCGCCACCGCCGGGATTGAAGTGGTGCCGGCCAGTGCATCTGGCACTGCTGGCCGAGCGTTTTCCAATGCTGGGCGATCTGCTCGATGCCGATTCCGAGGCACTGGCCAACACACCTTCGGTACGCATCGAAGGGGTGGGCGAGGTGTTGGCCGAGAAGATCGTCATTTTTTTCCGCCAGCCACACAACAACGAGGTCATCGATACTTTGCTCGAAGCAGGGGTGCACTGGCCAGACCCTGCCGGAGAACGTGTTGCCGGGCAGCCGCTGGCCGGACTCACCTTCGTGCTCACCGGCAAGCTGGGTCGCCCCCGAGACCACTACAAGCAACGCCTGTTGGCTCTGGGGGCAAAGGTCTCCGGCAGTGTGTCGAAGAAGACCGACTATGTGGTCGCTGGCGAAGATCCTGGCAGCAAGCTCGACAAGGCCAACTCTCTCGGCGTGAGTGTGATCGACGAGGCATGGCTGTTGGCGTTGCTGGGCGAGCCGATCAGGGATTGAGCTCTGCCATGCACGGCAGGGTGGGGAATTCCGGGACACAATGGGAGGTGTACCTCTTCATCACGAGGTAACTCCCGGCTGTATCTATCGCGTCCATGGCGACCGTATCGAACTGTATGGTCAACGGGGCAACAGTCTGATTCTCTGTCGCTACCAGCCCAGAGCCAGAACGCAACACGACACACCCTGACCGCGATCTGTCGGACGTATCCGAGCACCAGCCACTATATTCTGTTCATCGGCTGTTTCGGAGTCTGGACGTGGTCTCCATTATCAGGAACGGCGATCAAGTGGGGCTGAGGCAGGCCGGAGGAAGGAACTTGCAAGTCCTGGCATCCTTCACGGCTTACCCGTTGGTGGGTAACGGGCTTGATCGATAGGTTTTTCGGTGGGACCTGCTCTTGCCATGTCGGTCATACCCGACAACGACTGAGAGAATTCCACTTCTCAAGGTGTGATGGGCTTCGCAAGCAGGGTGTGAGCATTCGAGAATTGTAAGTGCAGGAAACAGGACAGGTGGGTGGCCCGTTACCGTGACCCATGTTTTTTACGATTTGTATGGGATTGTCATGAATGGGCCTTTGTCGGCATGCCGGTATCATCGTTCTGCCGATTCATTTCTGACTTTTTGGCCTTGGCCGCACAGGCGATCGTGATTTTCCAGGTACCAGCGATAAGTATCGCGCAGGCCTTCTTCCAGGCCGATGCAGGGGTGCCAGCCCAAGGCGTTGATCCTGGTCGTATCCACCAGCTTGCGCGGAGTGCCGTCGGGCCTGGTAGGGTCGAAGGCCAGTTCACCCTGGTAACCGACCACACGGGCGATGGTCTCGGCCAGCTCGCGGATGCTCAGGTCCTGGCCGACACCAATGTTGACGTGCTCGGCATCGCTGTAGTGTTGCATAAGGAACAGCAACGCTTTGGCCAGGTCGTCCACGTGCAGGAACTCGCGCAACGGCTTGCCCGTGCCCCATAACAGCACTTTGGATTCACCCCGTTCGTGTGCCTCATACATCTTGCGCATCATGGCAGGTACCACGTGCGACTTTTCCATGTCGAAGTTGTCTTCGGGGCCGTACAGGTTGGTCGGCATGGCCGAGATGAAGTCGTCACCATGTTGCTTGCGGTAAGCCTGGCACAGCTTGATGCCGGTGATCTTGGCCACGGCATACCATTCGTTGGTGGGTTCCAGCGGGCCGCTGAGCAGGTATTCCTCTTTCAGTGGTTGCGGGGCCAGCCTGGGGTAGATGCAGGTGCTGCCAAGGAACAGCAGTTTCTTTACGCCCATGCGATGCGCGGCATGGATGACGTTGGTTTCGATAGCCAGATTGTCGTAGAGAAAATCGGCCGGGTAGCTGTCGTTGGCCAGGATGCCGCCCACCCGCGCGGCGGCCAGAAAGACATAATCTGGCTGCTCCTGTTCGAAGAATGTCTCGACTTCGACCTGGCGGCGCAGGTCCAGCTCGGTGCTGGTACGGGTGAGAATATTGCTAAAGCCGGCGCGTTTCAGGGCACGCACGATGGCTGAGCCCACCATGCCGCAATGCCCGGCGACATGGACCCTGGCGCCGGTGTCATCCAGAAAGGCCATGTACCGTTCCTTATTCGTAGTGCTTGAAGGTCTTGAAGCCCTGGGTTTCGACCAAGTGATTGCACCGTGCCAGTGTCAGGTCGTTTTCCATCATCTCCTGTACCATCTCCTCGAAGGTGATGCGTGGTTTCCAGCCCAGCTTTTCGCGGGCCTTGCTGGCGTCTCCCAGCAGGGTTTCCACCTCGGTGGGGCGGAAGTAACGCGGGTCCACCTCGACGATACAGTTGTCGTGCTGATCGTAGCCCCTTTCGTCCACGCCATTGCCTTCCCAGCGAATCTCCAGATCCACGTGGCGTGCGGCGATCTCGATGAACTGGCGTACTGAATACTGTTTTCCGGTAGCAATGCAGAAATCTTCGGGTTCGTCCTGTTGCAGCATCAGCCATTGCATCTCGACATAGTCGCGGGCGTGTCCCCAGTCACGTTTTGCGTCCAGATTGCCCAGGTACAGTCGGTTCTGAAGACCCAGTCTGATGCGCGCCAGGGCGCGGGTGATCTTGCGGGTCACAAAGGTCTCGCCGCGGATGGGTGACTCATGGTTGAACAGGATGCCGTTGCAGGCGTAGAGGCCATAGGCCTCGCGGTAGTTCACCGTGATCCAGTAGGCGTACAGCTTAGCCGCGGCATAGGGTGAGCGCGGGTGGAAGGGGGTGGTCTCCTTCTGTGGGATTTCCTGCACTTTGCCGAACAGCTCGGAGGTCGAAGCCTGGTAGAAGCGTGTCTTGTCTTCCATGTCCAGGATGCGGATTGCCTCGAGCAGGCGCAGTGTGCCGATGGCGTCGGCATTGGCGGTGTATTCGGGTGATTCGAACGAGACGGCCACGTGGCTCTGTGCTGCCAAGTTGTAGATCTCGTCGGGCTGGATGGCCTGGATCACACGGATCAGGCTGGCCGAGTCGGTCATGTCGCCATAGTGCAGGACGAAGCGCTGCTCCTCAATGTGCGGATCCTGATAGATGTGATCGATGCGGTCGGTGTTGAACAGTGAAGAGCGGCGTTTCAGGCCGTGGACCTCGTATCCCTTGTCCAACAGGAATTCGGCGAGATAGGCCCCATCCTGGCCGGTGATGCCGGTGATGAAGGCGGTTTTCTTGTGCGACATGGATCGGTGGTGCCAGAATTTTGGTGTGTGAACCATTTGGGTTGATCAATCATCGAGTCTGAAACGATCGCCGAATGGTATCGCAAACTGTGCCTTGGCTGCTGTCCAGGTGATGGGCGGTTTCTTCCACTTGTGCGGTGAGGTTGCCTGATGCCATCCAGATCAGCTTGGTGAGAGTGTCATCTGTTGGGGAAGTGCTGCTTGTTCCGGATTGCCTTACGACCCCGCTGTGCAGGGACTCAATGGCATTGAGCGGTGCAGGGTACCATAAAAATTCGCTGATACTGGTGGAATCTTGCTGAACTTCAGTGGAAACCGTGCGGAGCGCGCCATTGAAGTCGATGAACATGCAGGAACGGCTGATCCAGTAGGTGCGATGCCGCGAGCGGGTGATCCGGATCTTCCCGAACGAGGATTCGGTACCATGCCTGGTCGGCAGTTTTGCTGGCCAAGATCGACGAGGAGTGGCAGGAACGCCGCCACCTCGATATGGGAGGGTTCCGCGAGTGGCTCGTGGAATGACAAGCGTACGAACCGCAGGACGACGTGATCGACGTGAGTTGACTCAGGTCGCCAGCCCTACCGGGGGAGAATTTACAGCAGACCTTGGACTTGAACAGTCGCTGAACGGTTTCCACCCCCCACTTTCGATCGCGGTAACCAGCCGGCGCTGACGACGGGGAACGGTGGCAGGGCCGTCGTCAGTGGTGAGTCGGCGGGTGGATAGGCGGTTTCCACGTAGGTGCGCAGTGCCTTGGCAGTTGCGTGGCTTGTGCCGGCGAGCAGCCGAGGATGACGACCTTATATCTACCATCAGCTCTTGCCGTAGATCGGAATGGCAGCGCCGGTGACGCAACGTGCGGCGTCGGAAGCGAGAAACAGCACTACATCGGCCAGTGACTCGGGCGGGACCCACTGGCTGTGATCGGCATCGGGCATGGCCTCACGGTTCTGCGGGGTGTCGATGGTGCCGGGCAGGATACAGTTGACGGTGATTCCGTCGAACTTCGTCTCGGCGGCGATCGATTCGGTGAGTGTCTTGACCGCGGCCTTGGATGCACAATATGGCCCCATACGCCCCTTGGGTTGCAGGGCGGCGCGTGCCGACACGTTGATGATCCGTCCCCAGCCGTTTTCCAGCATGTTGGGTAGTGCGGCGCGGCAAGTATAGAGCACTGAGCGTGCGTTGAGATTCATCATGAAGTCCCAGTCACGGTCTTCGGTATCCTGGATCGTCGGTCCCATGGTGAAGCCGCCGGCGATGTTGGCAAGGATGTCGATACGTCCGAAGTGGTCAATCACCGCCTGCAGGGTGGCGATCACCGATTCCGGTTTGAGCAGATCGACTGCAAAGGCTCGTGTCTCGGTGCCGGAGGGCAGTTGTTCGTCGATCACGGACTGTATCGCCGGCTCGCTCAGATCGAGCAGGGCGATGTGCGCACCGCGCCGGGCAAAGGCATGGGCCACCGCGCGTCCCAGGTTACCGGCGCCGCCGGTAACTGCCACCACTTTGTCATCGAATGTGTTGGACATGAGTTTCTCCCTGGTACATCGTCCGTTTCTGAATTCTTCGACCCATCAGCATAGCAGGACAGAAGATGACGACGGTGCCGCAATTGCCGGGTATGAAACAGGGTTTGGCGCGGTTGTGCGACATCGTTCCGACCGTGGCTTCCCCGGCACAGAGGCTGGAGGGAGAGATGCAGCAGGATCTGGTGGCGGGAGCAGACGGTGACCCTTGTCGGAAGTGGGATACCGGACCTGTTCGCCTGAGTCCGGCGACCCGGTTCAATCCACGACCGCCTCGCTGCTATGATGTGCGCGTTACCTGAGGAGGGGATACGCGTGCGCAGCCTGATCAAATTCATTGTCGCCGTCCTGTTGATGGTGCTCGGAGCAGCCTTCGCCATCGTCAACGAGCAGCCGGTGGAGCTGGATCTCTACTTCGTGGCTGTGAACATGCCCTTGTCGATGATCCTGTTGCTGGCCATGGGGGTCGGTATCCTGCTTGGTTCGCTGGCGAGTTTCCTCTATTTCGTGAAGATCCGGAAAGAGAATGCGGACTTGCGGCGCCAGGCGCGCCTGGCCGAGCAGGAGGTGAAGAACCTGCGTAGCCTGCCGATCAACGATCACTGACATTGCCATGCAGGAACTCCTCTGGTTGCTGTTGCCTGTTGCCGCCGCATCCGGCTGGTGGATGGCTGCGCGCAGCCTGCGCAAGCAGCTTGCAACAGGTCAGCGGCGTCACGATCCAGCCTATTTTCGCGGATTGAACTATCTGCTCAACGAGGAGCCGGACAAGGCCATCGATGTCTTCATCGAGATGCTCGAGGTGGACAGTGACACCGTGGAGACCCATTTGGCGCTGGGCAACCTATTCTGTCGGCGCGGCGAGGTCGATCGTGCCATTCGCATCCATCAGAACCTGATCGCACGCCCGGCTCTCACCACCGAACAGCGAGGCCAGGCGCTGCTGGAGCTGGGCCAGGACTACCTGCGCGCAGGGCTCTACGACCGTGCCGAGAATCTGTTCAACGAGCTGCGCCAGCACAAGCTGCACCTGCCACACGCCCTGCGTCACCTCCTCATCATTTACCAGCAGGAAAAGGACTGGGAGGCCTGCCTGCGGATCGCCGACGAGCTTGAACGTCATGCCGACGCCGATCTGTCGGTCGAGCGTTCGCAATACTATTGCGAACTGGCCGGCGAGGCCGAACGCCGGGGACAGCGCAAGCGGGTTGTGGTGCTGTTGCGCAAGGCCCTGGCAGCCGATCGGGGCTGCGTGCGCGCCAGCCAGCAGTTGGCCCGCATGGAGTGCGAGTCGGGCAGTGCTGCCGATGCTGTCAAGCTGTATCTCGCCACTGTGGAGCGGGATCCGGACTACCTGCCCGAGGTGATAGAGGAGATCGTGCAGACCAATCGCGCACTGGGGCGCCACGATCGTCTGCGCCAGTTCCTCGAGGATATGGCGGCGCGCCACCCCAACCGGGGCGCGGAACTGCACCTGGTGGACCTGATCCGCGAGACCGGAGGCGAGCAGGCAGCACTTGACTACCTGAACGACTACCTCGCGCGTACGCCGTCGCTGCTGGGTCTGATGCGCCTGCTGGAGCTGCGCTGCGATCGTGCCGGGGGACACAACGACACCCTGCTGGGCCAGGTTCGCGACCAGTTGTGGCGGCTGATGCGCGAGCGCGCCGCCTACCAGTGTAGAAAGTGCGGTTTCGAGGCCAAGCAGCTGCACTGGCAGTGTCCGGGTTGTCATGCCTGGGCGACCATCCGGCGCCGTCCGCTGCACGATGCGGACGGTTGATTTCCTGCAATACGAGAATCTGTCATGAGCGAAGTTTCCTCCCCCCGTGTGATCGTGGCTCTGGACTACCCCACCGAGGTGCCTGCCCTGGCGTTGATCGACCAGCTGGACCCCGGCATGTGCCGGTTGAAGATCGGCAAGGAGATGTTCACCCACCTGGGACCGGATTTCGTGCGTCGGGTGATCGATCGCGGCTTCGAGGTGTTCCTGGACCTCAAGTACCACGATATCCCCCACACTGTGGCCGCGGCCTGCGAGGCGGCCGCCGACCTGGGCGTGTGGATGCTCAACCTGCATGCTTCGGGTGGGCGACACATGATGGAGGCGGCAATGGCGCGCTTGGCACATCGCCACGAACGCCCCCTGCTGGTCGCGGTGACCATCCTCACCAGCCTGGGAGCCGATGAGCTGGCCGAGATCGGCTTTGTCGGCAGTCCCGAGGAAAATGTGCAGCGGCTGGCCTGCCTGGCCGCGGATTGTGGGCTGGACGGTGTGGTCTGCTCGCCACGCGAGGCGGCCACCCTGTGTGCGCAGCAGGGCGATGATTTTCTGCTGGTGACCCCGGGGGTGCGTCCGGCGACCGCTTCGCTGGACGACCAGACCCGGGTGATGACCCCGGGCGATGCCATCCGCGCCGGCTCCAGTCACCTGGTGGTGGGCAGGCCCATCACGGCAGCAACCGATCCACTGGCTGCGCTCTCGGCCATCGCCGAAGAGGTCGCGGCTGCTGTCTGAGCCAAAAAGCCCCGATTTTCTTGCCCCGATATAAAAAGAACCTTGGGGCAGAGCGCGCGCCGGTCTGGTAGCTTTGGGTCCCACTAATGTGTTGATGTAGGATCTGCGCGCCAGAGTCTTGTGTAATCAATATCTTATGGCGACATCCTCATGTTCTGCATCAGGTTATCTCACTCGAAATCGCAATGCTGGAGGAGCGTCCGCATGATCAATCCCGTTGGCTCTGACGAGCTCAAGCCCCTGTTCGTATACGACGACAAGGAACATGAAGCGCTGATGCACGAGGCCGAATCGTTGCCGTCACTGGTCATCAGCTCGCAGGCTGCCGGCAATGCCGTGATGCTGGGCGGTGGCTATTTCAGCCCACTCAAGGGCTACATGAACGTGGCCGATGCCATGGGCGCTGCCGACAAGATGACGCTCACTGACGGCTCCTTCTTCCCGGTGCCGGTGATGTGCCTGGCCGAGAGCACCGAAGCCATCGGTGACGCCAAGCGTGTCGCGCTGCGTGACCCCAACGTCGAAGGCAACCCGGTGCTGGCGGTGATGGACATCGAGAACATCGAGGAAGTCACCGACGAGCAGATGGTCTTCATGACCGAGAAGGTCTATCGCACCGCCGATATGGAGCACCCCGGCGTCAAGGCTTTCAACAGCCAGGGGCGCATTGCCCTGTCCGGCCCCATCAAGGTGCTGAACTTCAGCTACTTCATTACCGATTTCCCGGACACCTTCCGCACTGCGGTGGAGATCCGCAACGAGATCAAGGAGCGCGGCTGGAACAAGGTGGTCGCCTTCCAGACCCGCAACCCCATGCACCTGGCACACGAGGAGCTGTGCCACATGGCCATGGAACGGACCGGGGCCGACGGCCTGGTGATCCACATGCTGTTGGGCAAGCTCAAGCCGGGCGACATTCCCGCGCCGGTGCGTGACGCCGCCATCCGCAAGATGGTCGAGCTGTACTTCCCGCCGAACAGCGTGATGGTCACCGGCTACGGCTTCGATATGCTCTATGCCGGTCCGCGCGAGGCCGTGCTGCACGCCTACTTCCGCCAGAACATGGGTGCTACCCACTTCATCATCGGCCGTGACCACGCCGGTGTGGGTGACTACTATGGCGCCTTCGATGCCCAGACCATCTTTGATGAGGATGTGCCGCCGGGTGCACTGCAGATCGAGATCTTCAAGGCTGACCACACCGCTTGGTCGAAGAAGCTCGACAAGGTGGTGATGATGCGTGAGGCGCCGGACCACACCAAGGAAGACTTCATCCTGCTCTCCGGCACCAAGGTGCGCGAGATGCTGGGTCAGGGTATTGCCCCGCCACCCGAGTTCTCCCGTCCCGAGGTGGCGCAGATCCTCATCGACTACTATCAGCACCTGAATTAAGTAACCACTCCGACAGCAGTTGTCTGCAATGACCCGCTCCGGTGTGCCAGAGCGGGTCTGTGCCATTGTTGGTGCGTGGCAACGCTGAACTGTCGAAGGTCGGTGGGATGTCGGGGGCTCGACTTTGAGGCCAGAGTCTGGGTTTGCTCAGCCAGGCGATAAGTCAATATCGAAATCGGGGCTGTCGTCGGGTGCACCGCCGCCGATGAGTCGGCGCGTGGCGGACAGGTCGCGGGGCTGAAGCCGTGTGGGCAAATCGGTGTCGCAGCCGACATGGTCGCCGGGTTGTGGGCGTACCCTCTGTATGAGGTGCCCCAGTCAGGCAGCAGCTCGTCGTTGGTGAAGTGGTGGTTACCCAGGCGTCAGACACCGATGTCTCTGTGCTTGTACCAGGTAAGGTGTCATAGCATGAATCGTGATGTCGGGCATATCTTGTCCACGTTTCGAAGGGGTCGTGTCGCAATCTCCATTCGCCATCCGCGTGCGTTATCAGGTGGCTCTCGATGTCCGCATCACCGGCGAGGCCGGCAAGTTCCCCGGGCGAGAGCACGAATCGGGTCGGTGGCCTGGCGAAGCAGCCGAGGGTGCTTGTCCCAGTATCGGTCGAGAAGTCTGAATTTGTCGATGTCGAGAAACGCGAGAGTCATATCGCGGTATACGGTGTACGATCGATATGCAAGCCCTGAACTTGGCAGGCCCTGTTGTAACTGTTGTGATGGACAGATACCGGGTGATACTTCATGTCCTGTTGGAGTACCCGCCAAGCTTGAACTTTGGAGGGGCTTCCGGTCTAATGCACGCAGAAACGACTCACCCGTGTCGGGCTGGTGTTACGCCTTGTCCTCGATCACCCCAGCAGGGAGCTCGTTCACCGTATAAATAATGGGGAGGAAAACCATGTTCCAGAAAATCGAAAACAAGATTGTTGCCCGTATTGCACCGCTTGGCTTGGCAGTGGGTTTGGCATTGGGCGGGGCGGGAGTTGCTGATGCCGCATCGCATGGCGGCAGTTCGGCTGGACCTTACCTGACCGATGCCGAGGGCAAGATGGTATTCACCAGTTTCAGTGAGTGCTGGAAGACGGTTGGGGGTGTGGCCACCCCGGTTCCCGAGTGTGGTGACCAGGTCGTGGTGAAGGAAAAGGCTCCTGTGGATTCGGATGATGACGGTGTGGTCGATGGCCATGACGAATGTCCCAACACCCCGAAGGGTGTCACAGTCAATGCCTTCGGTTGCCCGCTGGACACCGATCGTGATGGTGTGCCCGATTACATGGACAAGTGCCCCAACAGCCGTCTGAATGCACGTGTCAATGCTGATGGTTGTGAAATCGTCGAGAACATCACCATCCAGGCCGTCATCGACCGTCTCGATTTCGACAGTGCCGAGCTGAAACCCGCGATGATGTCCGTCCTGGACGATGTCGCAGCCGAGCTGAATGCCTCGTCGGGGAACGAGCAGGTGTTGGTGATCGGTCACACCGATTCCACCGGTCCGGAAGGCTACAACCAGCGACTGTCCGAGCGCCGTGCTCAGGTTGCCGCCGACTACTTGGCCGGAAAGGGTATCACTAACCTGAGTATCAAGGGCATGGGAGAGAGCCAGCCGTTGGCCGATAATGGCACCCGTGAAGGCCGTTCCGCCAACCGTCGTGTGGAGATCGTAGTCAAGTAAATCGGCACACGGATCCACTACCAGGAAAAGCCGCGGCCTTTGCCGCGGCTTTTTTGTTGGTGCTCACCAGGATGGTACATGGAGGTTGCGTTCTATCTCCTATTTCCCATTTTCAGATTGTGGTTTTCTGTACCGTGGCTACAACGCCTCTTTGTACTTTCCCTGGGTGACACGACCTGCAGCCGGGAAGGGGTTTGATCGGAGGTCCATGGCGGGCGGCAGGGACTCAGATTTCTCGAGCTTGGTCGGCCGCATTGCCGATATAACTCAGAGGGGTGAGTTCACGCAGGGCTTCCTTGACCTCCTCTGGCAGTTCCAGTCCATCGACAAAGGTTTGCATGCCGGTCCGGTCCACGCGTTGGCCCCGGGTCAGTTCCTTGAGCTTTTCGTAAGGCTTCTCGATACCGTAGCGACGCATCACGGTTTGGATGGGTTCGGCAAGTACTTCCCAGTTGCTGAGCAGATCATCGGCCAGGCGTTGTTCGTCGGCCTCGAGCTTGTCGATGCCGCGGTGCAGCGACTGCAGAGCGATCAAAGTGTAGGCGAAACCCATGCCCATGTTGCGCAGTACGGTCGAGTCGGTGAGATCTCGCTGCCAACGCGAGACTGGCAGCTTCATGGCTTGGTGATCGAACAGGGCATTGGCCAGTCCCAGGTTGCCCTCGCTGTTCTCGAAGTCGATGGGGTTGACCTTGTGTGGCATGGTCGAAGAGCCGATCTCACCCGCCACGGCCTTTTGCTTGAAGTAGCCAAGAGAGATGTAGCCCCAGACATCACGCGCAAAGTCGATGAGGATGGTATTGGCGCGTGCGATGGCGTCGAACAGTTCGGCCATGTAGTCGTGCGGTTCGATCTGGATGGTGTAGGGATTCCATTCCAGACCCAGTGACTCGACGAAGTCGCGTGCGAAGGCCGGCCAGTCGATCTCCGGGTAGGTCGCGAGATGCGCATTGTAGTTGCCCACCGCACCGTTGATCTTTCCCAGCAGGGGGGTTTTGGCGATCTGTTCACGCTGACGACGCAGGCGCGCCACCACGTTGGACATCTCCTTGCCGAGCGTGGTAGGCGAAGCGGGCTGACCGTGGGTACGCGAGAGCATGGGCAGCTCGGCGTGCGCGTGTGCCAAAGAACGGATGTTCTCGATCACCTGATCGAGTGCGGGCAACAGGATTTGTTCGCGACCGGCACGCAGCATGAGTGCGTGAGACAGGTTGTTGATGTCTTCCGATGTGCAGGCAAAGTGGATGAACTCGTTGACTGCCTCCAACTCAGTATTGCCGGCGATGCGTTCCTTGAGGAAATATTCCACGGCCTTCACATCGTGGTTGGTGATGTGCTCGATTTCCTTGACGCGCCGGGCATCGGCTTCGCTGAAGTCGGTGACGATGCCATCGAGCAGGGCATTGGTTGTATCCGGGAAGGGTGGAATCTCGCCGATGCCGGGATGGCGAGACAGGGCCTGCAACCAGCGGACCTCGATGGTCACGCGGTGATGGATGAGACCACATTCGCTGAAGATCGGACGCAGGGCCTCGGTCTTTCCGCCGTAGCGGCCGTCGATGGGGGAAATTGCGGTAAGAGTGCTCAGTTGCATGCCTGTCTGCTCCATTTGCTGAGTGTGATCGAAGGCACCGGGAGAGGCGCGGCATTATACTGAGACAATCCGAAGTAAAGCCACGCTCGGAGTGCTCCTTGTGGGTGGGCCTCAGTGCGTCCACACCATGGTGTTGAACATCCTGAGGTTTGTTGAAAGTCGCTTTATTCCGAGTTGTCTCCGTACTGCCGATGAAAGTGCCGGGCGGCATGTGACCGGAACCTGCGGTGGAATGGCGGGTTGTTGCTGCTCCATTATGCTACCGGGCCTGTGCCTTGCAGTAGGGAACGTGCCAATTCCGCCAGGCGACGCCGTCCCAGCAGAAGTTGCCAGCGTTTTCCGCCGCATTGACGCCAGAGCACAACAGCTCGCAGTCCGGCAAGCAGGCAGGCACGGATGTCGTCGGTGATTCTCGGGTTCTGCAGGTACAGGGGCTCGCCCTTGATCAGGATAGGGGGTGGCACGGGGCTGATGTAGTGCTGATAGAGGTGGGCAAGCTGAGCATGCAGGGGAAAGTCTTGCAGGTCGAAATGTATCTTTTTGTCTTCCACCCGCTTCAGGTCGCTGCCGAGCCCGGCGAGACGTTTCTTGTCGCGGCGTAGTTTGTCGCCATGATGCAGCAGGCCGATCACGTAACGTGTAATTTCCAGATCACGAGATGTCGGCGATTCGATCTGTTCGAGCAGTGTCAGCAGGCCCAGGCGCACACCGGCAAGGTTGCCGAAGACGACTTCGGTACTTTCGGGGCTGAAGGCGAACAGCGAGCCGATGCTGGCCTCCATGACTTGCTCGTCGGCGTGTCCCCGGTGGGCCAGATTGCGTACCAGGCGGGCAGACTGAAATGTGCCGGCCAGGGCAAGGGTGCGTTCGCGATCGTCGTGGGGGCTCACTGGATAATGCCTCCACCGAGGCATGTGTCATTCTGATAGAACACCACTGACTGCCCGGGTGTGATAGCGCGTTGAGGTTTGGCAAAGTGCACCTGTGCCAGCGCGTCGTCGAGAGTGATCTCGCAGGCTTGCAGCGGCTGGCGATGACGACAGCGCGCATGGCAGGTGAATTGCGTGGCCGATGGCCGACCTGCCACCCAATGGAGTTGCTCGGCGGTGAGGTCCTGTTGCTGCAGGGCAGGGTGATCGTGACCCTGCACCACGTGCAGTACGTTGCGTTCGAGATCCTTGGCGGCCACGAACCAGGGGCGGTTGTCACCATCGGTGCGTCCGCCAATGCCCAAGCCCTGGCGTTGCCCGACAGTATAGTACATCAACCCCTGATGACGGCCGATCACCTCGCCGGCGAGAGTTTCTATGTCGCCAGGACGGGCAGGCAGGTATTGGGCCAGGAAGTCACGGAAGTGGCGCTTGCCGATGAAACAGATGCCGGTACTGTCCTTCTTGCGGAAGTTGGCGAAACCGGCCTGCTCGGCGGTTCGTCGAACGTCCGGCTTGGACTGATTGTGCAGAGGGAACAGGGTGTGCTGGAGAGCCTGTTGTCCCAGCATGTAGAGGAAGTAGGTTTGGTCCTTGTTCTCGTCGGTGGCACGTACCAGTTCGCAGCGGCCATCGGGCAGACGGTGGATGCCTGCGTAATGGCCCGTGGCGATGTAATCGGCACCCATGCCGAGGGCATGCTCGAGAAAGGCCTTGAATTTGATCTCGCGGTTGCACAGCACGTCGGGATTGGGTGTGCGTCCGACACGGTATTCGGAAAGAAAGTGTGCAAACACCCGGTCCCAGTATTCGGCCGAGAAGTTGACCGTCAACAGTTCGATGTCCAGACATTCGGCGATCTGTTGTGCGTCGGCCAGATCCTCAGCGGCCGAGCAGTAGTCCTCGGAGTCGTCTTCCTCCCAGTTCTTCATGAACAGACCGGTGACCCGGTAGCCCGACTCGAGCAGGCGCAAGGCGGCCACCGAAGAATCGACCCCGCCGGAGAGACCGACGATCACATGCGCACCAGCCTCAGCCACCATCGTCAGTCTCCATGTCGTGCAACAGATCCAGTGGATGGGTGATGCCTCGCTCGGCGTCGTGTACGCACTGCATCACCAGGGGGCTGCGCAGGGGCAGGTATCCCGAGGTCAGTTCATCGGGCTGCGCCCAGCGCAGGCCCAGGATGGTCGGGTCGCGGGTCTGGTTGGCAATTTTGCTGTTGGTCTCGCCGAGAAAGCAGAAACGCAGGTAGGTGGTATCACCCATCGCCGTGGTCTGCCAACGGTAGACACCGAGCAGGGCAGTGGGGCGAAAGACACGACAGGTCTCCTCGCGAACCTCGCGAATCACCGCATCATGCAAGGACTCGCCGGGCTCCAGGTGCCCGGCCGGTTGGTTGTATACCGGCGTGCCATCGGGTGCCTCCTCGACCAGCAGGTGACGGCCAGCCGAGTCACGGATGACGGCGGCGACGGTGATGTGGGGGCTCCATCTCATATGCACATTCTACTCGTTGGCAGAAGGCAGAAACAGAAACCCCGGCGCGAGGCCGGGGTCGCTGGACGGGACGACGGTGAATCACTCGTCGCCTAAGATACCGAGAATCTGCAACAGGCTGATGAAGATGTTGAAAATGGTCAGATACAGGCCATAGGTGGCCATGATGTAGTTGGTTTCGCCGCCACGCACGATGCGTGCAGTATCAAACAGGATAAAACCGCTCATTACCAGAATCACGCCGGCGGAGACGGCCAGGGACAGTGCCGGCAGATCCAGGAAGATGTTGGCGATCATGGCGATCACCAGCACCATCATGCCGGTGAACAGGAAACCACCTAGGAAGTTGAAATCGCGCTTGCTGGTCAGTGCGTAGCCCGACAGGCCGAGAAAGATCACACCGGTGCCGCCAAAGGCGGTAGCGATGATCTGCGGGCCATTCGGCAACGCCAGATACATCGACAAGATCGGCCCCAGACCGAAGCCCAGCAGACCGGTGATGAGGAAGATCACACCGATGCCGGAGCCCGAGTTGGCGGTGCGTGGCAGAACGAAGATACCCAGCACCATAGAGGCGACCATCGAGATCACGTAGGCGATTGGAGGCATGTTCAGGCTGAGCGACACTCCTGCCATCATGGTGCTGAAGAACAGCGTTGCCGACAGCAGCAGATAGGTGTTCTTGAGAACCTTGTTGATCGAGCCCGCCTGTGTGGTGGTACTGGAAACAACGGTCTGATAACGATTCATGGTGTCATTGCCCTCCCGAGGCATAAGGAAACTGGAATCCAGTCACGAGATAAGGCCCTTGCCAAGGCCAAGGTTCCTTCCAGCATACTGAAAAATGGTGTGGGGTCAATGCAATGGTGGTGTGTTGTCAGGAGCCAAATAAACTGTCCGAATTCACAGCACGTGATTTGTCGGGTTTCCTGGTCACCGGGGAGATGCACCACGAATCGGACAGTAATGGCTACAGGAAGATCTGGAAAATGCGATTCGGAGAAGCCTGTTCGGCCTGGACCTGGAAACGATTGGCCCAAGAGGTGGTGGCCGGGTGGTTGTGAGCGGGCCTTCCGATGTCACGTCGACCACATCGATACCGGTCACACTTCCGTTTGCCGAGATCAGGCAGTTGTACAACAGTGGCCAAAACAATGCGATGCCCCGCGTCAGCTCGGTATCTCCCATGCCTGCCGTGAATTGGTCCGTGATACATGAGTGAAGCAATCGCTCGCCAGGTGGATGCGTTCGTGGGGCATGGCTGCCAGGGAGCGGAGGTATAGCCCCCGTTGTGCCTGCCTGCTTCAGTCAGGACGACCGTCGATGCGAGGGCGTGTGAGTATCGGCAGGTAGATGAGTGTGAAGTGGGCGAAGGCCAGCATCCACAGTATCTGGGAGAGTCCGACCCACAGGGTGTAGTGCGCGTCGTCGAGCAGTGGAAGCAGCACTCGACTCAGCGCACCGGCGGCGAGCAGTGCCAGGAACCAGCGGATAGCCGGTGGTGGCGAGGATACGTTGCGTCCGGTGTGTCCCAGGGCCACCCGCGCCATCATGCCCAGGGTCATCATGCCGATGCCGCCGTAGGTGAAGGCATGCAGGGCAATGGAGGGGGAGACCTCGCCCCATGTCGAGAGCAGGCGCAGGCCGAAGCCGGCCACTAGCGCGCCATAGCCCAGGAACAGGGACCACAGCAGCGGCTTGCGCCAGATACCAGGGGTGTGCCAGTCGACCAGGCGCAGGGCATGCATGCTGAACAGGGCCAGGCTGAGCAGCCTGATGGCCATGGTCTGTTCCGGCAGAAAGATTTCGAACATTGCCCAGATCGGCACGCCGACCAGGCTGGCGATGTCCAGCCAGCGACGGTTGCGAGGCACGAAGTCCTCGTCCACACCACGTTCGATGAAGAACGGCACCACCCGGCGCGCCATCATGAATACCAGAGCCAGGATCAGATACAGTCCGCCATAGAGTCCCCATCGGATACCTTCGGCCAGGTAACCCAGTGCGCCGGCGTAGAAACTGGCGCTGGTGGCCAGCATCAGCATCAGCTTGGCCAGGATGCCGGTTTGTTTCCATTGCCGTACTCGCAGTACCGGGCGGGCCACACCGTAGAGCAGAGCGCAGAGAAACGCCAGATCGGCCGCTGCGGCCAGCCATAGCCCGTTGCCGGGGGTATAGAAGGCCACTCGTGCTCCCAGCCACAGGATAAAGGTGAATGCCAGCGAGGGGCCCTTGAGGCTAGGCTGACCGGTCCAATTGCTCACCGCAGTGAGCAGGAAGCCGGCTACTACCGCCATGGCGTAGCCAAAGACCATCTCGTGACCGTGCCAGACCACCGGTGGCAGCGCCGGGGGCGTGGCGGGGCTCCCGAAGACATAGTTTGCCATCCACAGCCCGACGGCAGTGATGCCGAACAGAGCAGCGCCGCTGAAGAAGGGCCGGAAGCCGAGCTGGAACAGTGCAACGTGCGGCAGTGGTGTGTGGGAGTCGATCTGCAGCATGGAAGTACCTCTCTGTGATCTGACCATTATCCGACATCGGGGCGTTCAGTGGGGGTGGTGAGGACGGTTGGGGAAGGAGGAGGGACAACAGCAGCACCCGCCAGCACGCGGATGGTGCTGTTGGTAAGGGTGCAGCTCCAGTAACCGGTGGTGATCATCGCGTAGTGGTGTTGTGGCAGCTTGATATGATCTCCAGCTGGCGTTCAGCTGAACAGGCGCTGCCACCAGCGTTGGCGGTTGCGCGGTACAGGAGCGTCGTCGATCACCTTGGCGGGACATTCGAGGCTGATGATCCAGCGTGGTGGGATGACCATGCTGCCGCCGCAGGAAGATCCCAGGTTGTTAGGATCGTACACCTTGACCAGAGTAGGGGATTCGCGGTTGTCCACATAGACAATACCGCAATAGTCGTAATCGTGATCGGCATGCAGCAGCTGGTCGAGTTTCCCCAGAGCATGGTGCAGACTGCCACCCTTGATCGGCAGGGCAGGCAATTCAGCACCTACCTGGTAGAAGTACCAAGCCCTGCCCGAGCCGTTGAGGGTATCCCAGAGTTGATCCAGATCTTCCCAGCGCAGAATGCCGGTGAACCGTCCGTTGAGCCGTCGAGAAAAATCGGATGCCTTATCGCTCACGCCGCCTTCCTGATGTGCCGAATCGAGCGCGCATTGTAGTGAGTACCGGAGCATTGATGAATGCAGAGATATCTCCACTGTGGCACAGGGAGTTGGTTTCTGTCATGCGGCTGGCCGGTTTTCGGTGGGGAAGCCACTTCGGCAGGCGAGTATGCCTGCCTGTTTCCCCTTGTGCCTGGTTGCCCGATATCGCAGTATCTGTCGTATCTGCCGGGAGGAGACCATGGGATTCTGGCTCCGGGGATTGTTGCTGGATATGGATAGAGTACTCTACAGCGTGGATGCGGTAGTGTCGGGCAGGCATCGTGATGTTGCCTGCCGGGGGTGTCCTGGTCGAAGGGGGAACCCCTGCCCGATTGGGATGCCCCTGATTTGCAATCGTTGCTGAGGTACTGGTGGTGGGAAGGCGTTTTGTAAGAGTGCCAGGGGGCTGCTATCAATGGAATTTGATCACATGTCGACCATCGGACTTTTGACGGTTCCCCATGGGCATGGAGATAATGTCCTGAACTTCAGAAGTTGAAATCTTCATACACTCCTGACGATATACGAGGCTCCGGCCGGAGAACGGCGGGTGGATCCTCACGACCTGAACAACGAGAATCATGAAACTCGGGATACCCAAAGAAACATTGACTGGAGAGGCGCGCGTCGCCATTACCCCGGAAGTCGCCAAGTCACTCATCGGCAAGGGTTTTGAAGTCTGTGTCGAACACGGTGCCGGCAAAGGCGCGCACTATCACGACGATACCTATGCCGAGGCTGGCGTCACACTGGTCGATCGTGCCGAGTCGCTGGCCTGCGATATCGTTGCCAAGGTTCGTCGGCCGATGGTCGAGGATGTGGCACAGATGCGCGATGGCGCGGTGTTCATCGGCATGCTCGAGACCTGTGGCGAGGACGAGGTGGCTTCTGCCCTGCATGCCGGTGGCATCACTGTGCTGGCGCTGGAGCGTATCCCGCGCATTTCGCGCGCGCAATCGATGGACGTGCTCTCCTCGCAGGCCAACATTGGCGGTTATCGCGCGGTCATCGAGGCGGCGGCGCGCTACGAGCGCTTCATGCCCATGATGATGACTGCCGCGGGCTCGGTCAAACCGGCGTGCGTGGTGGTGTTGGGCGTCGGCGTGGCCGGCCTGCAGGCGATTGCCACTGCGCGGCGCCTGGGCGCCGAGGTCTATGCCTACGATATCCGCCCCGAGACACGCGAGCAGATCGAGTCGCTGGGCGCTAGGCCCATAGATCTGGATATCGGCGAGGAGGGCAGCGGCGAGGGTGGTTATGCCAGGGAGCTCCCCGACGAGGCCAAGGCGCGCCAGCAGCAGATGCTGGCCGACGAGCTGGCCCGGGCTCACATCATCATCACCACCGCGCAGATTCCCTGCCGTCCCGCGCCACAGCTGGTAGCACCAGAGGTGGTCGAGCGCATGCGCGAAGGTTCGGTGATCGTGGACATGGCCGCCGGTTCGGGCGGCAACTGCCCGCTGTCCAGACCCGACGAAATCGTCACCGAACATGGCGTGATCATCGTCGGCCATACCAATTACCCCTCGATGATGGCGACCGATGCCAGCGCGTTTTTCGCACGCAACATTGCCAATCTCCTGGGCATCATGGTGGGCAGGTGTGAGGACGGTTCGCTGGGCCTCAAGGATCTCGACGAGGACGAAATCACCGCCGCCGCCCAGTTCAAGCCGCAAACGAGCAAATGAGAGAAGATCATGCCTGACACATTGGTAGCACTGTATGTATTCGTCCTGGCCTGTTTCATCGGCTATTTCGTGATCTGGGGCGTCACTCCGTCGCTGCACACACCGCTGGTGGCACTGACCAATGCTATCTCGGGCATCGTCATCATCGGCGCCTTGCTGGTGACCGGTGCCGGGGAGGCTTCCGGCCCGGCCGGGATCATGGGCTTCTTCGCGGTCCTGCTGGCTTCGATCAACGTCTTTGGTGGCTTTCTGGTGACCAATCGGATGTTGGCGATGTTCAAGAAGAAAAAGAAGTAAGGGGGCGACATGGAAATCTCAGCCAATACCCAGGTTTTGGCCTATCTGGTCTCTGCGGCACTATTTATCTTGTCACTCAAGGGGTTGACCCATCCGGCCTCGGCTCGACGGGGCAGCTTTCTGGGCATGATCGGCATGGTGATCGCCATCATTGCTACGCTGATAGGCGGCGAGGTGCAGTCTTATGGCTTCATCGTCGTCGGTGTGCTGACCGGTGCGGTGATCGGTGGCGTGCTGGCTGCGTGTGTACAGATGACCGCTATGCCGCAGCTGGTGGCGGCGTTGCACAGCTTCGTCGGCATGGCCGCGGTGCTGGTGGCCATAGGTACCTTCATCAACCGTCATGCGATTGGCGACCTCAGTGCCGTGCTGATGAGTGAATTGTCAGCTGGTATCGTGATCGGCGCCATCACCTTCTCGGGATCGGTGATCGCCTTTGGCAAGCTTCAGGGGCTGATCTCCGGTGCGCCGGTGCGCTTCGTCGGCCAGCACGCGCTGAATGCTGTGATCGGTGTGGTCACCGTGCTGTTGGCGATCCACTTCGCCATGAGCGGCTCCATGTTTTCGCTCACCGTCATGGTCCTGCTGTCCTTCGTGCTGGGCTTCACGCTCATCATTCCAATCGGTGGGGCCGACATGCCGGTGATCATCTCCATGCTCAACAGCTATTCGGGCTGGGCGGCCGTGGCCACCGGTTTCACGTTGCACAACAACCTGTTGATTATCGTCGGGGCGCTGGTCGGCTGCTCGGGTGCCATCCTGTCCTACATCATGTGCCGCGCCATGAACCGCTCCATCATCAATGTAGTGTTCGGTGGTTTCGGCAGTGATGCCGGGGGTGGTCCGGCCAGCGCTGGTGCCGTGGCCGCAGACAAGGGTGTCAGGTCGGCCTCGGTGGAAGATGCCATCTATTGGATGGAAGACGCCAATCGCGTCATCGTGATACCCGGTTATGGGATGGCCGTGGCCCAGGCGCAGCATGCGCTCAAGGAGTTGATGGAACTGCTCGAAGAGAAGGATGTGGAGGTCAAGTTCGCCATCCATCCAGTGGCCGGACGCATGCCGGGACACATGAATGTGTTGCTGGCCGAGGCGGATATTCCCTACGATCATGCCTTCGAGATGGACGATATCAACCCCGAGTTCGCGTCTACCGACGTAGTGCTGGTAGTCGGTGCCAACGATGTAGTCAACCCCGCTGCGCGTACCGATCACTCCAGCCCCATTTACGGCATGCCCATTATCGATGCCGGCAAGGCACAGCATGTGTATTTCCTGAAGCGTTCCATGAATCCTGGCTATTCCGGTGTGGACAACCTTCTGTTCTACCAAGACAACGTCTCGCTGATCTTCGGTGATGCCAAGGACACCATCGAGGGCATGGTCACCGCGCTGAAAGGAGGTGGCCACTGATACGGTCGTTCATTCCGGTCAGACCGACGAGCCCGCCAGGCACGGCGGGTTCTTTCGTTTCAGACGCCGCTCCGGCCGGCGGTGAGCACTGCCAGGGCATTGGCGGTGGTTTCGCGTGCAATGGTCTCACGGGTCTCGGGGCGCAGTTCGGTCAACACGTCCAGAATCTCCGGCAGCCATTGTGGGCTGTTGCGCTGATAGCGATGGGTGGCGCCGCTCATGCCGGGGGCATCGGTCTCGAGCACCAGATCGCTCAGCGGCAGCCGGGTGGCCAGTTTGCGCAGGTGGTATGCATTGGGTCGGGTGAGCATACCACCAAAGCCTAGGCGAAAACCCAGCTCGCGGTAGCGGCCTGCCTGTTGCAGACTGCCGTTGAAGGCATGGCAGAAGCCCCCAGGCAGGGTGTAGCGCTGCAGGGTGGCGAGTATCGCATCGTGTGCCTTGCGTACATGCAGGACCACCGGCAGGTTCTCGTGCTCGGCGATGGCGAGCTGGGCCGCGAACAGGGCCTGCTGGCGTGCGCGGTCGAGTTCGCGCAACTGGAAGTCCAGCCCGATCTCGCCGATGGCCGCCGGTCGGCGTTCGTGCACGCAGTCTTTCAGGGCGGCCAGGTCTCGTTGTGGATCGTGTTGCGTGAGCAGTGTCGGATGCAGACCGATTGCTGGATACAGGTCGGGATCGCCGGTGCACAGCACCCACAGGTCCTCCCAACCGGAACGCATGATGGCGGGAATCAGCAGGTGACGTACCCCGTTTGCTCGCGCGGCGGCCAGCACCTCGTCGCGGTCGGGATCGAAGGCGGTGACGTCCAGGTGACAATGGGTATCGAACAGTTCCATGTGCTGATTTTACGGGTATGATCGGACGACGTCCCCGCAGTGTGAGGGGCGCCTGATCGGGAGGTACCTCATGCGCATAGGACACGGTTTCGATGCCCACCGTTTCTGTGAGGGTGACGCGGTAGTGATCGGAGGTGTGCGGATTCCGCATGACCGTGGTCTGGCCGCGCATTCCGATGGCGATGTGCTGATCCATGCCATCTGTGATGCCCTGTTCGGAGCGATGGGTGAGGGCGACATCGGTCGGCATTTTCCCGATTCCGATCCGGCTTATCGTGGCATCGACAGTATCCTGCTGCTGCGCGAGGTGATGGCACGGGTACAGGTGGCTGGCTATCGGCTGGGCAACCTGGATGCCACCGTGATTGCACAGGCGCCGCGCCTGTCGCCGTACATCGGGGCCATGCGCGCGCGCATGGGTGAAGTGATGGCAGCCACTTCCGCTCAGATCAACATCAAGGCCACTACCACCGAGAAGATGGGGCATACCGGGCGTGGCGAGGGCATCGATGCGCACGCTGTAGTATTGCTGTTGTCGGCCGATGCCTGAATCGGGGGGTATTCCGTCTGCCACCCTGGTCTTTGCCGAGGACGTCACGAGTGATCTGCCCAGGGCGCATGGCGGTGCGCCCCTGCGGGGCCGACTCAAGGCCGAACCCGAAGACTTTCAGGTCGAAGAGATTCCACCCGATGATCCGGAAGACGAGGGCGAGCACCTGTTGCTGGGTGTGCGCAAGCGTGGTCTCGACTCTCTGGAAGTAGCACGCAGGTTGGCGCGGCATGCAGGGGTGCCTCGGCGCGCGGTGGGTCTTGCCGGGCTCAAGGACCGTCACGCCCTGACCTGGCAACGCTTCAGCGTGCATCTTCCCGGCAACGAGGTGGATTGGACTGTATTGGGCGATGACAATTTGTGCATCAGTGTGCTGGGTCGCTGCCGGCGCAAGCTGCGGCGTGGCGAACTGGCGGGCAATCGTTTCACGCTGAGGCTGAGGGCGATCGTCGGTGACCACGAGGCGGCCGATGCCGTGCTCACGACCTGCCGCCGCCGAGGTATCCCCAACTACTTTGGAGCGCAGCGCTTCGGGCGTGGGGCCTCCAACCTGATCCGTGCCCAGGCCTTGTTCAATCGCCGCTTGCGTCGTCTGCCGCCGGAACAGTTGCGCATGGTCACTTCGGCGGCGCGCAGTTACCTGTTCAATACCGTGCTGGCCAAGCGCGTGCAGGCCGGTGATTGGGATCGGGCCCTGCCCGGTGAGGTACTGCTGCATGCCGTCGAGGGACGTGCCTTGCCGTTCTCGCCCGAGGCGGACGAGCTGGAAGCTGCTGTGGCCTGTGGCGAATGGCATCCCAGTGGCCCTCTGTCGGGACGTACCGGGCATTGTCTGGCACCCCGGGTGGAAGCTGCCGAGTGCGAGGTGGCGGTGCTGGCCCGTCCACCCTTTCCGCAGTGGATCGAGTGGCTGGCTGGCCACGGCTTCGATGCCCTGCGCCGTGCGCTGCGCGTATTGCCTGAAGATCTGGACTGGCACTGGGAGCAAGATACCCTGGTACTGCGCTTCGTCCTGCCACCGGGTAGTTATGCCACGGCACTGGTGCGCGAGCTGATGGTCCCTGGGCCGGCATGATCGGGCACTTGGGCAAAGAAGCACCGTGCAATATCTCTTTCCAGCAGCCGATCCCTGTTCTTCGTGAAAGTCGAGTGATTCCATACCCTGTCATCGACAGGGAAAGCCACGAACCAGCGGAACAGCAGGTGGTAGTCGATCTGTTCCATACAACTGGCGTTTGCCGCGAATTTCAACAGACTGCCAATGGCGCAGGATGCCCGGTTGTTGGTACGTGCATTGCGCCGGGCGACAGTGGTGTGCGAGTGTCTGGGCAGTGAGGAGCCGGTCGGGCGCCTGCGGGTTCGATGTGGTACGCGCGTTCCGGGCCTTGCTGGAGGTGCCGTTGGTGCCCGTTTGTCTGGCGTCGTGACCGGCGCGCTTGATTTATCGGCGGCATGCCGGTAAAAACCCTGCGCCTTGGATCAATCACATCTGGAGTAGCGTTGCATGGCCGTGGAGTTTCCATCCGATTACCGTCCGAGCCCCGACGAGGAATACATGAACCCCATGCAGCTGGAGTATTTCCGGCGCAAACTGCTGGCTTGGCAGGACGAACTGATACAGGAGGTTCAGGAGGCGCTGAACAACCTGCGTGACGAGGCCTACCAGGAAGTTGGTGACGAGGCGGATCGCGCCAGCCGTGAGAGCGAACACGGTCTCGAGCTGCGCACCCGCGATCGCTACCGCAAGCTGTTGCGCAAGATCGAGCAGGCGCTCGAGCGTATCGATGGTGGTTCTTATGGCTATTGCGAGGACACCGACGAGCCGATCGGCATCAAACGTCTTGAGGCGCGGCCCATCGCCACTCTGAGTATCGATGCCCAGGAACGCCGCGAGATGAAGGAAAAGGTACTCGCCGACGGTTGATTCATTCGCGGTGGAACGGAGTACGTGCCACCGCCCAGATTTCCACCCGTTCCGCTCCGGCCTGCTTGAGCACCGTCGCGGCCGCGCGTGCTGTGGCCCCGGTGGTTACGACATCGTCGATCAGTACCGCCCGAGCCGGCGGCATGTCGCCCTGCCAGGCGAAGGCCCCGCGCAGGTTGCGCAGGCGTTTGCGGCGGGAACTGGTGTGCTGGGTTGGTGCGGTACGGATGCGCTGCAGCGAGTGGCCGTCCCAGGGAATGTCGTGTACCCGGGCCACGATCCGGCAGAGTTCCGCAGCCTGATTGAAGCCGCGCTCGCGCAGGCGTGTTGGGTGCAAGGGGATCGGGAAGAGGCAATCGATGGCCTGTCCTGTCACCCTGTCCGCCAGTAGTTGCCCCAGCAGTGCCCCTGTCGCGAGATCGTGCCGGAACTTGAGCGTGCCGATCAGGCGGTCGATGGGTGGGGCATAGCTAAAGGGCATCAGCGCCTGGTCGAAGGGCGGCGGATCGGCCAGGCAGGCGCCGCACAATGTGCCTTCTTCGACGCCTGCCAGCGGTAAGCCGCAGTGCGTACAGGCGGTACCCAGCCAAGGCAGATCGCGCTTGCAGGCCGGGCACAGAGAGGCAACTGTCGTTGTCGGTGCCTGGCACAGGTGGCAACGCGGGCCAGGCAGCAGATTCTGGACGATCCTTGTCCACATGTCGACTTTCATGAGCCTCCCAGGTTGACAAGTGTGCGAGCGAGGTCAAGAATGCTTGACTGATCCCTTATGTATTTCGGAGTCTCGACCCATGGATCCCGACCGTCAAGAGGGTGCGCGCGTCGTCAAGGCCGCGTCTTCCCGGTTTGCTGCGATGCAGATGGATATCGGCAACATTGTCAGCATGTTGTTGCCACCCCTGCCGCTGCTGTGGTTCGGTGCTTCCATGTTGGTGTATGCCATGCACAGACACCACCCCGATCCCCGGGTCGGTGAGTACACCCGCTGGGCGGGTTATCGTTTCTATGCGGTGATGGGCCTGATCATCCCCGTCGGCACCTTCTTTCCGGGGGACGCCAAGATCGCCTGGCTGGTCGCCTGGGTCGTGGGTATCCTCGTCATCGTGCCTTGGTCGGCCTGGTCCATCCTGCGTGCACGCCGCGAGGACTGGCGCGACATTGTGCTTCTCCGGTCCGAAGGTGCCGCCGTCGAGGAGATGCCCGAACATGTCTGAGTCTGTTATCCGCCACGACTGGCAACTGGACGAGATCGAGGCGCTGTTTGCGCTGCCTTTCAATGACCTGCTGTTCCGTGCCCAGCAGGTGCACCGCCAGCACTTCGATCCCAACGAGGTGCAGGTGAGCACCCTGCTGTCGATCAAGACAGGCGCTTGCCCGGAGGACTGCGGTTACTGCTCGCAGAGTGCGCACCACGACACCGGCCTGGAGCGCGAGCGCCTGCTGCCGATCGAGGAGGTGGTGGCCGCGGCGAAGGCAGCGCGCGAGAAGGGGGCGACCCGCTTCTGCATGGGCGCGGCCTGGCGCAATCCCACCGACCGGAATCTCGACCGGGTGATTGAGATGATCCAGGCGGTGCGTGCGCTGGGCATGGAGACCTGCGTCACCCTGGGCATGCTCGGTGCAGAGCAGGCGGTACGCCTGCGCGAGGTCGGGCTGGACTACTACAACCACAATCTCGATACCTCGCCGGAGTTCTACGGCAACGTGATTACCACCCGCACCTTCGAGGATCGCATCGAGACCCTGAAGCACGTGCGCGAGGCGGGCATCAATGTCTGCGCCGGCGGCATCCTCGGCATGGGCGAGGCCCCGCGTGACCGCGCGCGCATGCTGCAGGAGCTGGCCAACCTGCCCGAGCACCCGCAGTCGGTGCCGATCAACCTGCTGGTGCAGGTCGAGGGTACGCCGCTGTTCGGCGTGGACGGTATCGACCCGCTGGACTTCGTACGCAACATTGCGGTGGCACGCATCCTGATGCCCAGGTCGCACGTACGGCTCTCGGCCGGGCGCACCGACATGAGCGACGAGCTGCAGGCCCTGTGCTTCCTGGCCGGGGCCAACTCCATCTTCTACGGCGAGCGTCTGCTGACCACCGACAACCCCGATGCCGACCACGACCACCGCCTGTTCGAGCGCCTGGGCATCCACGTACTGGCGGCGCCGGCGGATGAGCAGAAGGTCTGCTGCGGCGCCTGATCCCATGCACCCGTTCGAGGGACTGGCCGAGGTGCTGGCCGAACGCGAGGCTGCCGGTCTGTACCGTCGTCGCCGTGTGATCGAGGGGGTACAGGGTCCGTGCCTGCACGTGCACGGGCGCGAGCTGCTGGCCTTCTGCAGCAACGACTACCTGGGCCTGGCGGGCGACCCGCGCCTGGCCGCGGCGCTGGCCCGCGGGGCACGCGAGATGGGCACCGGCAGCGGGGCAGCGCACTTGGTCAGCGGACATCACCGCGCCCATCACGCGCTGGAGGAGGAACTGGCTGCCTTCGTGGGTGCCGAACGCGCGCTGCTGTTCTCCACCGGCTATATGGCCAATCTCGGGGTGATCCCGGCCCTGCTCGGGCGCGGTGACACCGTCATCGAGGACCGCCTCAACCATGCCTCGCTGATCGACGGGGCGCGCCTGAGCGGGGCGCGCCTGCGGCGCTGGCCGCATGGTGATCTCGCGGGCCTGCAACATCAGCTCGGGCACGCTTCGGGAAGGGTGCTGGTAGCGGTGGACGCGGTGTTTAGCATGGACGGCGATCGTGCCCCGCTGGGCGAACTGGCACGGCTGGTCGCGCAGCACGAGGTGGCGCTGATGATCGACGATGCACATGGCTTCGGGGTGCTCGGCCCGCAGGGGCAGGGAAGTCTGGCCGCGGCCGGGCTGGGCTTCGATGCCGTACCGCTCTACATGGCCACTCTGGGCAAGGCGCTCGGTGTGGCCGGGGCCTTCGTGGCGGGCAGCGAGCTGCTGATCGAGACCCTGATCCAGCGTGCCCGTCCCTATGTTTATACGACTGCCATGCCGCCGGCGCTGGCCGAGGCGACCCGTGCCGCCCTGCGTATCGCCGCCGAGGAGGACTGGCGGCGCGAGCGCCTGCGCGCGCTGACCGAGCGCTTCCGGTGCGAGGCGGCGGGGCTGGGGCTGCGCCTGGCAGACTCGGACACTCCCATCCAGCCGCTGTTGCTGGGCGATGCCGCTACCGCCCTGCGCTGGAGCGAGGCGCTGGCCATGCGCGGCATCCTGGTGCCGGCGATTCGTCCGCCCACCGTGCCCGAGGGCAGCGCCCGGCTGCGCATCACCTTCTCGGCCGCGCACGAAGAGGCCGATCTGGATCACCTGCTCGAGGCGCTGGATTCGGTGCGCCGGGAGGCGGCATGAGGCTCTGGCATGTCACCGAGGGCGGTGGTCCGCCGCTGCTGCTGCTGCACGGCTGGGGGCTGCACGCCGGGGTCTGGGAGCTGCTGCCGGCGCTTTACGAGCGTTTCGCGATCACTCGAATCGAGCTGCCAGGACACGGCGAGAGCGCGCCGCTGGCCAGCGCGCGCCTGGCCGACTGGGCCGAGGCAGTGCTGGCGGTGGCACCGCCACGGGCGCACTGGCTGGGTTGGTCGCTGGGTGGGCTGGTGGCACAGCAGGCGGCGCTGCTCGCGCCCGAACGCATCGAGCGCCTGTCGCTGGTGGCCAGCACGCCGCGTTTCGTGCAGGACGCCGACTGGGCCTGTGCCATGCCGCGCGCCACTTTCGAGCAGTTCGCCGCCGCTCTGGGCGACGACATGCCGGGCACCCTGCGACGCTTCCTGGCATTGCAGGTGCGTGGCACGGAGCACGCGCGCGACACCCTGCGCACGCTGGACGCCGCGCTGGCGCGCCGCCCGGCCGCAGTCCCTGCCGGGCTGGAGGCCGGACTCGCCCTGTTGCTCGAGAGTGACCTGCGCGCCGACTGGGCACGCCTGTCGGTCCCGCTGCGGCTGTTGCTGGGGCAGCGCGACACCCTGGTGCCGGCGGGGCTGGCCGGGGCCGTGCCGGCGCTGGGTGGCGACGCGAGCGTGCGGGTGCTGGCCGGTGCCGGGCATGCGCCCTTCCTGTCGCACCCGGCAGCCTTCCTGGAGTGGCTGGCCGATGACTGAGTTTCGTATCGACAAGCGCCAGGCACGACGTACCTTCTCGCGCGCCGCCGGCAGCTACGATGCCCACGCGGTGCTGCAGCATGAGATTGCTGATCGTCTGCTCGAGCGTCTGGACTATGTGAAGCTGCGGTCGCGGTGTATTCTCGATCTCGGCTGCGGTACCGGCCGTGCCAGCGCGGCACTGCTGCGGCGTTATCCCGGTGCCGAGGCGGTGGCGCTGGACTTCGCCCTGCCCATGCTGGTGCAGGCACGGCGCCGGGGGCGCTGGCTTCGGCGGCCGCGCGCTGTCTGCGGTGACATGGACTGCCTGCCGCTGGCCGCGCAGTGCTTCGACCTGGTGTTCTCCAGTGCGGCTATCCAGTGGAGCGCCGATCCGGCCGGCGCCATCCGCGAGATGCACCGGGTGTTGCGTCCGGGTGGCCTGCTGATGTTTACCAGTTTTGGCCCCGATACCTTGCGCGAGCTGCGCATCGCCTGGGCCGAGGTGGATGGTGCGGTGCATGCGCACGACTTCATCGACATGCACGACTATGGTGACATGCTGGTGGCCGCGGGGCTGGCCGATCCGGTGATGGACGTGGAGCGGCTGACCCTCACCTATGCCGATGCGCGCGGCCTGCTGCGCGATCTGAAGGCCATTGGTGCCAACAATGCCGCGGCCGGTCGCGCGCGCGGGCTCACCGGGCCTGCGCGGCTGCGCGCCTTCGAGCGCGCCTACGAACGTTTTCGCGATGCTGAAGGCCGCCTGCCGGCCAGCTACGAGGTGATCTACGGTCATGCCTGGGGCGCGGAGCAGCGCCGCGAGGGCGAGGCTGTGCTGGTTTCTCCCGAGGTATTGCGGCGGCGATGAAGGGCTTGTTTCTCACCGGCACCGACACCGACTGCGGCAAGACCCGGGTGGCCGTGGCCCTGGTCCATGCGCTGCGCGCCGCGGGTTACCGGGTCGCGCCGTTCAAGCCGGTGGCTGCCGGGGCCGAGCGCAGATCTGCGGGACGGCGCAATGCCGACGCCGAGACCCTGATCGCCGCCTGCGGCGGGGGCTGGGACTACGGTCTGGTCAATCCGTATTGCTTCGCGTCGCCCGTCTCGCCGCATCTGGCCGCGGCCGAGGCGGGAGAGGTGGTCGATGCGACCGTGCTGCGGGGGGCCGCCGAGCAACTGGCGGCACAGGCCGACCTGCTGCTGGTCGAGGGCGCGGGCGGTTGGCTGGCGCCGCTGGGGTCGGGGATCAACATCGAGGACCTGGCGCTGGCGCTGGGCCTGCCGGTGGTGCTGGTGGTAGGGCTGCGCCTGGGGTGCCTGAACCATGCGCAACTCAGTGCCGATCGCATCCGCCGCAGTGGTGCGGGCCTGGCTGGCTGGATCGGTTCGATGATCGATTCGGGCATGGCGCGGCGGAGGGAGAATATCGCCGCTCTTCGGAATCGGCTGCCGACCCCTTGTCTGGGATGCCTGCCATCGCTGGCACTGGGAGAACATGGTTCGAATCATCTGTTTACAGATATTATTCTAAGAATATTAGAATAGGCTAACGTTTAAATATTATAAGTTGTTTTCATAAATATAATCTTGGTTGTTTCATCAACAAATTGACTTGCCCTCCTGTCCTCATCCCTATAATCTGCGTAGGCGAATCCAAGCCGCTTTCTGGTTGGTCCTCTCTGTCAAAGCTGTATTGAAGGCCGCTCCGGCTTGGCTCAATTTAGAATAATTACAACGTGGCCGGTCGATCCGTCCGTGGCGTGTGGCGGGCCGGTAGCGTCGGTCATAATTCTGAGAGTGAGATACCGCTTCATGTCATGCTCAGCACCTATCTGTGCGCAAGGCAGTGCCGAGTGCCACGTCGTTGACTTGGTGTCAGTCTCTTTTTTTGTTCACCGTATCCGGTGTGTTTTCCGCGTTGGGCTGCTGGCTGGTGCTGCCCTTTGTCGGTCTGGAGATTCTGGCACTGCTGGTTGCCACTCGGTGGATCGCCGGGTGATGTCTGGGCTGGGGTGGTCTGGCTGAATACCACCGGTGTGTGGGTGGACATTGACAGGCTGTTGAAATTCGCAGGCTGAAGTGGAAGGTGCCGGTAAAGTAAGAAAAAGGACAAGCGACACGATGCGAGGCTCGGATCTTCAGCAAGATTCCCTGTTCAGCACGGTCAGCCCGGAGGGGAAATCGGAGCTACTTTCAATAAGCTGTTAAGGGCGCCGGGCCTGTTTCCGTCTCGTGAGTCGAGAGCGTTCTCTCCGGGCTTGGGTGTGCGTCGAGCTACATTGCGGGTCCGGTTGGTATCCGCTCCAACTGTTGATCGGTGCATCCGGCATCTGGGTGAAGCTTGGGACTTTTCTCGCCGACGGTGAGAAACGAAGTCTGGCCGGGAAATTGAACTCGGTTGCTGTCCCGTACTTGGTGCGGGCCGTTGCCGATGTCAACTTCGGTGCAGTACGACAATAACCATCAAAGCAGAGTGGGAGAGCAAGCAGTGAGAGTGAAAAGATGTATTGGGAGGAGGGTGCTGTCGGCCATGCTGGCATTGGTCACCGGGCCTGTGTTGGCGGACTGGGGTCTGCTGAACATGCGTGAAGGGGTGACCAGCACCAGCCACGCGGTGCATGACCTGCACATGATTATCCTGTGGGTCTGCGTGGCAATCGGCATCGTGGTATTCGGCGCCATGATCTATGCAATGTTCAGGCATCGCAAGTCGAAGGGATCTGTGGCTGCCCAGTTCCACGAGAGCACCACCATGGAGGTCATCTGGACGATCATCCCGATCATGATCCTGGTGAGCATGGCGATCCCGGCGACCAAGACACTGCTCGCCATGGAGGATACCGGCGAGGCCGACATGACCATCAAGGTCACCGGTATCCAGTGGAAGTGGAAGTACGATTATATCGACGGCGAGGCCGCTGGCATCTCATTCATCAGCTCATTGCATCCAGACCACAACAGCGCCCGTCTGCTTGGTGCCAGTAGAGATACCGATGTGTTGCGCAAGCAGTTCGGTGATACCTATTTGCGCGAAGTGGATAACCCGCTGGTAATCCCCACTGGCAAGAAGGTGCGTTTTCTGTTTACTGCTGCCGATGTTATCCATTCCTGGTGGGTACCCGATCTGGGCTGGAAGAAAGATGCCATTCCCGGCTTCGTCAACGAGAGCTGGACTCGTGTTGACAAGCCTGGAATATACCGGGGAAAGTGCGCCGAGCTGTGTGGCAAGGACCACGGCTTCATGCCCATCGTGGTAGTGGCCATGGCGTCGGACGACTATGAGGCTTGGGTGGCGCAGCAGAAGGGTAGTGCGGAACAGGCCGCCGCGGCTGCCGACAAGACCTGGAGCAAGGAAGACCTGATAGCCCGTGGTCAGGACGTCTATCGTACCAACTGTGCGGCCTGCCACCAGGTCAACGGCAAGGGCCTGCCGCCAGCCTTCCCGGCGCTGGCAGGCAATGCCATTCTGAACGACGGTGATGCCAGCAGGCATATCGAGACGGTGATGAACGGCCGTCCAGGTACCGCGATGGCGGCCTACAGGGGGCTGCTCAATGATGTGGATCTGGCTGCTGTCATTACCTATGAGCGCAATACCTGGGGCAACGATGGTGGTGTCGTTCAGCCCGCCGATATCAAGGTTGCCCGATAAGCAAGACGGAGAGAGCACAGATGAGTACCGCAACCGCAACGTACGACGAACATCATGAGCATGGCCCGGACAAGGGGCTGATTCGCTGGATCACGACGACAAACCACAAGGACATCGGGACTCTCTATCTGGTGTTTGCGCTGATCATGTTCTTCATTGGTGGCGCCATGGCCATGGTAATTCGTGCCGAGTTGTTCCAGCCCGGCATGCAACTGGTCGATCCCCAGTTCTTCAACTCCATGACCACGGTGCATGCTTTGGTGATGATCTTCGGCGCGGTGATGCCGGCATTCACCGGGCTGGCCAATTGGTTGATCCCGATGATGATCGGTGCGCCCGACATGGCATTGCCGAGGATGAACAATCTGTCGTTCTGGATACTGCCGTTTGCCTTTACGCTGCTGTTGTCCACCTTCTTCATGGATGGTGGCGGACCGGCCGGTGGCTGGACCCTCTATCCACCGCTGGCATTGCAGATGGGCGACGGTTTCCCCTTCATGATCTTCGCCATCCACCTGGCGGGCATCAGCTCGATCATGGGATCGATCAATGTGATCGTCACCATTCTCAACATGCGCGCACCAGGCATGACCTTGATGAAGATGCCGCTGTTCGTGTGGACCTGGCTGATCACCGCCTACCTGCTGATCGCCACCATGCCGGTGCTGGCCGGGGCGGTGACCATGCTGTTGACCGACAAGTTTGCCGGGACAAGCTTCTTCAATGCGGCGGGTGGAGGTGATCCGGTGATGTATCAGCACATCTTCTGGTTCTTTGGCCATCCGGAGGTCTACATCCTCATTCTGCCGGCCTTTGGCATCATCTCGGCGATCGTCCCCACCTTTGCACGCAAGCCGTTGTTTGGTTACAGCTCCATGGTGTATGCCACGGCCTCGATCGCCTTCCTGTCGTTCATTGTCTGGGCACACCACATGTTCACTGTAGGCATGCCCGTGGTCGGTGAACTGTTCTTCATGTATGCCACCATGATGATCGCAGTACCCACCGGGGTGAAGGTGTTCAACTGGGTGTCCACCATGTGGAAAGGGGCCATGACCTTCGAGACGCCCATGTTGTTTGCCATCGGCTTCATCATGATGTTCACCATCGGTGGCTTTTCTGGTCTTATGCTGGCCATCGCGCCAGCGGACTTCCAGTACCACGATACTTATTTCGTGGTGGCGCATTTCCACTATGTGTTGGTGACCGGCGCCATCTATTCCATCATGGCCGCTACCTATTACTGGTTGCCGAAGTGGACCGGCAACATGTACGACGAGCGTCTGGGAAAGATCCATTTCTGGCTCTCGACCATCTCGGTCAACGTGTTGTTCTTCCCGCAGCACTTTCTGGGATTGGCTGGAATGCCGCGCCGTATCCCGGATTATTCGGTGCAGTTCGCCGACTGGAACATGGTTTCGTCTATCGGTGGTTTCGTATTCGGTGCCTCACAACTGCTGTTCCTCTGGATGGTGATCAAGGCCATCCGTGGTGGTGAGAAGGCGTCCGATCAGGTTTGGGAGGGCGCAAACGGTCTGGAGTGGACCCTGCCGTCGCCACCGCCCTATCACAGCTTCACAGAAGCACCTGCCATCAAATGATTGAAGCGAAGGCCTGCCTTTGGGCAGGCTGTTCACAACGGGATGTCCTGTCATGCGTAAACAGACGGCAGACAAGGGAAAGGCCAATGTCCGCCTGGCCATCTTTCTGGGAGTGGTGGCGTTCGGGTTGTTCCTCGCTGGTATGTACATGGCTGTGAACAAGGCGGGCTGATGGATGGCCGGAGCAGATCGTAACCAACGCTCGGTCAGGCATATCGTTCTGGTCGCCGCCGCCATGTTCGGTTTTGGCTACCTGCTGGTGCCGCTCTACAATGTGTTCTGTGAGATCACCGGGCTCAATGGCAAGACCGGTCGTATCGAGGAGGCCGAGGTGGCGGCGAGCTATCGGCCTGATCCTTCGCGGACCGTGACCATACAGTTCGTTGCCAGCAACAGTGCCGGGATGCCGTGGAACTTCCGGCCTGCCGTGGCCACCATGGCGGTGCATCCGGGGCAGCTGTATGCCACCTACTTCGTGGCGGCCAACCACACTGGTCGTCGCATGGTGGCGCAAGCCATTCCCAGCATGGCCCCTACCCGGGCGGCTCGCTATTTCAACAAGACAGAGTGTTTCTGTTTCAACCAGCAACCACTGGAGGCCGGTGAGGAAAAGGAGATGCCCTTGCGTTTCATCGTCGATCCACGGTTGCCAAAAGACATCAAGACCTTGACGCTGGTCTATTCCCTGTTCGAAGTGACGGGACGCACGGCCAGCAGGTGATCACGAATCGACCACCGATAAAAACACAATCCGTACAGACATTCAGAAAGGGGAGAGAGGATGACTCATACTGCAAACGACTATTACGTACCACATGGCAGCCACTGGCCTATCGTGGCGGCCATTGCCATGTTCATGACCGTGATCGGTGCGGCCCTCTGGTTCAATGGCGAGTTGAACGGGCGCATGGTGCTGTTCATTGGCCTGGGATTGATTGCCTTCATGATGTTTGGCTGGTTCGGTACCGTGATCCACGAGAACCTTCAGGGAATGTACAACGACCAGGTGGATCGTTCCTTCCGCCAGGGCATGATGTGGTTCATCTTTTCCGAGGTGATGTTTTTTGCCGCTTTCTTCGGCGCCCTGTTCTATGCGCGGGTGTTGTCTGTGCCCTGGTTGCTCGGTATGGATTCCGGCTTTACCACTCACGATGTGCTCTGGCAGGGTTTCAACGAGGCTTGGCCGACCAATGGTCCCGGTGACGTCGGTGGTGAGTTCGAGCCCATGGAGGCCTGGGGGATTCCGGCGCTCAATACCTTGCTGCTGCTGAGTTCGGGTGTGACTATCACGCTGTCACACTGGGCCCTGAAGGTGGGTGATCGTGGTCGGTGTGTGCTGTGGCTGGCTGCTACTGTGTTGCTGGGTATGACCTTCCTCGGGTTCCAAGCCTATGAGTATATTCATGCCTATACCGGGATGGATCTGACTTTGGCCTCAGGTATCTATGGATCCACCTTCTTCATGCTCACGGGTTTCCACGGTATGCATGTGACGATCGGTACCGTCATGCTGATCGTCATCACCCTGCGTGCGGCCAAGGGGCATTTCACTGCCGACAATCACTTCGCCTTCGAAGGGGTGGCCTGGTACTGGCATTTCGTGGACGTGGTCTGGCTGGGACTGTTCATCTTCGTGTACGTATTGTGAGGTTTCAGCGCGTATCGTGTGGCTGAGTGACGGGGTGTCTTTGGGGATAGAGGCCGTGAGGCCTGATTACGCCCAACCCGATCAGCGCCATGAGTAGCAGGAACAGACCCAGCGAGAGGCTGATACGGAAGCTCAACGCTTTGACTGTACGCTTGGTTGTTCCCTTGTCCTTGACCAGATAGTAGAGGCCAGATGCCAAGCTGAGCAGGATGCCTGAAAAGATGGCGATGATGAGATACCTGATCCACATGGGGGCTCCTTGGTGAATCCAGTGTGGGTTCTGGCGAGTGCCGGTGAGTAAGGTCGAGTATAGCAGTGCGAAGAGGTGGGGGCGTTTGAGTATAGGACGCTATCAGTTTCGTCCCGGCGTGGTGCCGAGCTTGGTGTTCCTGGTGCTGATGGTCCTGCTGCTTTTGCTGGCCAACTGGCAATGGCATCGTGCCGGCGAGAAGCGGCGCCTGCTCGAGGCGCGGGAGGCGCATTGCCAGGCGCCTCCGCTGCTGCTGGACCGGGAGACACCAGATGTAGTGCTCGATCGTTTTCGTCCTGCGGTGGCGCGAGGGCATTATCAGGCAGATCAGCAGTGGCTGCTGGACAACCGGGTGTACCGGGGACGGGTCGGATATCACGTGTTCAGCCTGTTCCGTACCACCAGTGGCCGACAGCTGCTGGTCAACCGGGGGTGGGTGCCCGTGGGATATGACAGGGAGTTTCTGCCTGAATTGCCTCTGCCGGCGGGTGAGGTGGTCTTGTGCGGGCACCTGGACCGTCCCGAGTCGGTCGGTCTGGTAATGGGGCGGCAGCCACTCGACAGTTTGCAACAGACAGTGGTGTTACAGAGCCTGGATGTTGCGGCATTGTCGGCCTCTCGTGGGCTGAGGCTGATGCCACTGACTCTGGTCCTCGATGAGGGACAATCGGGGGGGCTGCAATATGATTGGGCGCCGTCGACTGTGATGGGGCCAGAACGGCATTTGGGGTATGCAGTGCAGTGGCTGGCCCTCGCCGTAGCCTTGTTGATCATCTATGTCGGAGTCAATACCCGGCGTATCGAACTGGAGTGAAGAGTAAGTGGAACAGGCGTTCTCAGTATCGTGCAGGGGAAGGCGACAGTTTCTGAGTATTGTCGGGTTGTTCCTGTTGCCGCCGGTGGCGGCTTGGCTGGCTTGGCAGTACCTGAATACCCATGGGGTGAGCGTCACGACCAACAATGGAGAGCTGGTCTTGCCGGCGCGGCCAGTGGATCTCTCACATCTCGACTATGCGGAAGGACAGTCGTCCGGCGACCTGAAGGGGCGTTGGGTGTTTGTGATGTTTTCTGATGCTGCTTGTGGTCCACGTTGTCAGAAGCAGCTCTATCTCACTCGACAGGTGCGTATCGGCGTCAACAAGGACCTGCCGCGTGTGCGGCGTCTACTGGTGGTGCGTGGTGGCGAGGCAGTAACGACGCGCCGGATGTTGGCGCTCGCGCACCCCGATCTGGTCGTGGCTGGCGGTGCCGGGTCGGGGTGGTTATCCGCCTTTCGGGGGAACGGGTTTGGGCCGGACGGGGCACAATTCTTTCTGGTCGATCCGCTGGGTAACCTGATGATGTCCTACAGCCTCGACGAGCAGGGTAATGGTGTGGTCCAGGGCAAGGGCACGCTCAAGGATCTGCAGAAACTGCTCAAGGTGTCACAGATCGGATGAATGCCTATCGTACTTTCGTTGCCGTCACCTTGGTACTGGCTTTCTGCGTGATCGTTCTGGGGGCCTATACCCGGTTGTCGGATGCCGGTCTGGGTTGTCCCGATTGGCCGACCTGTTATGGGCATCTCACCGTGCCTGACAGTCCCGAGGCGGTGGAGCAGAAATACTATCTCGATCAGCGCCCGCTGGAGCCGGCCAAGGGCTGGGCGGAGATGGTTCATCGTTATTTCGCTGGCACGCTTGGCCTGTTCATTCTGGTGATCGCCTTATGGTCGTGGCGTCTGAGGCGTGGGGATCCCGGGCAGCCACTGTTATTGCCTCTGGTGCTGCTGGGTGTGGTGATCTTTCAGGCCCTTCTCGGCATGTGGACCGTGACGTTGTTGCTCAAGCCGCTGGTGGTCATGGGGCATCTTCTGGGCGGGTTCAGCACCTTGGGGCTATTGTTCCTGTTGCTGCGTATCACCGGTAGACTGGAGTACTTCGGGCCATGTGGCCGGGGCCTTGCGGCGATGGCACTGCTCGTGCTGGTGGTTCAGATCGCACTTGGAGGCTGGACCAGCACCAACTACGCGGCACTGTCCTGTACCGACTTTCCCACCTGTCAGGGTAGCTACTGGCCCGAGATGGACTTCTCCGAGGCCTTCGTTGTGTGGCGTGGATTGGGTATCAACTACGAGTACGGCGTGCTGGAGCATCCGGCACGCGCGGCCATCCATGTGATCCACCGGCTGGGTGCGTTGACCACCTTGCTGATGGTGGGGGGCTTCGCCCTTTCCCTGCTTGGGCGGGGTGGTGCGCTACGTCGTGCCGGCATTACAGTGTTGTTGGTCCTGGTGCTGCAGGTCGGGCTTGGCATCGGTAACGTTTTGCTGCATCTGCCCCTGCTGGTGGCGGTGGCACACAACGCGGTGGCGGCCCTGCTGCTGCTTTCACTCATCAACGCGAGCTATCTGTTATGGCGACGACATTACTGAATTCCCGGGACAGGCTCCTCGCCAACTGGCGTGACTACCTCGAACTGTGCAAGCCCAAGGTGGTATTACTGATTGTGTTCACCGCCGTGGTCGGCATGTTGTTGGCCAGTCCTGGTCTGCCACCGTCGAGTGTACTGCTCGCTGGGGCGGCCGGTATCTGCCTGGCCGCAGCCTCGGCTGCGGCGATCAATCACGTGGTGGATCGCCGCATCGATGCCATCATGGGGCGTACGCACGGACGTCCACTTCCCAAGGGAGCGCTAACGCCGTGCCAAGCGTTGACCTTCGCCTTCGTGGTCGGAGGGTTGGCGATGGGTCTGCTGGTCGTCTGGGTCAACGTGCTCACGGCTGTGTTGACTTTCGGTTCCCTGATCGGCTACGCGGTGATCTACACCATGTACTTGAAGCGCGCCACGCCACAGAACATCGTCATCGGCGGTGCCGCCGGAGCGGCGCCGCCCCTGTTGGGTTGGTCGGCAGTGACCGGCAGTGTCGATCCTGGTGCTATGTTGCTGTTCCTGATCATTTTCACCTGGACACCGCCGCACTTCTGGGCACTGGCCATTCACCGGGAAGAGGAATATCGCAAGGTGGACATGCCTATGCTGCCGGTGACTCATGGCAAGGACTACACTCGTTTGCAGGTCCTGCTCTATACGGTACTGTTGTTTGTGGTCACCCTGCTCCCGTTCAGCTATGGCATGAGTGGCATGCCTTACCTCGTGGGCGTGTTGCCGTTGAATCTGGGATTCCTCTACTACGCGGTCCAGCTCTACCGCAACGAGGATCCGCGCATGCCCATGCGCACCTTTGGCTATTCCATCGTTTACCTGATGGCCTTGTTCGCCCTGTTGCTGGCCGACCACTATCTGCCGTTGGTGTTGGGTATGCCTGTCTGAGATGGTCCGGTTTTCTCGGCGGGGGTGGGTGCCGCAGACAAAGCCATCTGTCTTCACCTCTTCCACTTGGGGAGAAGACTACGCCGCGCGCATCCAACAGTTGGAAAGGCGCCTTGCGCAGGCCGAGCAACGGGCCAAGTGGGCAGCGGCCGCCGCGTAGCAGGCCAGCGAGGCGGCAGCCGCCCCTGTCACTGCGCCACTCCAGACCGCCAATGCCTTCAGTCCGGCCTCGGGCTGGTGATGAACAGCCGTTACCAGACCTTCTCGCGGTCGGAGAGCGAACCGGGGATTCCCGGTTTCTCGCTGGGCGAGTCCGAACTCGGTATCAGCGCCAATATCGACGACAAGTTCTACGGCCGGTTCACCGGAAGTTTTGTCAGTGAAGGCGGTGGCGACAGTATCGAGATAGAGGAGGCCTTCATTCAGATCCTCGATCTGCCAGCGGGCCCGGGACTCAAGGCAGGTCGCTTTCTGCCCGGCATCGGCTACTTGAACAGCAGTCACATGCATGCTGACGATTTTGCCGATCGGCCGCTGCCGTATCGGGTCATGCTGAACGATACCTACAAGGATGATGGGGTGGAATTATGCTGGGTGGCGCCCACCGACCAGATCGTCGAACTCGGAGTCGATCTGTTGAGCGGGGACCATTGATACGGCGGGGGGAAGAGGCCACGACGGTGTCGGTGCCTGCGCGGCCTTCACTCATGTCGGTGGTGACTGGGGCGATAGCAGTAGCAGGAAGGTCGGGCTCTCCTACCTGTCCGCCGAGGCGCGTGACAGCGAACCGGGTGACGAGAGTGCCCCGGATAGTTTTATCGGGCACAGCCATCTGTGGATCACCGATGCGGTATGGACATGGGCCCCGAACGTCAATCCTTCCCGGCACAACTTCAAGCTCCAGGGCGAACTGTTCCGGTGCAGCGAGTCGGGCAGCTTCACCCCCGGTGGGGGAGTAGCGACCAATTATTCCGGCCACCAGAGCGGCTGGTATCTGCGGGGGATCTATCAGTTCATGCCGTGCTGGCGGGTCGGCCTGCGTGTGGCTGGGTTGTCGGCGGATGATCCGGACGTGGCGTTGGCCGGGAGCAGCCTGGATACGCTGGGACATGATCCACGCCATTACAGCGCCATGGTGGACTGGTCCAACAGTGAGTTCGGTTGCCTGTGGTTGTGCAGTACAACATCGATCAGTCCCCGGCCTGCCACCGACAACCAGTTCATCCTGCAATACATCGTCGCCCTCGGGGCGCATGGTGCCCACCAGTTCTGAAGGAGTCGGATATGTCGAGGAAGTTTGTCATTCGCATCATTGCCCTGGTCCTGCTGGTCCCCCTTCAGCACGGGCCGGGCTCAACATCTTTGCCTGCGAGCCGGAGTGGGGCGCATTGGCACGAGAGATCGGGGGTGATCAAGTCAAGGTCTTCATTGTCACCACGGCATTACAGGATCCACATCACATCCAGGCACGTCCCAGTCTGATCGCCCGTATGCGGCGCGCCGATCTGCTGGTCTGCACGGGTGCGGAATTGGAGATCGGCTGGCTGCCGCTGGTGTTGCACAAGGCACACAATGGCCGGGTCATGCCGGGGCAGCCCGGGCATTTCCTTGCCGCCACCCAGGTGCGCTTGCTGGAGCGTCCTTCCGTGTACGGTAGGGGGAACGGAAAGGGCCAGCGATCTGTTTGGCCTGCTCGATGACACCATCGACCGGCTCCTTGGGATCATCGAGTGAGTCCCGTCGGTATCGACTGGCAGGCCTTCGATACCGACATCCCGGGCCCGGCGTTTTGTGCCGGGCTGCTGGTGCTTGCCACGCATGTGCCGCTGGGGCGTGAGGTGTTGAGGCGGGGGATCGATCTTCATCGATCTTGCCATTGCCCAAATTGCCGGATTGGGGATGCTCGCCGTGCAGATAAACGACGGGATGGGGCGTGCAGGTGACGGCTGCCTGCAGCGGACTCCTGGGCGTCATGTTGCTGGGCTGGCTGGATGCGCGCTGGTCCCGGGTACAGGAGGCCTTCATTCGGAATCATCATTTGTCCTCGCCGTCACAGGCAGTCTGTTCCTGATCGCCAGCAATCCACATGGAGGAGAGCACATCAAGGAACTGCTCTCGGGCCGGATCCTGTGGATGGGATGGGGGCAGCTCATTCCGGTAGGATTACTGTATGCGCTCCTGCTGGCCTTGTGGTTCCGTTCTCCCCGGCTGCGGAGCAGTTTCGGGTTCTACATTGGTCTTCGCGCTGGCGATCACCGCTTCGGTACAGCGGGTGGGAGTCTATCTGGTTTTCGCCAGCCTGATCGTACCGGCGCTGTCGATGCGGGGCCGCAGCGGCAGGGCGTGGCTTGGATTGGCCTGGCTGATTGGGGTTGCAGGCTATGCCCCGGGGCTCACGCTTTCTGCACTTGTCGACCTGTCCTCCCGAATCAACAGGGGAGCATTTTAGAGTTGGACATAAGGAGGCATTACGGCTTTTGGCTGACAGATGGGTATTTCATAATTGACTTATACACCCCGACAACCTACCATTCGGCCACTCGGGTAAATGGCCTCTGTGGATGCGGGTTTTCTCATCTCCGCAGGCGCCGGCACGTTGGTGTGATCATCGTCTAAGAGCAGGATTCGATACTATGGCACAGGGTGCAGTAGCTGCGGGTACGCAGTACGACTACGACATCGTCAAGAGATTCGCCATCATGGCGCTGGTGTGGGGGGTGCTCGGCATGATGGCGGGCACCTACATCGCGTCCGAGCTGGCGTTTCCGTTCCTCAACTTCGATATACCCCAGATCACCTTTGGGCGACTTCGTCCGGGGCACACCACCATGGTGATCTTTGGCTTCGGCGGCAATGCCTTGTTTGCCACTTCCTACTATGTGGTGCAGCGTACCAGTCAGGTACGGTTGTGGGGTGGTGGGTTGGCCAGTTTCACTTTCTGGGGTTGGCAGGCAGCGTTGGTGATTGGTGTACTGGGTTACCTGAACGGTATCACCGACGCCAAGGAATACGCCGAATTTCCCTGGTATGTCGATGTTCTGATCACCGTGGTCTGGGTGGCCTATTTCGTGGTCTATGTACAGACACTGCGCCGTCGCAGCCAACCGCATATCTATGTGGCCAACTGGTTTTATCTGACCTTCATCCTCGCCACCGCCATTCTTCACATCTTCCGCAACCTGGCGGTGCCGGTCGGTCTGTTCCACCCCGAGTCCTACAGTCTGTATGCAGGCGTGCAGGATGCCATGGTGCAGTGGTGGTACGGCCACAATGCGGTGGGTTTTTTCCTGACCGCAGCCTTCCTTGGCATGATGTATTACTTCGTGCCCAAGCAGGCAGGGCGTCCGATCTATTCCTACCGGCTGTCCATCATCCACTTCTGGGCGCTGTCTTTCATGTACATGTGGGTGGGTGGCCATCATCTGCATTGGACCGCGCTGCCCGACTGGACCAGTTCGTTGGCCGCAGCCTTCTCCATTCTGCTGCTGATGCCCTCCTGGGGTGGCATGATCAACGGCATCATGACCCTGTCCGGTGCTTGGGAGAAGCTGCGTACTGACCCGATCATGCTGTTCCTGATCACCGCGCTCTCCTTCTATGGCATGTCCACCTTCGAGGGGCCGATGATGTCGCTCAAGAGCGTCAATGCCCTGTCGCACTACACCGACTGGACCATCGGCCACGTGCATTCCGGTGCCTTGGGCTGGGTGGCCATGGTCAGCTTCGGTTCCTTCTATCACCTGATTCCGCGTCTTTGGGAGACCCGTCTGTGGAGTACCCGTCTGGTGTATGTTCACTTCTGGCTGGCCACCATCGGCATCGTTCTGTACATCGCCGCCATGTGGGTCTCCGGCATTGGTCAGGGGCTGATGCTGCGTGCCTTTGACGACTACGGAAACTTGGCTTACACCTTCATCGAGTCGGTACAGTTCATGCATTGGCCGCTGGTGGTGCGCGCCTTGGGCGGGGTTTTCTTTGTCAGCGGCATCCTGCTGATGTGCTTCAACGTGTACATGACCATTCGCACCGCCAAGCAGGAGCATGCCGCACTGGAGGCCAGGATCGCGGCCAAAATGGCCAAGGTCGGCGCTTGAGAGGTATGTGAGCGATGAAACTGAATCACGAAAGCATCGAAATCAATGCCGGCCTGATGATTGTACTGATCATGCTGGCCATCAGCATCGGTGGCCTGGTCGAGGTGGTGCCCCTCTATTACATCGAGGACACCGTCGAGAAGGTCGATGGCGTGCGTCCCTATACGCCGTTGGAACAGCGTGGGCGTGACATCTTCATCCGCGAGGGTTGTTATACCTGCCACTCGCAGATGATCCGTCCTTTCCGCGACGAAGATATGCGTTATGGGCACTATTCACTGGCCGCCGAGTCGCAGTACGACCACCCATTCCAGTGGGGCTCCAAGCGTACCGGGCCGGATCTGGCGCGCGTGGGTGGCAAGTACTCGAACGCCTGGCATGTCAAGCATCTGAACAATCCACGCAGTGTGGTGCCCGAGTCGATCATGCCGAACTATCCATGGCTGCTGGAGACCGAGCTGGACTATTCCGATATCGCCGCGCGGATGCGTGCACTCAAGGCGGTCGGCGTCCCGTATTCCGAGACTGACGATGAATATCAGGCGAATGTCGAGAAGTTTGGCAAGGAAGTCGCCGGGATGCTCGACATCAACAACGCCGAAAGGAACCTCATTGTGCAGGCGGAAGCCGGCAACTACGACAAGGATCCCGGTAGCGTGACCGAGATGGATGCCTTGATCGCCTATCTTCAGGTGTTGGGTACCATGGTGGATTTCAGCAAGTACGACGAGGGCTATTTCGCCGAGTTCCGTTGAACCGGCGAAGGTCATCCAACCGGTAGCAGTAGTATCCGACGATGTTCGAATGGCTGTCCCACATGGAGAACACCAAGCCACTGGCGCTGGTGATCTTTTTCGTCACCTTTGTGGGCGTCATTCTGTATGTGTTCAGCGGTCGCAAGCGTGCCGAGCGCATGGAGTCTTACAAGAACATCCCTTTTCTCGACGACGAGAAGGTGGCATTGGATCGGGCCGGAGAAACAGCAGACAAGGATCAAGACAATGGCTGATCAATCGCAACACAAAGCCGTTCAGACCACTGGCCACGCGTGGGATGGCGATCTGCAGGAATTCAATAATCCATTGCCGCGCTGGTGGCTGTGGACCTTCTATGCCACGGTGGTGTTTGCCATCGTGTACTGGATCATCTATCCCGCCTGGCCGGTGGGCAAGAACTTCACCAAGGGTCTGGCCACGACCACCTTCGTGAATAGCGATGGCAGGGAAGTGACCATGCACTGGAACACCCGTGCCGAATTCATTCGTGACATGCAGTCGGGCGAGGAAGCACTCAAGCAGAAGGCTTACCTGGAAAAGGTGGCCGGTGCTTCGTACGAAGAGATTCTCGACGACCCCGACATGATGGCCTTTACCCAGTCCCTGGCCAAGGTGCTGTTTGCCGACAACTGTGCTGCCTGTCATGGCCTGGGCGGTACGCCTGCCGAGGTGGGAAATTTCCCCAACCTGCGTGACGATGCCTGGCTTTGGGGTGGCTCCATCGCGCGTATCGAGCAGACCATTCGTAAGGGACGTCTAGGTTACATGCCGTCGTTCGGCAAGGTGCTGTCCAACGAGGAGATCGAGGCACTGGCTCATTACGTGCTGAGCCTGCCGGGGGGGCACGATGTGGACAAGGGCCTGGTGGCTCGTGGCAACAAGCTGTACCACAGTGAACAGGCGGGCTGTTACTACTGTCATACCAACAGTGGTGAGGGCTTGTATTCCCAGGGTGCGGCCGACCATACCGACCAAGTGTGGACCGTGGCCGATGTCAACGCTGCCGACAGTGCCGCTGAAAAGGTCGAGCGCGTGAAATCGGTGATCCGCAATGGTATCCAGCGTCGGATGCCGGCCTGGGAGGATCGTCTCGGCGACGAGGAGATCAAGTTGCTGACCGTCTATGTCCATGGCCTGGGTGGTGGCCAGTAGACAGCCGTTTTCCTTCGTTCTCCCACGATCGGTACCGGTGATACGACCATGGCAGTATCGGGCGACATCCAACTCTATGCGCAGCGGCAGGCGATCTTTCCACGCTCGGTCAAGGGGCGATTCCGCCGCCTGAAATGGGGTGTGCTGGTACTGGCCTATGGCGTCTATTTTCTGCTGCCCTGGTTGCGCTGGGGGCGCGAGAGCGGACCAGACCAGGCGGTACTGTTCGACTTGGCCGGACGCAAGTTCTACATCTTCGATCTGGTTGTCTATCCTCAGGACATCTTCTGGCTCGCCGGCCTGCTGATGATCTTTGCCTATCTCCTGTTTTTCGTCACCGGTATTGCCGGGCGAGCGTTCTGTGGCTATTTTTGTTTCCAGACACTGTGGACCGACGTGTTCATCTTCATCGAGTACCTGGTGCAGGGTGAGCGTCCTGCGCGCATCCGTCTGAGCAAGCAGCCGGTGAATGCCGAGAAGGCTGTCAAGCTGGGGCTCACCCATCTGCTGTGGATGTTGATGGCTTTCGTCACCGGCCTGACCTTCGTGCTCTATTGGAGTGATGCGTCACGACTGGTGGTCGATTTCTTTACGGGTAGGGCGCCATTCCCCGCCTATGCGACGACGGTGTTTCTCACCGCCACGACCTATGTGATGGCGGGCATCGCCCGCGAGCAGGTCTGCACCTACATGTGTCCCTATGCACGTTTTCAGAGCGTGATGTTCGACAAGGATACCCTGATCGTCTCCTACGACCGCGCACGTGGTGAAGAAAGTGTCGGCAGGGCCAGGCTGGGACGCGATCTCAAGACCCGCAGGCAGCGTCAGGCCGTGGGTGTGGGCGACTGTATCGACTGCGGCTACTGCGTGCAGGTCTGCCCCACCGGCATCGACATCCGCAACGGACTGCAGATCCAGTGTATCTCCTGTGCCCTGTGCATCGACGCCTGCGACACCATCATGGATTCGCTGGGCTGGGAGCGTGGTCTGGTGGGTTATTCCTCGCAACGGGTGGAGGATGGCGGCAGGCGCGTACGCCTGCTGCGGCCCAAGGTGCTGGGCTATGCCGCGGTCCTTCTGGTGGCGGTGGGATTGCTGGCATGGAGTGTGGGTAACCAGGCGCCCTACGATCTGGCGGTCAGCCAGGTGCGCCAGCCCCTCTTTACCCGCTTGTCTGACGGGCGGATCGAGAATGCCTATCAGATCAAGATCAACAACAAGACCGGGCACACCCTGGGGCTTGCCTTCTCCATCAATGGACTGCCTGATGCCGAGCTTGATATGGGGCACTTTCGCCATATCGTGCTGCGCCCCGAGCAGCGTCTGCGCCTGAGCGCACGGATCAAGGCGCGGCTGAAAGTGCTCGATGGCCGCACTCATCCGGTGACCGTCATGGCGAGACCAGACCCCGGAAGCGACCTGTCGCCCGTGCGGCATGCAATGGTCTTCTATGTGCCCAAGGGGTGATTCATGGGGGCGGGCGAACTGATCCAGAGCATCGGGCTGGGGATGGTGGCCGAAGTGGTCGTCTATTTGGTCGCCACCCGTCTGTTCCGACTCTCGGGCAAGGCTGCCGCTATGGCGGTGGCCTTGCTGGTTCTGTTCTGCTATATGCCCTGGGGTGCTCTGTATTGGCCCGGTCCCGACATCTTTGCCGTGCATCTGGCCATCTATCTGACTCTGGCTTATGCTCTGGGCATGATCGGCCCACGGGTGGGCAAGGGTTTCCATTGGGCACCCGCGCTGATCGTCATTTTTTTCATCGGTGTGATCGCGCTCAACGTCGTGTTCGTCACTTTGGCTGAACGTGGTATCACGGGAATCTTTGCCGAGTTGCTGCCCAGGCCACAGGAGAGCGAAGGGGTGGCCGACTCGGAATTTCCCGGCGTGGTCTCGCACGACTTCCAGGAGAAGGAGGCGTTGTACAACCAGTACCTCCAGCAGGTCGAGGCACAGCGCCGGCGTGGCTGGTGGGTGAAGAAGGGATGGCGCCACAAGCCATGGGTGGGGCGTCCCGAGACCTTCATCGTCACCGTACATGACCGGGAGGGGCTGCCGATCATCGGAGCGGAGGTCCACGGACGTTTCCTGCGTCCTTCGAACAGTCGTGACGATTTCGACTTTCATTTGTCCGAGGTCGGTGGCGGCGAGTATCGTACGCAGATCACCATGCCACTGCCGGGGTTCTGGCGCCTGGTGCTGGAGGTCAGCAAGGGTGATGCGCGGCACGAGATCCGTGCCACCACCTCGGTACTGCCCGAAGAATGACCGCCCCCGACGATGCCACGCCACGCGCTGGAGTCTGCTTCCACTGTGGTCTGCCAGTACTGCCCGATGTCCGTTATCCGGTCGAGATCGATGGTCAGCTACACCATTTGTGTTGCCGTGGCTGCCAAGCTGTGGCCCAGGCAATCGTCGAAGGTGGCCTGACCTCCTTCTATCGTCATCGTGAGAAACCGACCGGTCGCCCCGAGGAGCTGATCCCCGAACAGCTTGCGCAGTTGGATCTGTACGATCAGCCTGTCTTGCAGGCCGGTTTCGTGTCGGTGGACGAGAACGACCTCAAGCAGGCCTCGCTGATCCTCGAAGGGATCACCTGCGCGGCCTGTGTCTGGCTCAACGAGCGCCATGTACGCACCTTGCCCGGAGTGCAGGACTTTCAGGTCAACTACAGTACCCATCGTGCGCATGTGAGCTGGGACGACAGCCGGATCAGGTTATCGGATGTCCTCAAGGCCATTGCCAGCATCGGCTATGTGGCTCATCCCTTCGATCCCTGCCGCCAGGAACAGATTCAGAAGAAGGAGAAGTCACAGGCGCTGCGACGTCTGTTCGTGGCGGGCCTGGGTGCCATGCAGGTGATGATGCTGGCGGTGGCCATGTATGCCGGTGATGCCTACGGCATGAAAACGGACATCGAGCAGTTCATGCGTTGGGTCAGTCTGTTGCTCACTCTGCCGGTGGTGTTGTACTCGGCCAGTGGGTTCTTCGTTACCGCCTGGCGTGATTTGCGGCGCGGCCAGTTGAGTATGGAGGTTCCGGTCTCGCTGGCGATCGGTGCGGCTTTTGCTGCCAGCTTGTGGCATACCCTGCGTGGCAGTGGTGAGATCTACTACGATTCGGTGTGCATGTTCACCTTTTTCCTGTTTGCCAGCCGTTACCTGGAGATGGGCGCGCGGCATCGCGCCGGCCAGGCCGCCGAGGCCTTGGTCAAGCTGTTGCCGGCAACCACTACCCGTATCATGGACGGCCGGCACGAGGCGGTGTCTGTGGCGCAGTTACGTCCCGGCGATCGGGTACTGATCCGTCCCGGAGAGACGGTACCTGCCGATGGTGATGTGGTAGAGGGTGAAGGCTCGGTGGATGAGTCGCTGCTGACCGGGGAGAGTCTGCCACGGCATCGGGGACCGGATGATGCCCTGGTAGGCGGCAGCCTCAATGTCGAGAGCCCCTTGCAGATGCGGGTTACCCGCGTGGGTAAGGACACCATGGTCGCAGGGATAGTATGCCTGCTTGATCGTGTCCAGGCAGAGAAGCCGCAGTTGGCGCTGCTTGCCGATCGTGTTGCCGGTTGGTTTGTGGCTGTCCAGTTGTCGGTTGCCACCGTCGTGGCCATCGGTTGGTGGCTGCATGTCCCGGAACGGGCCTTTGAGATCACCCTGGCGGTGCTGGTGGTCACCTGTCCCTGTGCTCTGTCGCTGGCTACGCCAGCAGCGGTCACCGCAGCCATCGGTGCGCTCACCCGTCTGGGGCTGCTGGTGACCCGGGGCCATGTGATCGAGACCTTGGCAGTGGCCGATCACATCGTGTTCGACAAGACTGGAACGCTGACCCGGGGCGTGTTGAGCCTGGCCGGGGTACAGCCGCTGGCAGACATGGACGGACAGCAGGTGGGTAATCTGGCTGCCGCATTGGCACGTGATTCCGAGCATCCGGTGGCGCGTGTGCTGGCCCTGCATGGTGAAGTGGAGGATACCGTGGCCAACCTCCGTTCCCATCCAGGCAAGGGGATGGAAGGGTGGATCGACAGAACCTGTTATCGTCTGGGAAATGCCGCCTTCGTGGCCGAACTCGCTGGTAGCGAACCACCACCAGTCGTGGATCTGGCGGGAACGTTGGTCTACCTGGGCCGTGAACGGGATTGGTTGGCGTGCTTCGTACTGAGTGACTGCCTGCGTGAGGATGCCGTCGAGGCTGTGCGTGTCCTGCGTGAACTGGGGTTGACACCTCATATCTACAGCGGTGACGCGCCTGATGCCGTGGCCACTGTGGCGCGCGAGCTGGGTGTCGACGACTGGGCAGCGCAATTGTGTCCGGAAGACAAGCTGGTGCGCGTGCGCGCCCTGCAGCGGGCGGGGCACAAAGTGGTCATGGTGGGTGACGGGGTCAACGATGCTCCCGTGCTGGGCGGTGCCGATGTATCCGTGGCCATGGGGCAGGGGGCGCAACTGGCGCATGCGAGTGCCGACATGGTAGCGCTGTCGGAGTGTCTCGCGGTGTTGCCCGAGGGTGTGCGCAAGGCACGTGGTACCGGTATCGTGATCCGCCAGAACCTGGCTTGGGCCGTGGTCTACAATCTCATCGCCGTTCCGCTGGCTGCTGCCGGCTGGGTCTCCCCCTGGGTGGCAGCCATTGGCATGTCGCTCAGCTCGTTGGTGGTGGTGGTCAATGCCTTGCGGCTGAAATAGTCTTTTTCGGAATGGTGGCCGATGGGTATGTCTGAAGGTCCGTGTTCGAACACAACCGGTGACACGATCCCTTCCGATGTGATGCCGCATAGCTGTAATCGAGCTCCGTTCAGGTTCCTGCGTACGCGTGTGGAGTACGAACAGCTGGCGTTTTGGGTGTCCGTTATCTGGGTAGTGACGCTGTCGTGTTGGCCGCTCGTCCGGCGCTGGTGTGAGAACGACTGGGCTGGGTGGCCGGGCATGGGCTGGAGGCGATGTGTGCCGACACTTGGTGTTGGCAGTGTGCCAACTTCTGCGGGGTACGCGATACCGGCGATATCCTGACAGGCCGATCTGCCACTTCCTCCGACAGGGTCGCAGTCCCCGTCGCGGGAAGAGGAGCGCTCAGTTCTCGTCCCGACGGTTGTAGTCGTCCTCGAAACGCACGATGTCGTCTTCGCCCAGGTAGCTGCCGGATTGCACTTCGATGATCTCCAGCGTTACTTGGTCGGGGTTCTCCAGCCGGTGTCGGGTACCGATGGGGATATAGGTCGATTGATTCTCGGTGAGCAGGAAAGTCTCGTTGCCACGGGTCACTCGAGCGGTGCCGTGCACCACGATCCAATGCTCGGCACGATGATGATGCATCTGCAGCGACAGCGAGGCACCGGGCTTGACCGTCAGACGCTTGACCTGGAATTGGTGTCCTTGGTCGATGTTTTCGAAGGTGCCCCACGGGCGGTGCACGCAGCGGTGGAATTTGTGTTCGCTACGTCCTTCTGTCTGCAGGCGCTCAGCGATCTTCTCGACTTCCTGAGCGTGCGAATTGTTGGCGACCAGCACTGCGTCAGGAGTTTCGACCACCACCAGATCCTTGATGCCTACCGCAGCTACTAGGCGATGCTGCGAGAACAGGAGGTTGTTCCGTGCATCCAGCGTCATGACATCGCCATGTATCGCGTTGCCCTGTTCATCCCGGTGAGAGACCTCCCACAGTGCCTCCCAGGCTCCGATGTCCGACCAGCCGGCATCCAGCGGCACCACTACGCAGTCACCGCCCTGGCGTGACAACGGTTCCATCACCGCATAGTCGATGGAATCGGCAGGGCAGGCGGTGAAGGCTTCAGCATCCATACGGACAAAATCGGGATCCTGTTGTCTGCCGGCATGAGCTGCCGATATGGCCTGGTGGATTTCGGGGGTGAAGGACTCGGTCAGTTCCAGCCAGCGGCTGGCGCGCACCATGAAGATGCCGCTGTTCCACAGATAGCCACCGTCGCGCAGGTAGCGATCGGCCGTTTCCTGGTCGGGTTTTTCGACGAAGGCATCGATCCGGTGTACTTCGTCGTCGAGTGTTTCGTCATGACGGATATAGCCATAACCCGTGTGCGCTGTTCGGGGCACGATACCGAAGGTCACGATCTTGTTCTCGGCGGCTTGGCGCATGCCTGTCTCGAGTGCCCGGGTAAAGGCCTGTTCGTCCCGGATCACGTGATCGGCCGGCATCACCAGCAGGACGGGATCGTTCATCTTGCACGTGGCATGCAGGGCGGCGAGCGTCAGCGCCGGGGCTGTATTGCGGCCTGCCGGCTCGAGCAGGATGTCACTGGCCTGCCGGTCACAAGCGAGCAACTGGTCGGCGACCAGGAAACGATGCATCTCGTTGCACACCACCAATGGGGAGGCTACTTCGAGTCCGGATAGTCCGTCGCAGCGTAGCACAGTGGTTTGCAACAGGGTGAGGTCGTCCACCAGATTGTGGAACTGCTTGGGAAAGGCACGGCGGGACAGTGGCCACAGGCGGGTTCCCGCACCTCCGGAGAGAATTACGGGCAACAGCACGGATGACATCGGTCGGCACTCCTTGTCAGCAATGTCTCGGACGCGCAACGCTACGGACTAGCTGGGAAGTTGTCAAAAAGACCGGGTTTTCGGCGATTCCGGCAGCAGAGATCTTTCGTGGCAAACCTTCGGTTCAAGGCCGAGACTTCCCGCTGGCCGGTTCGCTGTTCTCGCTGCGAGTCCGGGTGTCTCTTTCAGTAACGTACGAAAATACCGAAATCCCGTTGTGCAGCGTAATTTTGTTGCGAGGGTGATACCTTCGGAAAACCACCGACAGATAACGGTGGAAGGGGGAACGCCT
>JANEMA010000001.1:74383-123583 GCA_024510845.1 Gammaproteobacteria bacterium
TCCGGGTGTCTCTTTCAGTAACGTACGAAAATACCGAAATCCCGTTGTGCAGCGTAATTTTGTTGCGAGGGTGATACCTTCGGAAAACCACCGACAGATAACGGTGGAAGGGGGAACGCCTGGTCGGGGGGTTCCATAACAAGAGTTGAGAATGGAGAAGAGACATGCTGACAGCCGAACTGATAGATCAGTCGGGCGTGATCGCGGTGGGAGAGTATTCCTACCGTGGTGATCGCTTCAGTTACAAGGGCGAAATCAATGAAGAGATGGCGCGCATGGCGGCCATCATGTGTCGTGCCACCACTATGAGCGAACACATGCAGGCCGGGATGATCGAGCAGTTTTGTCCCGGTTGTGGCGGGTCACCACCGCATGGCTGGATCGTACGTGGGCCAAGGTACACCGTGTGCAATGTGGCCAATGTATTCGCCTTTCTGCACAACCAGGCTGCATCACTCAACGATATCATGGCCCTGATGCAGAAGCGGCTGGCTGATGCAGCGGCCAATCTGGTGTGATGAACAACAATTCCAAATTGGATGACGAACGATACGATGGAGGTAGAGATGGTGGATCTGGATCGACTGATGGCGCTCGATGGCGCGCTGGCCGCATTCGAGATGAACGACAGGGGCGAGCTGCAGCAGCATCGCCTCGCCGAAGGCAGCGTTCTCGATGAGCGCACCCTGGACCTGCTGGGACACATGTGTGTGGCGAATATGGCGATAGCCACCATGCAGGCACGGGGCTGGGAGGCCTCCTTCGGCGATCAGGGATTCTATCCCGTCACCGGCTTTACTCTGGTGGGTCTGAAATGGTCGACGGTGACCAACGGGCGTCACGCCGTAGTCGTGAGCAGGGACTCGGCGGGCTACGAGGAAACCTACGAGGTGCTTGGCGTTGGGGGAGGTGCGGCGTGATTCGGCAGTTGCTCGCGGTGGATGGTGTGGTGGCGGTCTGTCAGTTTCGTGACGACGGCACCTTCGTCGAGGGCCACGGATGGATGCCGGACGAACAGTTGCAGGCCCTGGCGCATTTTGCGCACGACTACAAGCGCATCGTCCAGGGCAATGCCGATCAGTTGGCCATGTTCACCGATGTGGATGGCTGGACGCCGCCGGGGGGCTGGATCGTGCGTGGTACGGGAATGAGTGTGTGCAGTGTAGGTAATCTGGTGTGCGTGTTCGAGAACACCGAAGGCAATTCGACCGAGGTGATGCAGCAACTCGACGATGTGGCGCGTTACTGAATCGGTCACCTGGGAGCTTGTCGGACCGGGGATGAATGGGGTGAAAATCTGTACTGAGTGGATAATCCCTGTCGAATTTTCGCTTCGCGCCCTGAGTCCGCAGGCCGCTGGGTAACGGAGTGGCCTGGACGCGGCTGCTCCCCTCCCGGGCCCGGTCGTTGTATCATTGCGCGACCTGTTTGACCATACACAGAGGAAGTTCACCATCGTTACGCCTGCCGTCATCCCGCGGGATCAGCACTGTATCTCCAGGGCCAATATCTCCAAGGCAGCCATGAAGGTGCTGTACCATCTGAAGGATGCGGGTTACGACGCCTATCTGGTGGGTGGCGGGGTGCGTGACCTGCTGCTGGGACGCGAGCCGAAGGATTTCGACGTGGTCACCAATGCTACGCCTGAGCAGGTCAAGGCGACTTTTCGCAACTGCCGTCTGATTGGCCGGCGTTTTCGCCTGGCGCACGTATATTTCGGTCGAGAGATCATCGAGGTGGCCACCTTTCGTGCCAACCGTCCCGCCGACCGGGACCTGGCACACACCGACAAAGGCATGATCCTGCGCGACAACGTCTATGGCACCATCAAAGAAGATGCCTTGCGCCGGGATTTTACGATCAATGCGTTGTATTACGATATTCGGGATTTTTCGGTAGTCGATTATGCGGGAGGTATGCAGGACCTGCAGGAGGGCGTGTTGTATCTGATGGGTGATCCGGAGATCCGTTGTCGCGAGGATCCGGTCCGCATGCTGCGTGCCGCACGTTTTGCCGCCAGGCTGGGCTTTCGTCTGCATCCCGATACCGAGGCGCCGATCACCACGCTGGGTGGCCTACTCGCCGATGTGTCACCGGCACGCCTGTTCGAGGAGGTTCTCAAGCTGTTCATGGCGGGCTACGGCGTGGCTTCGTTTGAAAGGCTGCGTCAGTACGGGCTGTTTGCCCAGCTGTTTCCCGATACCGAGGCGGCGCTGGTGACCGAAGAGGGGGGCTTTCCGCACACCATGGTGTTGCAGGCGCTGAAGGACACCGACGAGCGAGTGCGCGAGGGCAGGCCCGTCACCCCGGCCTTTCTTTTCGCAGTGCTTCTCTGGGCGCCGGTACGTCTGCGCGCGCGGGCACTGGAGGCCAACGGGTTGGCGCCCTATACCGCCTTGCAGATGGCCGCGGGTGATCTCGTGGAACGGCAACTGACACGGGTTGCCATTCCACGACGATTCAGCATGCCAATGCGCGAGATCTGGGTCCTGCAATCGCGATTTCGCCACACCAAGGGAAAGCGCCCCCAGCGGCTGGCCGCTCATCCGCGGTTCCGCGCGGCCTACGACTTTCTGCTGTTGCGTGCGCGCGCAGGCGAGGCTGATCCGGTGCTGGCCGAGTGGTGGATTCGCTTCCAGGAAGATGGTGGTGTGCCGTCTCCACCGTCGGCCGACGAAGAGCGGCCCACGCGCCCGCGCCGTCGCCGTGGTGGCCGCCGCCGACGCAAGGCGGCTCCCGCGGAGTGAGCGTCATGACACGGGGCCATGTCGGGCTCGGCAGCAACCTGGAGGATACACGTCGGCAGATCGGGCGCGCCTTCGATGCTCTGGCAGCTTTGCCTGGGAGTGTTTTGGTGGCGCGCTCGTCCCTGTACCGTTCCGCGCCCATGGGGCCAGCCGATCAGCCCGATTACCTCAACGCGGTGGCTGTACTGGATACGCGACTGAGCCCGCTGACATTGCTGGACGCGTTACAGGAGATCGAGCGTGCGCAACGGCGGGTCCGTGGACGCCGCTGGGGCCCCCGTACCCTGGATCTCGACCTGCTGCTCTATGGAAATCGGCAGATCGACCTGCCGCGCCTGCAGGTGCCGCATCCGGGTATGCACCAACGCTGTTTCGTGCTGTTGCCGTTGTGGGAGGTGGCCGGCGACATCGAGATTCCGGATCGGGGTCGGGTATCGACGCTGTTGTCGTGTTGCGGACCGCCGGCAGCCTATCGCCTGGACGATTGATCCACGGCGTGTGGCTGGTCACAATGCTGCCCACAAACAAGGGGTATCCCGGATGAACAAGATCACCATCACCACCCTTGAGAGTATGAAAGGCGTGGGCGGGAAGATCGTCGCGATTACCGCTTATGATGCAAGCTTTGCCCACCTGTGCGAGAACGCCGGTGTCGATCTGTTGCTGGTCGGTGACTCGCTGGGCATGGTGGTTCAGGGGTACGACAGCACGCTGCCGGTAACCGTAGATCAGATGGTCTATCACACGGCCTGTGTCGTGCGTGCCACCGAGCACGTGCTGGTCGTGGCGGACATGCCGTTCATGGCCTATTCCACCACCGATCAGGCATTGGAAACTGCCGCGCGCCTGATGAAGGAAGGCGGTGCAGAGATGGTAAAGCTGGAGGGGGGGGGGCCTCAGCTCGAGACGGTGCGTTATCTCACCGAGCGCGGTATTCCGGTCTGTGGCCACCTCGGATTGACGCCGCAGTCGGTGCATCAGCTCGGTGGTTACCGGGTGCAGGGACGTGAGCGGGATGCCGCAACCGCCATGCTGGAGGAGGCTGTGGCATTGCAACAGGCGGGCGCGCAGATGTTGGTACTCGAGTGCGTGCCGCAACGGCTGGCAACCGAGATCAGCAACACTCTGGACATTCCGGTCATCGGTATCGGTGTCGGTGCCGGCACGGACGGGCAGGTGCTGGTGCTCTACGACGTGATCGGCATCAGTGTGAACCGTATCCCGAAGTTCGCACATGACTTCATGCAAGGGGCGGTCAGCATCGAGGGGGCGGTCCAGGCCTACGTGTTGGCCGTGCGCGAGGGAGCCTTTCCGCGCCAGGAGAATACCTTCGAATGAAGATGCTTGGGCAGATCGAGGCGTTGCGCAGGGCAGTGCTCGGGTTGCGCGCCGATGGTCGGGTGGCATTCGTGCCGACCATGGGCAATCTGCATGCCGGTCACCTGACTCTGGTGCGCGAGGCGTTCCGGCATGCCGACAGCGTGGTGGTGAGCATCTTCGTCAACCCCTTGCAGTTCGAACCCAACGAGGACCTGGACAAGTATCCGCGGACACTCGAGGCTGACTGCCGTGCGCTCGAGGCAGAAGGCGTGGACCTGCTGTTCGTGCCGCCGGTGGAGGTCATGTATCCGGTGCCTCTGGAGCAACAGACCCGGGTCGAGGTGCCCGGGATCAGCACCCTGTATTGCGGTGCTTCGCGTCCTGGGCATTTCGCCGGCGTGGCCACCGTGGTATGTAAGTTGTTCAACATGGTGCAGCCGGAGCTGGCGATATTCGGCAAGAAGGACTACCAGCAGCTTCTGGTGATGCGGCGCATGGTGTGTGACCTGGCCATGTCGGTGGAGATTCTGGGAGTCGATACGGTGCGTGAACCCGATGGCCTGGCCATGAGTTCGCGCAATCGATACCTCGACGCGTCCGAGCGCCGTGTCGCTCCCCGGCTGTATGCCACGCTGCGCGCCGCGGCGGCCCGTGTGACGGAAGGGGAGTGTAACTGGGGCGGGCTGGGTGACTGGATTCGGAAGGAGCTGGACAATGTGGGGTTTCGTACCGACTATGCCGTGGTGGTGGATGCTGCCACCCTGCTGCCGCCTGCGGACAGGAGTGAAAAACTGGTGATTCTCGTTGCCGCCTGGCTTGGCAAGGCACGCCTGATCGACAATCTGGAGATGGAGATCAAATGACTGGAACGACATGCCGTATCCCGATTCTTCTGGTCTGCTTCCTGGCTTTTCTGAGCCTCATGCCGGTTATGGTGGAAGCCACGGCGTCGGCCTCACCGGCGGAAGTTTCCAAGGTGCCTCCCGCTCACCTGTCCTCTCCGCGCGAGACCCTGAGAACCTTCCTGAGTGCCATGAACGACATCAAAAGTGGAGACGTCGGACGCATTCAGGATGCCCTGGAAACGCTGGACCTGTCGCAGATCAGTGCCCCGATACGCCGGGAAATCGGTAAGAAGCGTGCTTGGCTGTTGCTCGAGATCATAGAGCGTACCCGCAAGGTGAATCTCAAGCGGGTGCCGCGGCGCCCAGACGGCAGTGAATGGACCTTCGCCCGTTACGGTGACGGTATCATCCGTCTGCGCAGCCAGGAAGGCGACGGGCGCTGGTTGTTCGACGCATTGACCATCGAGCAGTTGCCCAGGATCTACGAGCGGGTTGCCAGCGGTGCGCGGGTCAAGGGACTGAACGACAGCGCCGACTACCTGCCCTGGGAGATTCGCCTGCAACGCATGATGCCCGAGGTGCTGCAACACAAGACTTTCCTGCTGGAGAACTGGCGCTGGGTGGCGCTTCTTCTGGTGATCGTGCTCGGCATGCTCACTGACTGGGGTGTGAGCCGTGCCTTGCGCCGCTTCATGCGCAGCTGGATGCGTTGTAACCCCGGTGATTATGCAGAGGTGGAAGATGGCGAGAACCGCCTGCGTCCGCTGGGTATGGTAGTCATGGCCGGTATCTGGTGGGCAGGTATCAATGCCATCGGCCTGCCAGAGCTGGCATTGCTGATCCTGCTGGTGGCGGTCAAGACCTTGGCCAGTCTGGCCGCCGTCTGGGCAGCCTACCGTGTGGTGGACATCCTCGCAGTCTGGTTGCGTGCGCGCGCCGCGGCCACCAACAACAAGATCGACGACGTGCTGGTACCTCTGATCACCCGTTCATTGAAGATCTTTGTCACGGTGGTTGGCTTGGTGTTCATTACCGACAATCTCGACATCGACATCACCGGGCTGCTGGCTGGCCTCGGGCTGGGCGGCCTGGCCTTTGCCCTGGCCGCCAAGGACATGGTGCAGAATCTGTTCGGTTCGGTGACCGTACTACTCGATCATACCTTCACCGTGGGTGATTGGATCGTGCTCGATGATGTGGAAGGTACGGTGGAGTATATGGGTTTTCGCAGCACGCGCATTCGTACCTTCTACAATTCGCTGGTGATCATTCCCAACTCGCGATTTATCACGGCCAAGGTGGATAACATGGGAGCGCGCCGCTACCGGCGCTACAAGGCACATTTCGGGCTTGCTTACGACACCCCGCCGGAGCAGATCGAGGCCTTCTGCGAGGCTCTGCGTGAACTGGTGCGCGAGCACTCCTGCATGCGCAAGGACTATTTCCATATCTACCTCAATGATCTGGGTGACAGCGCCCTGTCGGTACTGATCTACGTTTTCTGGGAGACGCCCGACTGGGCCTCCGAGCTGCGTGAGCGGCATCACTTTCTGCTGGATTGCCTGCGCGTGGCGCGTGAACTGAATGTGGAATTCGCCTTTCCCACGCAGACGCTGTACCTGCGCAACGAGGACTACGAACCGACGCTTCCCGGGGAGCCGCCGTTCGCCGGCCGGTCGCGGACGTGAGACCGCGCGTCGTGTGGTGCAACAGACCCGGCAGGTGCTGGGAACGGAGTGATGTGAGGGCCTTGGCCTGCCGCTCCTGTTCATGGTGCCGTGGGTGGGCGTGAACTGTGCCATCCGCAGGATACTGGGCGGCTATGTCTGCTCCCGGCAAGATCATGCTGGTGATCAATCTCGGTTTTCCCCTGCTGGAAAGGCCTGCGGGTCCGCTTTCTGGATGCTGACAACGTCATGAATGGCATCAGCACCAACTTGGGCGTCGTCTACCTGAGTGATTACGACAGCTTTTCCGACAAGGAGCGCGACCGTGTCAACCAAGGTCTGCATCGATATGCCATCGTAAGCTGTTGCACCATTCGGGAAGTTGCCGCATGACTACCAGGGAACACCATGTCGCCATACTGGGCGCCAGCCCCAAGCCGGAGCGCTATGCCAATCGAGCCATCCGTTTGCTGCTCGAGCACGGTTATCGGGTGACGCCCATCCACCCGCGTTTTCGCGAGATCGAGGGAATGACGGTCGCCAACACGTTGGATCAGGTACCGCGCCCGGTGGATACCCTTACCCTTTACGTTGGCCCCGAACGCCTGGAACCACAGATCCCGGTGCTGATCGCACTCGCGCCCGGCCGGGTTATCTTCAATCCCGGTACCGAATCACATACCTTCCAGCAGGCACTGGATGATGCCGGCATTCCCTGGTTCGAGGCCTGTACCCTGGTGCTGCTCAAGACCAGGCAGTTCTGAGCTCTAACCCCATGGCGCGCTCACCCCATATCACCCGCGAGGGCTTCGAGGCGTTGAAGACAGAGCAGCGTGCGCTCTGGGACAAGCGCCGCGAGATAGTGAAACATTTGGCCGCCGCTGCGGCCGAGGGCGATCGCTCGGAAAATGCCGAGTATATCTATCGCAAGAAGCAGCTCCGCGAATTGGACCGGCGCATTCGCTACCTGCAGAAGCGTATTCCCGAACTGAAGGTGGTCGAACGTATCCCCGATGATTCTGAACGGGTGTACTTCGGCGCCTGGGTGGAACTGGCCGACCGTCAGGGCGAGACTCATGCCTACCGCATCGTGGGTGCCGACGAGTTCGATCCCAAGCGCCGCTGGATCAGTATCGATTCACCGATGGCGCGCGCCCTGCTCGGCCGTGCTCTCGATGAACCTGTGCGGGTGTGCCTCCCCGACGGCGAGGCCGAATTCGAGATCATGACCATTTGCTATGACAACTCGGTGTGAACTTTCATCGGTATCAGCTGGTAACTACCTCGAGGCAATCGAGCTGAAGCCATCATGCAACCTCGACACACCTAATCTGGTGCTCGGCTGGTGTGCATCGGCCTCCTCGGAGCCCTGCTGCCACGATGCTGGTCAGGATATTCCTGCTGAACACAGCCTGGGTTTTCTCGCACAGCTCATCGTGCGAACACCCTGGCAGGCTGTTGAAAATAATCCGACTGAAGCTGCCTTTCTGGCGGCCAGCAGCGGATGAAGCGTGGTGGCTCCTAGCCTCTGGCCGGAAATTGGCCAATTTGGTCCGATTCGCCCTGTTCCATCGACTGGCGTTCGCTGCGAAGGGTGTGGAACGCGCAATCAGCAGTTGGGTACGCAGGAGGCTATCCGGCGGGATGGAGTCACGGCCATGGATTCGGAGTAGATGGCATTGAAGTCTGCATCGAGTTCGCTCAATGCCGCATCGACCATGGTGCGAATCGGGCGCAATGGAGGGTCGTCCGGCGCTCCCGGATCCATCCCTTTGGGGCGTTTATGAGGGCGAGGAGGCGAAACGCAAGACCCCGGCCGGAGCCGGGCCTTGCGGAGGGTGGGGCGGCGGCGCCTCAGTCGCTGTGTGCCTGCTCCATCAGCCGGTCGATGATCGGCGCCAGGATGATCTCCATGGCGTAGCCCATCTTGCTGCCGGGCACCACGATGGTGTTGCGGCGCGACATGAAGGAGTTGGGGATCATGTTGATCAGGTAGGGGAAATCGATATCGAACTTCTTCGGATCGGCGAAGCGGATCACCACAAAGCTCTCGTCCGGGGTGGGGATGTCGCGCGCGATGAAGGGGTTGGATGTGTCCACCGTGGCCACGCGCTGGAAGTTGATGTCGGTGCGCGAGAACTGCGGGGTGATGTAGTTGATGTAGTCGGGCATGCGCCGCAGGATGGTGTCCACGATCGCCTCGGCACTGTAGCCGCGCTCGGCGTTGTCGCGGTGAATCTTCTGGATCCACTCCAGGTTGACCCCCGGCGCCACGCCGATGCCCAGATCGACGAACTTCGACACGTCCACGTCATCGGTCTTCACCAGGCCATGCAGTCCTTCGTAGAACATCAGGTCGGTGCCCTCAGGAATGGGTTCCCAGGGCGTGAATTCGCCGGGCTTCTTGTCGGTACCCAGACGGATATTGTGTTCGGTGGCCTCTTCCTCGCTGTGCAGGTAGTAGCGGCGTTCGCCGGTACCGGTTGCCCCGTAGGTCTCGAAGACCCCGGCAAGCTTGTCGAACAGGTTGGCCTGTGGGCCGAAGTGGCTCAGCCCATCTTTGGCCATATTGACCTTCATCTCGGCGCGGTCGTAGCGGTGGAAACTGTCTCCCTCAATGATGGCAGCCTTGATGCCTTCACGGATGAAGATGTGTTCGAAGGCGCGCTTGACGGTGGTAGTGCCAGCGCCGGAAGAGCCGGTGACGGCAATGACAGGATGCTTCTTGGACATGGATGAACCCCCTCGGAGCCTGTTTGGAGTTTTCTCGTCGGTGACGGGCGGTCTGCTCCGGCCCGACCATGGATTTTGGGGCGGGACTATAGCACAGGCAGTGTGCGGATGATCTGCGCGGGATCAGGTGGTGCCGACAGGCGGTGGATTCACTGCGGGGCCAGCTCGGGATTGAGCACGCCTCCGGGGTCGAACTGGCGGCGGATGGCGGTCATCAGACGCAGGGCCTCGGAGGAGAGTTCGCGGTAGAGGAAGGCCTGCTTGATCCGGCCGATGCCGTGTTCTCCCGAGAGCGTGCCGCCGAGCTCGAGGACCAGGGTGAATACCGCGTCCAGACAGGTGTCGGCTGCGTCCGCCTGTCGTGGGTCATCGGGGTCGATCAGCAGGTTGACGTGGATGTTGCCGTTGCCCGCGTGGCCGAAGTTGACGATGGGGATGCCGTGTTTTTGCGACAGCGTCTCCAGGCCGGTGATCAGGGCCGGCAGGCGCGAGACCGGGACTGCCACGTCTTCATTGATCTTTTTGGGTGCGATGTTTCGTAGCGCCGGCGACAGGGCCTTGCGGGTGTGCCAGAGATGTGCCACTTCGGTCGGGTCGCGCGCCAGCTCCACCGCCAGACAGCCGGGGTTGCGTGCCACCCGGCGCAGAGTATCGGCGTCGGTGTCGATGGCTGCCTCGGAGCCGTCCACCTCGATCATCAGCAGCGCCCGGGTCTCGGGTGGCAGGCCCAGGTCTGAGTGGCGGCGCACCATCTCGATCGCCTGGCCGTCCATGAATTCCAGGGTGCAGGGGGTCACCGGCTGGGCCATCAGGGCGGAGACCGCCTCGGCGGCGCTGCGGATATCGCGATAGATCGCCTGCAGGGTGCGCCGGGCCTCGGGCCGGGGAGTGAGTTTGAGGGTGGCCTCGGTGATGATTGCCAGGGTTCCTTCGGAGCCGATCAGCATTCGTGTCAGGTCATATCCGACCACGCCCTTGGATGTGCGGGTGCCGGTGCGCAGGGTTTCGCCGGCACCGGTGACCGCCAGCAGGCCCAGGGTATTCTCGCGCGGGGTGCCATATTTCACCGCGCGCGGGCCGGCCGAGTTGTAGGCGAGGTTGCCGCCGATGGTGCAGACTGCGGCACTGGTGGGGTCGGGTGGCCAGAAAAAGCCCTGTTCGCCTGCCGCCTGTTGCAGCGCCTGGTTGGTGACGCCGGGCGAGACCACGGCCAGACGATCGTCGGCATCGATGTGCAGGGTCTCGTCCATGCGTTCGAGTGACAGCACGATACTGCCTGCGGCCGGTACGGCGGCACCGGTAGTACCGGTGCCGCGGCCGCGTGGGGTCAGCGTCAGCCCTTCGCGATTGCACAGGCGCAGCAGTTCGACGATCTGAGTGTGCTCACGCGCAAAGCAGACCGCGCCGGGCAGTGCATGCAGACGGCTGTTGTCGTAGCCGTAGGTCCAGCGTTCTGCCGGTTCGACAAGCAGGTCGCCGTCGAACAGTGTGCGCAGTTTGCGCAGCACCTGGCGGGGGAGGGACGGCATTTCAGATGTATTCAAACAGTTTGACCACCGTTCTCACACCACTGACGAAGCGGACCTTTTCGGTGACTGCATCGGCCTCGTCTGGTGTGAGCAGGCCCATCAGATAAACGGTGCCATTGGATGAGGTCACCTTGACTCGTAGCGGGTCGAAGCCCTCGATACCCACGTTGAACAGGGCCAGCTTGACCTGGCTGGTGAGGTAGGCATCGGTCGCCGCGTCGCTCCAGGTGTTTTCGGCGCCGATGTTCACCTCGTTGTATACCTTGCGTACGCGCGGGATGCGCGCGACCTTGTCGGCGAAACGTGTGACGATCTCGGCGTTGGCGGCTTGATCGGTGAGCAGCACCTGCAGGTTGTACACGGTGATGGCGATGTTGCTCAGCTGCTGAAATTCCTCGTCCGAGTGCAGGATGCGCAGGGCCTTGATCTGGATCTCCTTGTCCTCGATGAAGGTGCCGATGGTGCGTCGGTCGTGTGCTGTCACCGCGCCGGCGGCGGCACCACCGATCATCATGGCGGTACAGCCGCCGAGCAGGCAGGTGATCAGGACGAGGGACAAGAGGAGAAGGATGGAATGTCGGTCTGGCATGGTGATTCAGCTACCTAGCAATTGGGTGTCGATCAGGTCGCACAGGCAGTGGAGCACCAGCAACTGACTCTCCATGACGCGTGCGGGGTTGTCTGCTGGGACAGCGATGCCGATGTCGTGTTCCCGTAGCGGCTCGAAGAGTGAGCCAGGGCATCCGCCTGTCAGGATGACCACCGATATCTGGCGTTCGGCCGCAGCTTCGTGTGCCAGCAGCAGGCAGGCGTCGATCTGCCCCGGTGCGAACAACAGCAACACGTCGCCAGGTTGTCCCAAGGCATGGATCTGGCGTGAGAATATCTGCTCGAAACCCGGATCCTCAGCGATGGTGGTGAGTACGGTGCCGCTGGTGCCCAGGGTGAGTGCCGGCAGACCCAGACGCTCACGTTCGAAGTGGTGCACCATCAGTGTGGTGAAATATTCGGCCAGAGCAGCACCCCCTTCGGTGCCACAGCACAGGATCTTGCCGCCGTGTACCAGCGATGTCACCAGCCGCTGCGCTGCATTGGCGATGACGCCGGTCAGCGCGCTGGCTGTGGAGCGGCTGGCTTCGATGTGCGAGGTAAAGTGCGCGGTGATGCGGGTTTCGAGGTCCATGAGGGTACCGGGTCGTTTGCAGCGGCAAGTTTCTCATGCCTGATGCTGTTCAGGAAACCAGATGTCGCTGCCAGCGACGAAGGTGCTCAGCCTGTGTCGAAAGCGTTGCGGATCCATTCCGGTTCCCGGGTGCCGTCCAGGCCAATCACATCGAAGCGGCAGGGGCCTTCCCAGGGATGGCGGTGCAGCCAGTGCCTGGCAGCGGTGACCAGGCGCTGTTGCTTGCGTCGATCCACGCTGGCGATTGCGCCACCGAAATCGGTATGCCGCCGCAGGCGCACCTCGATGAACACCAAGGTATCACCGTCGCGCATGATCAGATCGATCTCTCCCTGTCGGCAGCGATGGTTGCGTGCCACCAGGATCAGGTTGTGTGATTGCAGCCAGTCTTCGGCCTGGCGCTCACTGCGTTGTCCGTCCTGTTGCGTCCTTGTCATGGGTGAGTCAGCGGGTTGTCGATGCCGGCGCAGGTGGTATTGCACTTTGTGGCAGTGGCGTGGTCTGCGTCGTTGGTGGGTTGGGCAGGGCTGTTTCTGGCGAGGCCAGCAGATCCATGCGGCGGGAATAGCCCAGTACCCGCAGCGGTTCATCGAGTTCCATCCACAGCAACTGGCGCTCGATCTGGCGTTCGGGTGTCATGTACAGGTTGCCGGTCTGTCCGTCGAGTGACTCCCAAGGGGTATCACGCAGGCGCGGCAGATGGGGCTGCAGCCGCAAGGCGTCGATCCCCAGCGCGTAGAGGCGCACCGTTGGGCTGAGCACGCCGGGGATCAGTGTGCCGAGATGCTGGCGTTTGTCCTGGTTGACGATCAGGGGAATGTCCGGCAGGCGAATGCGGCGCATGTCGACCAGTTGCCGGGGAGTGAGGTGGCTGCTCCAGGTGCGCGAGGTTGCATATACCGGGAGGTCGGCGGCGTGGAAGAAGGCCAGTTGCGGTTTGATGCCCTGGGCCTGGCCGGGGGTGGCCACCAGAAAGACGGCGTCGGTGTCGGCACGGCGGCGCGGTTCGAAGGTGATCTGTTGTCCCAGCCAGCGCACCAGCCGCCGGTGGCGGGACTTGCTACGGTCGAGTTGCAGCAGGGCGGAGATGGTGGCGCTGTGGTCCGCTGAGGTCGGGTCGTAACGTCCGATGTCCACATCGTGTCCGGTCAGTGTCTGCCAGCGCCCGGTGAAGGCGCGTGCCAGACGTTCGCCATAGTTGTCGTTCGGGACAAGGACGACCGGGCGGCGGTGCCCGTCCTGCCAGATGCGATCGGCGGCGAGCCGGGCCTCGTGCTCCGGGTCGAGCGAGAACATGAACAGTTTCTCAGGCGGTTCCACGCCGGAGTTCACCTTGTTGAGTGCGAGCACCGGGACGGCCAGTTCGCCGGCGCGCACCAGTTGCTCGACAGCCGGCTTTTGCAGTGGCCCGATTATGGCTTGGGCCCCGGCAGTAACCGCTTGTGCATACAAGGGCCAGGTGTCGGCTGGATCGCTGGAGTCGTAGAAGCGCAACAGTGGACGCTGCTCCTCGGGGAGTTCGTAGAGACTGATCATCAGGCCGTCGCGGATGGCGCGTGCTGCGGTGGCGTAGCGTCCAGTCTCGGGCAGTAGCACGGCAATGTGATCGACCGGCTCGATCTGCCCGGCCAGGTGGGCCATGTAGCGTTCGAGCAGCTCCGGCAGAGCGGGGTGGTTGGGGTGAGTGGTGCGCCAGGCGGCCACCATGGGCCCCAGTTTCTCCGGGAGGGTGCCATATTGCTTGATCAACAGCGCCAGCTCCATCCAGCCGCCAGCCATCCCGGGCGACACAGGGCGCAACTCGTGCAAGGTGCGTTCGTTGAGCGCGGTGAGAGATGCGAGGATCTCGGACTGGACTTCGAGCCGTACCTCATGGTCTTCCAGAAGTTCGTCGAGTTGTTGCAGGGTATTGGCCGATTCCAGCAGCTTGCCGATCTGTCGATAGGCATTGGCCAGGTCACGCAGGTGGCGCTGTTGCAGGTCGATCGACATGTCAGGGCCGATCATGCCCAGCAGAATCTCCAGAGCCTGGTCTGCCTGGTGGCGGGCGAGCACCAGTTCGGCGCGCAACAGCTCGACCATCTGCCGCTGGCGGGTGCTGGGGTTGGTGTTCTCGATATCCTCCAGCCGGGTTGCAGCGCTTTCCAGGTCGCTGCCCTTGAGCCAGGCCTCGGCGGCACGCAGGAGAAACTCTGTGCCTGCATTGCCGGGTGTGCGCCGGGCCAGGGTTTCGAACAGGCGGGCTGCACCGAGCCAGTCTTCCTGTGCCAGCAGTGCCTCGGCACGTATCAGGTCGGGATCAGGTCTCTTTTCCTGTTTCACAGGAGCTGGTGTACAGGCGCTCAGTACCAAGCCCAGCAGCAGGAGGATCGATCCAAGGCGTAGACGATGGGTTTGCATCTCAGGTCCAGTACAGCGACGATGGGACATGCCGGGCCCCGGCACGTGGCGGTGCGTCCTCGCGCCGCTTCGGGCGGAACGTTCCCTGTCGAGGTGTGGGCTCCGCTGCAGGCGGAGTATCGAAGGTGATTCATGATGTTGTCAAACGACACCGGTTGTCTGTATGTCGTCGCCACCCCGATAGGCAATCTGGGTGATATCACTCGGCGTGCCGTGGAGGTGCTCTCGGCGGTGGATCTGATTGCTGCCGAGGATACCCGGCATACGCGTCGGCTGTTGCAACACCTGGGTATCGACAGGCCCTTGCTGTCATTGCACGAGCATAACGAGCGTGAGCGCATGTGCGTCCTGCTTGGGCGCCTGCGCGTGGGTGAGCAGGTGGCATTGGTCTCCGATGCCGGCACACCGTTGATCAGCGATCCGGGCTATCCGCTGGTACGCGCCTGTCGTACCGAGGGCCTCCGCGTGGTGCCGGTGCCCGGTGCCAGTGCGCTGATCGCCGCGCTCTCGGTGGCAGGGTTGCCGACCGACCGTTTTCGTTTCGATGGCTTTTTGCCGCGTCGCGCCACAGCCAGGCGCGAGCGCTTGCAGACGCTGGCCATGGCGCAAGAGACCCTGGTGTTCTACGAATCCGCGCACCGTATCGAGGAGAGTCTGGCCGATTTGTGCGCAGTGTTCGGCGAGGCACGTCAGGCCGTGTTGGCACGTGAGTTGAGCAAGCGTCACGAGACGCTGCTCGACGGCACTCTGGGTGAGTTGCTGAGGCAGGTGTGTGCCGATCACGATCAGCGGCGAGGTGAATTCGTGCTGGTGATCGCTGGTGCCCCGGCGAAGGCGGAGAGCGATGAACATGCCCTGCGTGCCTTGCTGGCGGTGCTGCTCGAAGAGTTGTCGATCAAACAGGCCAGTGCGATTGCCGCGCGCCTGAGTGGCGAAAGGAAGAACCGTGTCTACCAGTTGGCGCTGGCGATGCGAGAGGAGGAATGACCCGATCCGGATATGGGTTTCTTGTTCGCGAATGGCTCGCGCCAGGAACCTGGGGACGGTATAGTGATTCCGGGAGTCGGCTAGGCGATCGCTGCTGCGTCGCAGTGGAGGAAAGTCCGGACTCCGCAGGGCAGAGAGCCAGGTAACGCCTGGGCGGCGCGAGCCGACGGAAAGTGCCACAGAAAACAGACCGCCTGGGTCCGATCGGACAGGCAAGGGTGAAAAGGTGCGGTAAGAGCGCACCGCGCCCCTGGTAACAGGGGTGGCAGGGTAAACCCCTCTCGGAGCAAGACCAAATAGGGAAGCATGCCTCTGGCAGCCTGTGGCCCGCAGGTGTTTCCGGGTAGGTCGCACGAGGTGTCCGGTGACGGACGTCCCAGATGAATGATCGTCCTCGACAGAATCCGGCTTATCGGCCGGCTCCCCTCGAAAACTTCTTTGACCGCCCCCGGTGCCATGGGTACCGGGGGCGGTTTGCTTTTTGCCATACGGAGACGAACAGGTGGTGCGTCAGGGTAACACCCTGCCTGGGGAGAACAGTGAGAGTCAGCTCCAGCTTTACATTCTATCTGGCTATTTTTGATGGGATTTATGTGACCTGGCCATTTTCAATGGGATTTGTGTGATGTTTTTTTGTGCGCTGTAAGTGTCGAAGTTCCAAAGTTTTTTGGTGTTCTGCCTTGACCCGTGGTGTGCTGGACTCTAAGATCTGGTGAAGAGTGGTGCAGAGTGGGGAAAAGGGGGGAGTTCCTGTCTGCCGTCGGGCGATCATCATGAACGGGGGAGTCCGTTTCCGGTGTTTCTGGGTGTCAATACCCTCAATCTGGATACCAAGGGGCGCATGGCCATCCCTGCGCGTCATCGCAATGCCCTGGCCGAGTGTTGCGGTTCACGGGTGGTCGTGACCATCAATCCCCGTGAGCATTGCCTGTGGCTCTACCCCGAGACCGAATGGCAGGAAATCGCGCGCAAGGTGGCGCGCCTGCCTACGCTCGACCGACAGAATCTGATTTTGCAACGTCTGCTGCTGGGGCATGCCTCCGAACTCGAGGTGGATGGCCAGGGCCGCATCCTGCTCTCGGTCGAATTGCGCGAATACGCTCGCCTGGGCAAGAAGGTGTCGCTGATCGGTCAGGGCCAGAAGTTCGAGATCTGGAATGCCGAGAGCATGGCCTCCGAGCGCGAGGGCTGGCTGCGGGAGGCCGGTGAACTCGATGGCGAGCTGTCGGGCGATCTGGCGGAGTTGAGATTGTGAATGATGACTTGGGTGAACATTGCCCGGTGCTGCTCGAGGAGGCTGTGAACGCTCTTGCCATCAAGCCTGGTGGTGTCTATGTGGATGGCACTTTTGGACGAGGGGGGCACAGCCGGGCCATCCTGGATCAGCCGGTAGCGGCAGTGCGATTGATCGGGTTCGACAAGGACGAGGCAGCATTGAATGCGGCGCAAAGACAGTTTCCGAACGACCCCCGATTGCATATGGTACATGGCAGTTTCGCGCGTCTGGCCGAGGTGGCGCGGGAGTGGGGGCTGGTACGCCACATCAATGGTCTGTTGCTCGATCTGGGTGTCTCGTCGCCACAGATCGATCTGCCCGAACGCGGTTTCAGCTTCCAGAATGACGGTCCCCTGGACATGCGCATGGATCGCAGTACGGGCGAGTCGGCAGCCGACTGGTTGGCGCATGCCGGGGAGGATGAGATCGCCCGGGTGATTCGTGAGTACGGCGAGGAGCGTTTCGCCCGCCGCATTGCGCGGGCCATCGTGCACGGGCGTGTCAGCCGGCCCCTGCATCGTACCGCCGAGCTCGCGGCCCTGGTGGCTGCGGCGGTGCCCCGGCATGAGCCGCACAAGCATCCGGCGACCCGCACCTTCCAGGCGATTCGCATCCATGTAAATAGTGAGCTGGATGATTTGCGGCGCTGTCTGGATGATGCATTGGATGTGCTGGCGGTCGGTGCGCGTCTGGTGGTGATCAGTTTCCATTCGCTGGAGGATCGTATCGTCAAGCATTTTCTGCGTGATCAGGCGCGCGGGCCTCGTCTGCCCAAGGGATTGCCGGTGCAACATGAAGAGGTTCGGGGCCGTTTGCGTCTGATCGGCAAGGTGGTGCGCCCGGGTGAGGCCGAGGTGGCCGTCAACCCGCGTGCGCGCAGCGCGGTGATGCGCGTGGCGGAGGTTCTGGTATGACCCGATGTGCATTCGTCTGGTCGTTGCTCGGTATTTTCGCGGTGCTGAGCAGCGGCATTGGCGTCGTCTATGTCAAGGCGCGTTCGCGGGCGTTGTTTGTCGAAGTACAGCAGCAGCGCACGGAGTTCGAGCGCGAGATCATGGAGTGGGGACGTCTGCAGTTGGAGCTGGCCAGTACCGGAAGCTTGGAGGATGTGTCGCGCGTGGCAAGAGGACGTCTGCATATGCGGGCGCCGGCCCCGGAACAGGTGGTCGTGGTGGAGTGATGGCAGCCAGGCGCGAGAAACGGATCGAAAGGGCAAGACAAGAGATGAAGCTTCCGAGCTTTGCCTTGCGTCGTGTTGTCGTACTGGCGATCTTTGGCCTGGTTGCGGGCGTGCTGGTGTGGCGTGCGGTCGATCAGCAGATTCTCGAGAAGGATTTTCTGCAGTCCGAGGGTGCCGATCGTTACCTCGATCGTCAGACCATCGCCGTACACCGTGGCCTGATCACCGACCGCAGGGGTGCGGTGTTGGCGTTGAGTACCCCGGTTGATTCGGTGACGGCCAACCCCCGGGTGCTTACGCCCGATACGCCGCATCTGGATCGACTGGCACGTGCTCTGGACATGCCGTTGAAACGGCTGCGTGGCATTCTGCGGCGCAATGCCCAGCGCCGTTTCGTCTATCTGAAGAGGCACTTGCCGCCAGGGCGCGCCGGGCATGTGCTCAAGGTGGCTCGTGCGCTGGACATCGATGGGGTGCACCTGGAGCGCCGCGACCGCCGTTACTATCCCACCGGTGAGGTGTTCGCGCATGTGCTCGGTTTCACCAGCGCCGAGGATCGGGGGCAGGAAGGGATGGAGTGGTCCTGGGAGCACGATCTGCGTGGCGAACCGGGTGTGAAGCGTGTGCTGCGTGACGGACGTGGCAGGGTGGTCGATGACGTGGAGAGCATCCGCACTCCACGCGACGGGCGCAATCTGGTGCTCAGCCTGGATGCTCGTCTGCAATACATCGCTTACCGCGAATTGAAGGCAGCGGTACATCGGCATCGTGCCATCGGTGGTTCGGCCGTGCTGCTCGACGTGCGCACCGGCGAGGTGCTGGCGATGGTCAATCAACCCGGCTACAACCCTAATGCCGATCGCAGCAACCGCAATGGGCGGCTGCGTAACCGAGCCATCACTGATGTCTTCGAGCCTGGTTCGACCATGAAACCCTTCGCCGTGGCCGCAGCGCTGGGGCAGGGCGTGGTGGCGCCTGACTCCATCGTGGATACTGCGCCCGGCTATTTCAAGGTCGGCCCTCTGACGGTGCGTGATCACCATCCCCTGGGACGTATCGACCTGACCACACTGCTGGCGCGTTCCAGCAACGTGGGCGCGGCGCGGCTGTCGTTGTTGCTGGACAAGGCTGCCTGGTGGCACGAACTGGATGCGCTGGGCCTGGGACATGTGCCGGGTACCGGTTTTCCGGCCGAGGCAGGTGGCCATCTGCCGCATTTCCGCGATTGGGTTCCGGTCGATCAGGCCACACTGGCCTACGGCTATGGCATCTCAGTGTCCGCCCTGCAACTGGCACACGCCTACGCGGCGCTGGCCAACGATGGTGTGGTGTTGCCGGTTACCCTGTTGCGTCGTGACGATGTGCCGCAAGGGAAACGGGTGTTCAGCGAACGCATTGCGGTGAATGTGCGCCATATGCTCGAGTCGGTGGTCTCCGACAAGGGGACGGCATCGCATGCGGCGATTCCCGGTTACCACGTGGCCGGCAAGACTGGAACCGTGAAGAAGCTCTTGCGTCATGGTGGGTATTCAAGAAATCATTACCGCGCGGTATTCGTGGGCATGGCACCGGCTACACGGCCCCGGTTGGTGATGGCGGTGATGATCGATGAGCCGCGTGGCAAGGTGTACTACGGTGGGGTTGTTGCCGCACCGGTGTTTTCCCGGGTGATGAGTGAGGCGTTGCGCCTGCTCAATGTGCCACAGGACGACCTCGAGCAGCCGCAACGGCATCTGGCGTCGATGGGAGGGCGATCCTGATGGTGCAGCGTGCGGATGGCAAGGGATTGCTGCTGGGTGATTTGTTGCAGTGGATTGTAGATCCCGGCGAGTTTGGTCGTCTGTGTATCACTGGTCTTTCCCTGGACAGCCGCGAGGTGACCGCTGGCGATCTGTTCCTGGCCGCCGCAGGCAGCGTTACGCACGGCATGGCGCATCTCGACGAGGCCTTGCGTAATGGAGTGGTGGCGGTGTTGGCACAGCCCTCGGGTGAATGGAATCGCTCGCGTCTGGTGCGGTTGGCTGCCACCTGTCCAGTTCCCTTGTTCATAGTCCCCGAACTGGGTCACAAGGCCGGCGTGATCGCGGGTCGCCTGTTCGGGCAGCCGAGTCAGGCTCTGCGCGTGATCGGTGTCACTGGTACCAATGGCAAGACCAGCGTGACTCATTTCCTTGCGCAGGCGCTTGGCTCACAGATACCCGCCGGGGTGGTCGGCACCTTGGGCAATGGGCCGGTGGACGACCTGCGGGCGGCTATGCACACTACACCGGATGCGGTTACCGTCCAGGCCGAGCTGGTGCGTCAGTTGCGTCTTGGCATCGAGGCGGTGGCCATGGAGGTGTCTTCGCACGCGCTCGATCAGGGGCGGGTCGACGGTGTCCTCTTCCACACTGCGGTGTTCACCAATCTGTCGCATGATCATCTGGATTATCACGGCAGCATGGTGGCCTATGCCGCGGCCAAGGAGCGCCTGTTCCATCGGCCGGGCCTGATGCAGGCCGTGGTCAATGTTGATGATCGCGCAGGGCGCGGGTTGTTGCAGGAAATCAGCGCCCGGGTGATGACAGTTGCCTGTTCGATCCGCGGTCGAGAGTCCAGTTTGGCCGATCGTGCGATTCATGCTACCGAGGTGAAACCCCACGGCGATGGGTTGACGGTGTGTTTCGAGTCGAGTTGGGGAGCTGGCGAGTTCAGCAGCCCGGTATTCGGGCGTTTCAATGCCGAGAACCTGCTGCTTTCTCTGGGCGTGTTGCTCTCTTGGGACATGCCATTGAAGCATGCGCTTGCAGCCATGGAGCGCATGCGTCCGGTACCCGGGCGTATGGATCTGCTGGGAGGGCAAGGTCTGCCACATGTGGTGGTGGATTATGCGCATACTCCGGATGCGCTGGAAAAGGCGCTGGCAGCAGTGCGCGAGCATGCCCGTGGCCAGGTGATCTGCGTGTTCGGCTGTGGTGGTGACCGTGATCGCACCAAGCGTTCGCGTATGGGTGGAGTGGCCGAGCGCCTGGCCGATCGGGTGATCCTCACCGAGGATAATCCGCGTGGCGAGGATGGTGACGCTATCGTGCACCAGATTCTCGCGGGCATGCAGTTGCCGCAGGCGGTGCAGGTGGAACGTGATCGTGCCCGGGCCATCGAGCTGGCCATCGGTGAGGCCGCGTCCGATGACTTGGTCCTGGTCGCTGGCAAGGGCCATGAGGCATGGCAACTGGTTGGTGGTCGGCGCATTCCCTTTTCGGACCACGAGCAGGTGTGGCGGGCTCTGCAGGGGAGGGCAGCATGATTGCGATGCGACTGTCCGAGGCTGCGCAGATCCTTCGGGGGCGACATCGTGGGTGTGATGCCCGGTTCACCTCGGTAAGCAGCGATACCCGGACTCTGCGGACCGGGGACTTGTTCGTGGCACTGGTGGGACCGAACTTCGATGCCCACGATTATCTGCCGATCGCCGAGCAGAAAGGCGCGGTAGCCGCGCTGGTGCAGCGTGAGGTCGAGACGTCCATGCCTGTGGTGCAGGTCGCCGATACCCGCCTCGCGCTGGGTGAACTGGCAGGGGCCTGGCGCCAGCAGGCGGTGGCGCACATCGTCGCGGTGACCGGATCCAATGGAAAGACCACGGTCAAGGAGATGTTGGCCGCCATTCTCGGCCAGCAATACGAGGTGTTGGCCACGTGGGGTAATCTCAACAACGATATCGGCATGCCGCTGACTCTGCTGCGCCTGCAGGACGAGCCCTTCGGAGTGATCGAGATGGGCGCCAACCGCCCGGGCGAGATCGGTTACCTCAGCCGTATTGCCCGGCCCGATGTGGCGGTGCTCAACAATGCGGGATGCGCGCACCTGGAAGGTTTTGGCTCGGTCGAGGGTGTGGCGCGTGCCAAGGCGGAGATCCTCGATGGCCTGGCTGCCGACGGGGTCTTCGTGTTCAACGCCGACGATGCCCATGCCGGGGTGTGGCGCGAGTTGGCGTGTGGTCGCCGTACCTTGTCTTTCGGTCTGGGTGAGGCGGCTGAAGTACGCAGCCCTGGTGAGGCGCTGATCACGCTGGATGACACCGGGTTCGGAAACCACTTCGATGTGGTGCATCCCGAGGGGTGCTTCGATCTGAGTCTGCGTCTGGCCGGCGAACACAACCGGTGCAATGCCCTGGTTGCCAGTGCTGCCGCCCTGGCCCTGGGTATCGACGAGACGGCGATTCGCGAGGGGCTGGCTGGGTTGCGCCCGGTGCCTGGTCGTCTGTGTCCGTTGCGCACCGAGTGTGGTGCATGGCTGGTGGACGACAGTTACAACGCCAATCCAGACTCGGTGGCAGCGGCCCTGGCCTTGCTGTCGGTCATGCCTGGGCGGCGAACCCTGGTATTGGGCGATATCGGCGAACTCGGGATGGCCCAGGAACGTCTGCATGCCGAGCTGGGTAGACTGGCCGGAAGGGCCAGCATCGAACGTCTGTTCACCTGCGGCCGGCTGAGCCGCCACGCTGGTGAAACCTTCGGTGGCGAGTGGCAGCATTTCGATGACCAATCACTGTTGGTCGAGAGGCTTGCCAGCACGCTGGGCACAGACGACAGCGTGCTGGTCAAAGGGTCACGGGCCAGCGCCATGGATCGCGTCGTCCGTTCACTGGCAGTACAGGAGACCGAAGCGTGCTGATCGAATTGGCCAACTATCTCGCGATATTCGACAGCAGCTTTGGCGTCGTGCGCTATATCACGTTGCGCACCATTCTTGCCGTACTCACCGCGCTGGCAATTTCCTTCCTGGTGGGGCCTGCCATGATCCGTCGCCTGTCGCAATACAAGATCGGCCAGACCGTGCGCGACGACGGACCGCAGAGTCACCTCTCGAAGGCGGGCACGCCAACCATGGGTGGGGCGCTGATTCTGGTGGCGGTCGTGGTGGCCACCCTGTTGTGGAGTGACCTGGGCAATCGCTACGTCTGGATCGTGCTCACCACGATTCTGGCCTTCGGTGTGGTCGGCCTCTGGGACGATTATCGCAAGCTGGTGTTGCGCGATGCCCGTGGTCTGCCTGCGCGCTGGAAATACCTGTGGCAGTCGCTGTTCGGCCTGGTGGCCGCCTGGGTGTTGTACAGCACAGCCCAGGTACCGGCCGAGGTCCGGCTGTTCCTGCCGTTCTTCAAGGAGTTTGCCTGGGACATGGGGCCGGCCTTCATCCCGCTGGCTTATCTGGTCATCGTGGGGTCATCGAATGCAGTCAATCTGACGGATGGTCTCGACGGGCTGGCGATCCTGCCGACCGTGCTGGTGGCTGGCGCACTGGGCATCTTTGCTTATGTCTCGGGTCATGCCGGTATCGCTGAGTACCTGTTGATTCCGCATCTTCCGGGGGTGGGCGAATTGGCGATCTTTGCTGGTACTCTGGTAGGTGCCGGGCTGGGTTTCCTCTGGTTCAATGCCTATCCAGCGCAGGTGTTCATGGGCGATGTGGGGGCGCTGGCGCTGGGTGCGGCACTCGGTGTGCTGGCTGTTGCCACACGACAGGAAGTCACCCTGTTCATCATGGGTGGTGTCTTCGTGATGGAGACCGTTTCGGTGGTGTTGCAGGTGGCCTCGTTCAAGCTCACCGGCAAGCGCATCTTCCGCATGGCACCGTTGCACCATCATTTCGAACTCAAGGGGTGGCCAGAGCCGCGTGTGATCGTGCGCTTCTGGATCATCACCGTCATCCTGGTGCTGGTCGGTCTGGCCAGTCTGAAGATTCGCTGAGGGGGAGTGGTGAGCGCAATTGCCAGACAAGCCGATCAGCGACCACAGCGTATCTTGGTGGTTGGTCTGGGTGCGACGGGCCTGTCGGTGGCACGCTACCTGATGCGCCAGGGGATGCATGTGGCCATCGCAGACAGTCGCAGCGAACCGCCTGGCTTGGCAGAATTGCAACGCGAGTATGCCGACGTGGCGGTATTTCTCGGCGCCTTCGAAGATGCGGTGTTCGCTCAGGCCGACATGCTGGTGGTCAGTCCGGGGGTTCCCCTGTCCACCCCACAGGTCGCTGCCGCACGGGCGAGTGGGGCATTGGTGATGGGTGACATCGAACTGTTTGCGCACACGGTCGGGGCGCCGGTGGTGGCGATCACCGGTTCCAACGGCAAGAGCACGGTGACTACCTTGGTCGGTGAGATGTTGCGTGCCGCAGGTCGGCGTGTGAGGGTCGGGGGCAATCTGGGTACTCCTGCGCTGGATCTGTTGGATCCGGCATGCCAGGCCTATGTGCTGGAGCTGTCGAGTTTTCAACTCGAGATCACCCATTCACTGAAGCCCGCGGTTGGTGTGGTGCTCAATGTCTCGCCGGACCACATGGACCGTTATCCCGACATCGACGCCTATGCAGCGGCCAAGGCACGTGTCCTGCAAGATGTCGAGCTGGCGATTCGCAATGCAGACGATCCCCGGGTGATGGCCATGCCCGGTGGGCGGAATGCCTGGACCTTCACCCTGGGTGAGCCGACTGGCGATCAGGTGTTCGGGGTGCGGAAACGAGAAGGGCGCGACTGGCTGTACCGTGGCGAGGAGCCTCTGCTGGCCGTCGACGAAGTGTTGATTTCCGGCAGTCACAATCGTGCCAACGCGCTTGCGGCACTCGCTGCGGGCACCGGTATGGGGCTGGAGGTCGGGGTGATGGTCGATGTCCTGCGTCGCTTTCCCGGCCTCCCACATCGCTGTGAGTTTATCGGCGAGGTTGCCGGTGTACGCTGGTACAACGACAGCAAGGCGACCAATGTGGGTGCTGCGCTGGCTGCCTTGCGTGGGTTGCACCAACCGGGTGGCGAGGCGCGTGCAGTGATCATTCTCGGTGGTGACTGCAAGGATGGCGATTTTTCGCCCCTGCGCGAGGCACTGGATGAGTGCGCACGCGGCGTGGTGCTGATCGGTCGCGACCGCGAGGCCATCCGGCCGGTAGTGCCCGCTGCCTGCCAGCTCGCCGATGCCCCCAGCCTGGAAGAGGCCGTGGGTCTGGCGCTGGAGATGGCACGTCCCGGCGACCACGTATTGCTTGCGCCGGCCTGTGCCAGCTTCGATCAGTTCCGCAACTATGCCGAGCGTGGCGATCGCTTTCGCGGGTTGGTGAGGAGGCTGGGCGCATGAGCACGCTGGCCATTGACAATCGCATGGCGCGGGTACGTGGTGCCATGTCGCGCGCCCGCTTGATGGTGGATAGCTGGCTGCTGTTTGCGGTTGGCGTGCTGCTGGGCATTGGTGTGGTGATGGTCGCCTCGGCCTCGTTGCATCTGGGTATGCGCAATGGCGATTCGCTGCACTATGTCACCCGCCATCTGTTCGCCCTGGGACTGGGGACGGGTGGTGCGGTGCTGGTGTACTTCACGCCGGTGGCCTGGTGGGAACGTGCCAGTACCTGGCTGTACCTCCTGGGCCTGGGGTTGCTCGTTCTGGTGTTCGTTCCGGGGCTGGGGCGCGAGGCCAACGGTGCTTTGCGCTGGGTGGGGGTGGGATCACTGAGCCTCCAGACCTCGGAATTCATGAAGCTGTTCATCGTGCTCTATATGGCAGGCTACGTGGTGCGCCGCCAGTTCGAAGTGGCGCTGACCGTGTGGGGCTTCATCAAGCCGCTGATCCTGCTGCTCGCTGCCTGTGGCCTGATTATGCTGCAACCCGATTTCGGTACCACTGCGGTGCTGCTGGCCACGGCCTTCGGTATGCTGTTTCTGGCTGGTGCGCCGTTGTGGCAGTTCGGTCTGCTCATTCTGTTGGCCGCTGGTGCCCTGGGGATTTTGGTCTGGGTTTCGCCCTATCGCCTGGCGCGGGTGACCTCCTTCCTCAATCCCTGGGAGCAGGCGCAGGATGCGGGTTACCAGCTTACTCAGGCATTGATCGCCTTCGGACGTGGTGAATGGATCGGGGTCGGGTTGGGTAATGGTATTCAGAAGCAGTTCTACCTGCCGGAGGCGCACACCGATTTTGTGATGGCGGTGATCGGTGAGGAGTTCGGTCTGATGGGCACGCTGCTGGTGATCACTCTGTTCAGTCTGTTCATCTGGCGTGCCTTCACCATCGGCACCCGTGCCGAGCGCCGTGGTGTGCGCTATGCCGCGCACGTGGCCTGGGGGTTGGGGCTGTGGATCGGCATGCAGGCTTTCATCAATATCGGTGTCAACATGGGCCTGTTGCCAACCAAGGGGCTGACACTGCCATTTGTCAGCTATGGCAGTAACAGCCTGATTGTGTGCTGTGTGGCGGTGGGCATGCTCGCGCGCATCCAGCGTGAGAACCTGGAGGCTGGCCGTTTGGGCAAGGGGGGAGAATGGCAACGCGCGTGATGATCATGGCAGGTGGTACCGGTGGCCACGTGTTCCCCGCGCTGGCGGTGGCGTGTGCACTGCGCGAACGTGGTTGTGAGGTCAGCTGGTTGGGTGGCCCCGGCAGCTTCGAGTCGCGTTTGGTGCCACAGCACGGCTTTCCTCTGGACATCATCGCCGTACACCGTCTGCGCGGCGAGGGGTTGGGTGGCCTGCTCTCTGCGCCTTTCCGCCTGCTGCGTGCCATGCGCCAGGCATCCGCGGTATTGCGTCGGCGGCGCCCGCAGGTGGTGCTGGGCATGGGGGGCTTTGTCGCTGGGCCCGGTGGCCTGGTCAGCCGTCTGTTGCGCATTCCCCTGGTGATCCACGAGCAGAACATGCTGCCTGGCTTGACCAACCGCTGGTTGGCGCGTATGGCCTCCCGGGTATTGCAGGCCTTTCCCGGTGTATTCCCTGAGGACGACCGGGTGCGTATCTGCGGCAATCCGGTACGCCCCGAGATTGCGGCCCTGCAGCCGCCCGATGTGCGCATGGATCCGGTGGGTGAGGGGCCGCTGCGCTTGCTGGTGATGGGTGGTTCGCTCGGTGCCATGGCACTCAACGAGACGGTACCCCGTGCGTTGGCTCTGCTGGACGAGTCCCGGCGCCCGCAGGTCTGTCATCAGGCGGGGAGGAGCAAGCTCGAGGTCACGCAGATGGCCTATCGTGACGTCGGTGTCAAGGCCTGGGTGCTGGAGTTCATCACCGATATCCATCAGGCGTTGGCCGATGCGGATCTGGTGATCTGTCGTGCCGGTGCCTTGACCGTCTCGGAGCTGGCCGCTGCCGGGCTGGCCTCGGTGCTGGTGCCCTATCCGTATGCGGTGGATGATCACCAGACACACAACGCCCGTTACCTGAGCGATGCGGGAGCAGCGGTGCTGTTGCCTCAGGCTGAATTGAAGCCTGAGCGCCTGGCCACATTGCTCGCAGAACTGGACGACCGCAAGCGCCTGTTGACGATGGCGCAACGTGCCCGCGAGCGGGCTATGCCGAGGGCCGTCGAATGTGTGGTGGAGAACTGTCTGGATGTGGCGGCATGAGCAGACTGCCCGATACCCCGCGCTATGCCGCCGAGGCCATGGGGCGCATGCACCGGCTGCATTTCGTCGGCATCGGTGGTACCGGTATGAACGGGATCGCCCAGGTGATGCTCAATCTGGGCTACGAGATCAGCGGTTCGGACATTCGTGCCAATGCCGCTACCGAGCGACTCGCCGAGCAGGGTGCGCGGATCTTCATCGGCCATGCCGCCGAGCAGGTGGCTGGTGTCGATGCAGTGGTCATCTCCAGCGCCGTCACCGAGAACAATTCCGAGGTGGTCGCCGCGCGTGCGCAGCGTGTTCCGGTGGTGCCGCGTGCCGAGATGCTGGCCGAGATAATGCGTTTCCGCTATGGCATCGCGGTGGCCGGTACCCATGGCAAGACCACCACCACCAGCCTGATCGCCAGCCTGCTGGTCGACGGCGGTATGGATCCGACCTATGTGATTGGCGGCCGTCTCAATGCCGTTGGCAGTCATGCGCATCTGGGCAAGGGCGAGTTCCTGGTTGCCGAGGCGGACGAGAGCGATGCCTCTTTCCTCTATCTCCAGCCCATGCTCGCGGTGGTCACGAATGTGGATGAAGACCACATGAGCACCTACGGTGGCGATTTCGACTGCTTGCGGGCCACTTTCCTCGAGTTTTTGCATCATCTGCCTTTCTATGGCGTGGCTGTGATCTGCATCGATGACGCCAATGCGCATGGACTGCTGCCCGATGTTACCCGGAGGGTGATCACCTATGGCTTCGATGTCGGGGCCGATGTACGTGGTTCGGAACTGCACCAGCAGGGTGGTAACACGCGTTTCACTGTGCATCTTCCGGGTGGAGAGTGCTTCGCCGTGCAGCTGGCCATGCCCGGCCGGCACAACGCGCTCAATGCCCTGGCGGCCATTGCCGTGGGGCATGAGCTGGGATTGGTGCCCGAAAGCATGCAGCGCACCCTGGCGCAGTTTCAGGGCATCGGCCGGCGTTTCCAGTTGCGCACTTGTCAGCTGGCCGATGGTGGTGAGGTATTGCTCGTGGACGACTACGGTCACCATCCGCGCGAGCTGGAGGTGACCTTGGCGGCGGTGCGTGCCGGTTGGCCCGAACGGCGGCTGGTGCTGGCCTTCCAGCCACATCGCTACAGCCGTACGCGCGATGCCTTCGACGACTTCGTCCGGGTACTCAGCGGCCCTGATGTGCTGATCCTGAGCGAGGTCTATGCCGCCGGAGAGATGCCGATCGCCGGTGCCGACGGTCGTGCCCTGAGCCGCGCCATTCGCGCGCGTGGTCAAGTCGATCCGATCTTCATCGAAGACATCGGGGAGTTGCCACAGGTGCTTTCCGGCGTGGTGCGCGAGGGTGACATCGTATTCACCATGGGAGCGGGAAGCATCGGTCAGGTCGCCGTGCAACTGGCCATGCAACTGGAAGAGGAGTCGTGCCGATGAACAGATCTTTCCGGTTCATGGCGCCGACAGCCTGGCGGAGGACGCTGAGTGTGGGTTGTGGCGAGCCGTTTGCGCACAGTCGTCCGATCTGGCCGATGTCACGGCAGCCGGCCTCGCGTGACAAGAAGGCACGGACGGAGCACCATCGATGATTACGGCGCAACAGTACACATCGGGGCGCGGTGAACTACGCTTCGATGAACCATTGGCACGGCATACCAGCTGGCGGGTCGGTGGCACGGCGCGGCGCTTTTACCGGCCGGCCGATGTCGAGGATCTGGAAGCCTTCCTGCGCAAACTTCCCACCGACGAGCCCTTGTTGTGGTTGGGACTGGGCAGTAACCTGCTGGTGCGTGATGGTGGTTTTTCGGGTACCGTGATCGCGCTCAAGGGGCGACTCGATACGATCGATGTCGAGGGTGATGTATTGCACGCAGGGGCCGGTGCCAGTTGCGCGCGGGTGGCCCGGCAGGCTGCGCGCTCGGGGCTGACCGGGGCGTCTTTCCTGGCCGGTATCCCTGGAACCCTGGGTGGCGCCCTGGCGATGAACGCTGGCGCCTTCGGCGGTGAAACCTGGTCGATCGTGCGGGTCGTGCGCACGATCGACCGTGCGGGTGTTCTACGTTGTCGTCTGCCTGCGGACTGCAGGGTGGGCTACCGTGAGGTGACGGGGCCGGCCGGCGAATGGTTCGTCGGCGTCGAGTTGCAGCTCCAGCCTGGTGACGTGGTTGCCGAGCAGGCTGTCATCCGTGGCCTGCTGGAACGGCGCATGGCTACCCAGCCGACTGCTCTTCCCAGTGCCGGTTCTACCTTCCGCAACCCTCCAGGTGATCATGCGGCGCGCCTGATCGAGGCCGCAGGGCTCAAGGGGTACCGCATCGGCGGCGCTGAGGTCTCGCCCAAGCACGCCAACTTCCTGATCAATACTGGCGAGGCCACCGCAGCCGATATCGAGGCCTTGATCGAACATGTGCGTGACGAGGTTGAACGTCGTTTCGGTGTGTGCCTGCAGACCGAGGTGCATGTCGTGGGAGGTCCGGCATGAGCTTGTGTGCAGAAGATTTCGGCAAGGTGGCGGTACTGATGGGCGGTTGGAGCGCAGAGCGCGAGGTCTCTCTGGTCAGTGGTGCGGCGGTACTCGAGGGACTGTGTGCGCGTGGCGTGGATGCGCACGGCATCGACATGGGGCGCGACGTGCTCGAAGTGTTGCGTGCCGGTGGTTTCGACCGTGTATTCAACATTGTCCACGGACGCGGCGGCGAAGATGGTGAAATCCAGGGACTGTTGGAGATTGCGGGTATTCCCTGTACCGGCACGGGTGTGTTGGGCTCGGCGCTGGCGATGGACAAGTATCGCACCAAGCTGGTCTGGGCCGGCATGGGTTTACCGACGCCCGGTTTCGTGCTGATCGAGGCCGAGGCCGACCTGGAGCAGGCTGCGTGCCTGGGGTTTCCGTTGATGATCAAGGCCACACTGGAAGGTTCGAGTATCGGCGTCTATCGCGTGGAGGATGCCGTGGCATTGTGTGAGGCTTGGGAGCAGGCAGTGGCCTGCGACAGTCACGTGATGGCCGAGGTCTGCATCGAAGGGGAGGAATTCACCTGCGCCATTCTGGATGGTGAGGCGCTGCAGATGATCCGCCTGGAGACCCCGCACAGTTTCTATGACTATGAGGCCAAGTACCGTGCCAATGATACCCATTACCTGATTCCCTGTGGCCTGTCGGCTGATGAGGAGGCTGCCGCCCAGGCCCTGTGCCGGCGCGCCTTTTCGGCAGTGGGGGCGATGGGTTGGGGTCGGGTGGACCTGATGCGTGATGCCGGTGGTCGGTTTTGGCTGATCGAGGTGAATACGGTGCCGGGCATGACCGACCACAGTCTGGTGCCCATGGCAGCACGTGCGGCCGGGATCGATTTCCCCGAACTGGTCTGGCGCATCCTCGCGCAGACCCTGTAGATGGAATAAATTATGGTGGCTGGACGATCTGGAAAGCAGGCAGCTGTACCACGTGGCCGGAGCGGTATCTCCGTGGCGCTGTTGTCGGTATTGCTGTTTGTGGCGCTGCTGTTCGCTGGCTGGCAGGCACTGATACTGCCCCGGCCCGATCGGCTCCCGGTACGGCATATCGAGATCACCGGCGAGTTCACCCATCTGCGCACCTCGGACATTGAGCAGCGTGTCGCTCAGGTGCTCGATGGAGGGTTTCTGGATTTGGATATGCATCAAGTGCGCGCGGCGGTGATGGCCTTGCCCTGGGTGGGTCAGGCGAGCGTGCGCCGTGTCTGGCCCGACACCCTGCGCATGCATGTGGTCGAGCAGGTGCCCCTGGCGCGCTGGAACGGAGAGGCGCTGGTGAATCCGCGGGGTCAGGTGTTTCGTCCTGAGCACCTGACTGCGCTGGACGGTCTGCCACATCTGTACGGCGAGGAGGAGATGGCACCGGAGGTGGTAGCCTTCTACCTGCGCCTGCAGGCAGGAGGGGTACCTGATGGACTGGAGATTGCAGAGTTGGCGCATAACCAACGCGGTGAGTGGCGGGTGGTGTTTGACAATCACCTGAAGCTGATTCTGGGGGGTGAGGATCTGGGGGTGCGCCTGGCCGCGTTTTCGCGTATCTATCCGCAACTGGCAGTGCATATGGGACGCCTGCCGCTCCGTATCGACATGCGTTATGAACACGGCTTTGCCGTGCAATGGCAGCCGGCAGACGAAGCGCAGGCATCGTTGATCGGCGGCAGTACGGGTGAGATCTAGATGCTCAAGAAGACAGACAGGAACATCATTGTCGGCCTCGATGTCGGCACATCCAAGGTGGTGGCGATCGTCGGTGAGGTGAAGGACGACAACAGCATCGAGATCATTGGCCTGGGCTCGTATCCTTCGCGGGGGCTGAAAAAGGGCGTGGTGGTGAACATCGAGTCCACGGTGCAGTCCATACAGCGCGCAGTCGAGGAGGCCGAACTGATAGCCTCGGTGGAGATCGAATCGGTGTATGTGGGCATCGCCGGCAGTCATGTGTCGAGCCTCAATTCGCACGGTATCGTGGCGATCAAGGACGGTGAGGTGACACATGTCGATGTCGAGCGGGTGATCGATGCTGCGCGTGCGGTCCCCATCCCCGCCGACCAGAAGATTCTGCACATTCTTCCGCAGGAGTTCATGATCGATAATCAGGAGGGCATTCTCGATCCGGTCGGTATGTCGGGCGTACGCCTGGAGGCGCGTGTCCACATGGTCACCGGTTCAGTCAGTGCGGCACAGAATATGATCAAGTGCGTGCACCGTTGCGGTCTCGAGGTCGAAGACCTGATCCTCGAGCAACTCGCCTCCAGCTACTCGGTGCTGGAGGAAGACGAAAAGGATCTTGGGGTATGTCTGGTCGACATCGGCGGTGGGACCACTGACATCGTCGTGTTCACCGGTGGCGCGATTCGACACACAGGGGTGATCCCCATAGCCGGTGACCAAGTCACCAACGATATTGCGGTGGCCTTGCGCACGCCTACCCAGCACGCCGAAAAGATCAAACTCAAGTATGCCTGTGCGCTCACCCAGCTGGCCAGTCCGGACGAGACCATCGATGTGCCCAGTATCGGTGACCGGCCACCGCGCAGGCTTTCGCGCCAGACACTAGCCGAAGTGGTCGAGCCGCGTTACGAGGAGTTGCTGCAACTGATCCAGGCTGAGCTGCGGCGTTCGGGGTTCGAAGATCTGGTCGCTGGTGGTGTGGTCATGACCGGGGGAAGCTCCAAGATGGAAGGCGTGATCAACCTGGCCGAAGAGGTATTCCACATGCCGGTGCGCCTGGGTATCCCCCAGTATGTCACCGGTCTGGACGATGTGATACGCAATCCCATTCATGCGACCGGGGTGGGGCTGTTGCTGTTTGGTCATCGCAATCGTGCGTTGCGGGTGTCCGAGATGGCGGTGGGTGGAGGTTTCAAATCGGTCTGGAATCGGATGAAGAGCTGGATTCAGGGAAATTTCTGATGGCGACCCCGGGTAGGGCGCCCGGTGTTTTTTTATAATTAGCAGGATAATGTTCGCGGAGGGTTAGGGTGTGTTTGAACTGATGGATGTAGACAGCCAGAGTGCAGTCATAAAGGTAATCGGGGTTGGTGGCGGTGGCGGCAACGCGGTCAACCACATGTTGCGATCCAACATCGAGGGGGTGGAGTTCATCTGTGCCAATACTGATGCACAGGCGCTCAACAGCACTGAGGTACGTGTCGCGCTGCAGCTGGGTTCCAACGTGACCCGTGGCCTGGGCGCCGGGGCCAACCCGGAGCGAGGTTACGATGCGGCCATGGAGGATCGGGATCGTATCGCCGAGGCACTGGATGGTGCGGATATGGTGTTCATCACCGCCGGCATGGGCGGTGGTACGGGTACCGGGGCGGCACCGGTCGTGGCCGAGATGGCCAAGGAGCTGGGTATCCTGACCGTGGCGGTGGTCACCAAGCCCTTCGCTTTCGAGGGGGCCAAGCGCATGAAGATCGCCGAAGCCGGCATCAAGGCACTCACCGAGCACGTCGATTCGTTGATCACCATCCCCAACGAGAAGCTGGTCTCGGTGCTGGGCAAGGGTGTCACCTTGATGGATGCCTTCAAAGCAGCCAACGATGTGCTGCTGAATGCCGTGCAGGGCATCGCCGAGTTGATCACCAAGCCGGGTCTGATCAATGTGGACTTTGCCGATGTGCGGACCGTGATGTCCGAGATGGGGGTGGCCATGATGGGTACCGGACGGGCCTCCGGCGAGGATCGGGCACGTGAGGCGGCCGAGCTGGCGATTCGCAGTCCGCTGCTTGAGGACATCAACCTCTCTGGCGCACGGGGTCTGCTGGTGAACATCACCGCCGGCATGGATATGTCCCTGGGCGAGTTCGACGAGGTCGGCAGTACCATCCGTGAATTCGCGCGTGACAATGCTACCGTGGTGGTCGGCACCGTGCTCGATCCCGACATGGTGGACGAGATCCGAGTGACTGTGGTGGCTACCGGCCTGGGTACTGAAGAGACTGTCACGGAACCCGCGCCGCAGCCGGTCGGTCTGCAACCGGTACGCGTGGCCAATGGCGAGTCGATGGTCGAGCCTGTTACCGGTTCGCCTGATGACTATGTCGGTCTGGATGTGCCTGCGGAGGTGCGCAAACAGGCTGAAGTTCGCAAGGGATATGTCGACGCTGCCACGCGGCAGGACATGGAGTATCTGGATATCCCGGCGTTTCTGCGACGTCAGGCAGACTGAAAACGTGCGAAAAATCTCGGAAACGGGCGAATTCCTGCTTGAGTGCCGGAAGAAAATTGCCCACAATCCCGGGATTCCTCCATGTGGGGCCGGAATACCGGTGGCATGGGTGCGTTTTGTCGACAGGGGGCACAACGGGTTCCCGTGGATCTCTATGAGGAACAACGGCGCATGATCAGACAGCGCACGCTGAGAAACGTCATTCGGGCGACCGGTGTGGGTCTGCACACGGGCGAGAAGGTCTATCTCTCCCTGCGTCCCGCAGCCCCGGACACGGGTATCGTCTTTCAGCGCGTCGACCTGCCGCAGCCCGTCGAGATTCCTGCACGCGCCGAATATGTTGGTGACACCCGCTTGTCCACCACCCTCGAACGTAATGGTGTTCGTATCTCCACAGTAGAACATCTGCTCTCGGCCTTTGCCGGCCTGGGCGTGGATAATGCCTATGTGGATGTCAGTGCTCCCGAAGTGCCTATCATGGATGGCAGCTCTGGGCCTTTCGTGTTTCTGATCCAGTCAGCTGGTGTTGAGGAGCAGAATGCCCCCAAGCGTTACATCCGCATCCTGGAATCGGTGGAGGTACGTGACGGTGACAAGCTGGCTCGCTTCGATCCCTTCGAGGGATTCAAAGTGCGTTTCGCCATCGATTTCGATCATCCCATCATCGACAGGCGGGCCTGCGAGGCCGAGATGGACTTCTCTTCGACATCCTTCGTCAAGGAAGTCAGCCGCGCTCGGACCTTCGGTTTCTTGCGTGATGTCGAGACCTTGCTCGAGAATGGACTGGCCCTTGGCGGCAGTATGGATAACGCGATCGTGGTGGATGATTTTCGCGTGCTCAACGAGGATGGTCTGCGTTACCAGGACGAGTTCGTCAAGCACAAAATCCTGGATGCTATCGGTGATCTCTATCTGCTGGGGCACAGTCTGATTGGCACCTTTACCGGCTGCAAGTCGGGACATGAACTGAACAATCGGTTGCTCAGGGCCTTGATGGCTCGGGAGGACGCCTGGGAGGAAGTGATCTTCGAAGACGAGGATGCTGCTCCTATCTCCTACATGAGACCGATCCAGGTTTCCTGACTTCGGTCACGCTTTCTCGCTCAAGGTCCTGGCGAGCCGTCGCAGGGCGTGGCAAAGCTTCTCGTCCGATATGGTGCCGGCCACCTGCTCCAGGTGTTTTGCGGCGTGTGGGGACGGGTGTGGCTGGAACCGGTGACGGTTTGTGCATGAAGCTCGGGCCGGGGTTGTGACTCGCGGGCGGATGCGGATACTGGCCAGTCCTGGGTATTGCGCGCGCAGTCTGCTGAGCAGGCCGGGGGTGTGGTAGCGCAGCCGGGCACCCCAGACCGGCGAATCGACCTGCAAGTACAGGATGCTGCTGTTCAGCGTGGCGTTGGTACAATGTGTGGCCAAGTCGGGAGGCAGCGCCTCGCGCGCCTGTGTCAGCAGGTTCTGATGTTGGCTGTTGCGCGCGATCAGGGTGGCCAGCTGCGGTTGTCGTTGCAGGATGGCGGCAATGCGGCGTGGTTTCGTTTTCATGGCAGGGATGTCCCGGGCAAGTGGTGCTGCTTTGATGAAGCGGCGGTAGATATTCCTCGACAGATGTCGAAAACCCCGCTGAATCAGGGAGTCTGTCAGACACATGAACATTATCCTGCTTTCGAGCTCTTGCAAGAAGAAGGGTAGCATCGACATCTGCGTACCCAGCACTATGCGCCGGCTGGTGTTGGGTGTTGCGCTGTTTTCGGCCTTGCTCGTCTGGGCAGGTTACGAGCTGGGCAGCTGGTATACGGAGAAGACTCGCAGTGCCTCGGCCGTGGCTCAATTGCGGCGACTGGTGGATCGCGAGCGTGAGCAGTTGAAGATTGCCCGTTTGGAGCAACACGCACACCTTGATGCGCTGGCGCTTCGCGTGGCGCGTTTGCAGGCGCATCTGATGCGTCTCGATGCCCTGGGACAGCGCCTGGTGGGACTGGGCAAGCTGGACGACAAGGAATTCGACTTCTCTGTCGAGCCCGCGCAGGGCACTCTGGAAGACGAGCGGGCAACCTTGCCGGATACCAGCGACACCCTGGATGCCATGCAGCGTATCGAGCGTCTGCTGGCCGACCGAGAGAACAAGCTGCGTATGCTCGAGGAACAGCTGGCAAACCGTGAGCTGATCCGCGAGACATCGCTGTCGGGTCGCCCCATCGACAAAGGCTGGATCTCGTCTGTCTTTGGACGCCGTACCGACCCTATCACCGGCAAGAAGGCCTGGCATCACGGGCTGGATTTCGCCGGTAAGGAAGGCGATCCGGTACATGCGGTGGCGGCCGGTGTGGTGGTGCGGTCCGGTCACGAAAGGGGCTATGGCAACGTGGTGGAAATCCGTCATACTGATGGCTACACCACTATCTACGGCCACAACGAGAAGAACCTGGTCTCCGAGGGTGAGGTGGTGAACAAGGGGCAGGTCATCGCCCTGCTTGGTAACACGGGTCGTTCCACGGGGCCGCATGTGCATTTCGAGGTTCGTCGCCAGGGATGGCCGGTGGATCCCAAGCGTTACATCCGCGCGCCCTGACGCCTTCTTCTGTCCATCTGTCTGTGCCCCGGCATGCCGGCGCATTTGCTTTCCTCGGGTTATTATTCGTCCTGCCCAGGCCGTGTATGGCCATCGACAAAGGCTGAATCATGTTCAACAAGGTATTGAAAAAGGTGTTTGGCAGCCGCAATGACCGGCTGATCAAGCAGATGCAGAAGAAGGTGGCACAGGTCAACGCGCAGGAAGAAATCGCGGCACTGGACGATGCGGCACTGCGTGGCAAGACTGGTGAGTTTCGTGAGCGGCTGGAGAAGGGGGAAACCCTCGATGATCTGCTGCCCGGGGCCTTTGCAGTAGTGCGAGAAGCCGGCCGGCGGGTATTGGGCATGCGTCATTTCGATGTCCAGCTCATCGGCGGCATGGTGCTGCACCAGGGAAAGATTGCCGAGATGCGCACCGGCGAGGGGAAGACCCTGGTCGCCACCCTGGCGGCCTATTTGAACGGTCTTTCGGGCAAGGGTGTGCATGTGGTCACGGTCAACGATTACCTGGCCCGCCGCGACGCCGAATGGATGGGCAGGTTGTATCACTTCCTGGGACTGAGTACCGGGGTGATCAATTCATCGGGTGGGCAAGGGGCGGATTCTGCTTCCTACCTGTTTGACCCCGACTGGGACGAGCAGCAGGGCGGTTACCGGCATCTGCGACCGGTGAGCCGCCGCGAAGCCTATGATGCCGACATCACCTATGGCACCAACAACGAGTATGGCTTCGACTATCTGCGCGACAACATGGCCTTTTCCGCCGACCAGAGGGTGCAGCGGCGCAACTATGCGATCGTGGACGAGGTGGACTCTATCCTCATCGACGAGGCCCGTACCCCGCTGATCATCTCCGGTCCGGCGGAGGACAGTTTGGATCTGTATACCAGGATCAACGCCATCTTGCCTAGGCTCACCCGTCAGGATCCGATCACCAACGAGGAGGGCAAGCCTGACTACGGTCCCGGCGACTATGCGGTGGACGAGAAGGTGCGGCAGATCTTTCTCAGCGACCAAGGGCACGAGAAGGTCGAGCGCATGCTGGTAGAGATGGGTCTGCTCGACGAGCACGAGAATCTCTACGATCCGTCCAACATCATGCTCATGCATCATGTAATGGCGGGGCTGCGCGCGCATGCCTTGTTCCAGAAGAATGTGGATTACATCGTGCGCGATGGCCAGGTGATCATCGTCGACGAGTTCACTGGACGGACCATGCCGGGGCGACGCTGGTCCGAGGGGTTGCACCAGGCGGTGGAGGCCAAGGAAGGGGTGCCTCTCCAGCAGGAGAACCAGACGCTCGCCTCGATCACCTTCCAGAATTTCTTCCGTTTGTACAACAAGCTGGCCGGCATGACGGGCACCGCCGACACCGAGGCCTACGAGTTCCAGCAGATCTACGGTCTGGAGGTGGTGGTGATTCCGCCCAACAGGCTCATACAGCGGGAGGATCAGACCGATCTGGTCTATCTCACGCAGAAGGAGAAGTTTGCGGCTATCGTCGAGGACATCCGTGATTGCGTGCAACGTGGTCAGCCGGTACTGGTGGGTACTGCCTCTATCGATGTCTCCGAGCTGGTCTCGAAGCTGCTCGAAAAGGAAGGTGTTCCGCACCAGGTGCTCAATGCCAAGCAGCATGAGCGGGAGGCTCTGATCGTGGCCGAGGCCGGACGCCCTGGGGCGGTGACCATCGCCACCAACATGGCCGGCCGCGGTACCGATATCGTGCTCGGCGGCAACCTGGAGGTGGAGATCGCCCAGCTCGGGGCGGATGCCACCGAAGAACAGATCGATGCCATGAAGAAGGACTGGGAAGAGCGCCACTGCAAGGTGCTCAAGGCCGGCGGCCTGCGGGTGATCGGCACCGAACGCCACGAGTCGCGTCGTATCGACAACCAGTTGCGTGGGCGTTCGGGACGTCAGGGTGATCCGGGGTCGTCGCGTTTCTATCTGTCGCTCGAAGACAACCTGATGCGTATCTTTGCCTCCGAGCGCGTCTCGGCGTTGATGCAGAAACTGGGCATGCAGAAGGGCGAGGCCATCGAACACCCTTGGGTGAACCGTGCCATCGAGAACGCCCAGCGTAAGGTCGAGGGGCGCAACTTCGACATCCGCAAAAATCTGCTCGAGTACGACAACGTCGCCAATGATCAGCGCAAGGTCATCTACCAGCAGCGCGACGAGCTGATGAATACCGAGGATATATCGGAACTGATTACCGATCTGTGCGAGGATGTACTGAATGCTACTGTCGATCAGTACATTCCGCCTCAGAGTATCGAAGAGCAGTGGGATGTTCCCGGATTGGAGGCGGTGCTGAAGGAGCACTTCGGTCTCGCACTGCCCATTCAGCAATGGCTGGACGAAGACGACGAACTGCACGAAGAGGCCCTGCGCCAGCGTATCCTCGATACTTTGGTCGCCTCCTGGAAGGAAAAGGAAGACCAGATCGGTTCGCAACAGATGCGTCGTCTCGAGAAGGAGGTGATGCTGTTCACCCTCGACTCGTACTGGAAAGAGCACCTGGCCGCCATGGATTATCTGCGCCAGGGCATCCACCTGCGTGGCTATGCGCAGAAGGACCCTAAGCAGGAGTACAAGCGCGAGGCCTTCGAGATGTTCCAGCACATGCTGGTCTCGATCCAGCAAGAGGTTATGGAGATCCTCGGTAAGCTGCAGATCCAGGAACCGCCGTCTATCCACGAGCCGACGGTCGATCTGGCGGCCATCGAGTTTCGTCACGAGGAATTTACCGGTCTGGACGAAGCAGGGGTCGAGGTGGCGGTCTCCGAGGGTGAGGAGCAAGCACCCGAGCAACAACCCTTCGTACGAGATGGACGCAAGGTTGGCCGCAATGAGTCCTGTCCCTGTGGTTCGGGCAAGAAATACAAACACTGCCACGGTAGGCTGCAATAGGAACAGCAGCAGGATGCTGCCCACACGGGCAGGAGGTTCGTCCCCGGGCCGAATGATGCACGGGTTCGCGGTGGGGACGCCGCTCCCACAAAAATCAATTGCCGATGATTACAGACAACCCCTTCCCTGTTTCCGGCCTTCGTCTGGCAGTAGCCGGGGCGGGTATTCGTTACCGGGGCCGGCCTGACTTGTGTCTGATGGAACTGGCCGAGGGCAGCACTACCGCGGCGGTGTTCACGCGCAACCGCTTCTGTGCCGCTCCGGTGATCGTGGCGCATGAGCACCTGGCCAAGGAGTCGCCGCGCTATCTGTTGATCAATGCCGGCAATGCCAATGCCGGCACCGGGGACGAGGGGCTGCGCGCGGCGCGCGAGACCTGCCGTGCGGTGGCCGCCATGGCAGGTTGTGCCATGAGCCAAGTACTGCCCTTCTCCACCGGTATCATTGGAGAGGATCTGCCGCTGCCTCCTTTTCAACGCGCCATGCCCGGACTGGTTCAGAGCTTGCGCGAGGACGTCTGGGGTGAGGCCGCACGCGCCATTATGACTACCGACACCCGGCCCAAGTGTCGGAGCACTGTGGTCGAGTTGAGTGTCGGTCCGGTAGTGATCACCGGCATTGCCAAGGGTTCGGGCATGATCCGTCCCGACATGGCCACCATGCTGGCCTATGTGGCGACCGATGCGCGTATTGCGCGTGATGAACTGCAGACGATGCTGGAGACGGCAGTGCACGGATCTTTCAACAGTATCACTGTCGATGGCGATACCTCGACCAACGATGCCTGTGTGCTGGTGGCTACCGGCGCTTCCGGTGCGGTGCCCGAGGGTGAGGACCGCGCCCGCTTCGAGCAGGCACTCGGTGCGGTCTGCTTTGCCCTGGCGCGTGAGATCGTGCGTGATGGCGAGGGCGCGACCCGAACGGTGGATATCGAGGTCAGTGGTGCTCTGTCGATCGAGGATGCGCGCATGGTGGCCTGCGCCGTGGCCGAGTCGCCTCTGGTCAAGACTGCGTTGTTTGCCGGCGATCCCAATTGGGGGCGTATCCTCGCTGCAGTGGGACGTGCTGGGGTGGCGCTGGATATTGCCGCGGTGCGTATCTGGCTGGGTGATGTGCTCATCGTCAGCAATGGCGGGCGCGATCCCGGCTACCGAGAAGAGGAAGGAGCGCGGGTAATGGCAGGCAAGGAATACACCATCCGCATCGATCTGGGGCAGGGAGCGGTCGGGACCCGGATGATGACCTGCGATCTGTCTTGCGATTACGTCAAGATCAACGCTGAGTACCGTTCCTGATGAGCGAAATCGTGCACGTGGCTGCAGGTGCCCTGATCGATGATCTGGGCCAGGTGCTGCTGGCGCGGCGGAATGATCACGCTCATCAGGGCGGGCTCTGGGAGTTTCCCGGCGGCAAGTGCGAGGAAGGGGAGACGCCGCAGGCCGCGCTGGCTCGCGAGCTGCGTGAGGAGCTTGGTGTCGAAGTGACAGCCTGTCGGCCGCTGATCCGGGTCGTGCATGACTACGGCGATCGCCGGGTATGGCTTCACGTCTTCCGGGTCGAAGCCTGGGAAGGCCTGCCGCACGGTGTGGAGGGGCAGCCACTGGAATGGGTGGAGCCGGCAGCGCTCAAGGATTACTCCATGCCGGCGGCCGATCGGCCCGTGGTCACAGCCCTGCGCCTGCCCGATACCTGTCTGATCACCCGGTCCGAGGGTGATGCGCCTGAATTGGTTTTGGGTCATCTCGAACGTGGTCTGGTCGCTGGCGTCCGTCTGGTGCAGTTCCGTGTGTTCGGGATTGGTGAAAAGGAGCGGTGGCGTTTGTTTTCTCAGGTGCGTGCGCGTTGTCGAGAGGCCGATGCATTGCTGTTGTGCAATTCGGCCATGGGGATCGAAGGCGTCGAGGCGGACGGGTTGCACCTGAGTACGCGGGATCTGCGTCGCCTGTGCAAACGGCCTGCGGGGTTGCGTTGGTTGAGCACTTCTTGCCATTCACCCGACGATCTGTGCCGTGCCGGGATGCTGGGCGTGGACTTCGCGCTGCTCTCACCGGTATTGCCCACGCCCAGCCACCCGGATGCCGGGCTGCTGGGATGGACGGATTTCGCGCAGGCGGTCGAGGCAGTGAATCTGCCGATTTACGCACTGGGCGGCATGCGTCCCGACCTGCGTGAGACCGCCTGGTATCACGGTGCACAGGGTATCGCCGGTATCCGGGGGATAGCGCCGTGAAGTTCGACTGTTATCTTGTCTTCTACATCATCCTGGGTCTGGTGATGAACTGGAGTCTGGTCGGCGAGCAGATGTCTTTCGATATGCGATTGTCTGTCCGGCAGTATGACGACAAGGTGCAACAGTTGACGCCTTCCCCGTTCGATGTGCCGGGAGGTGGCGTCTGGCGAAAAATATCAAGGTTGTGTTGAAGATGGCACCTTTGTGCTCCTGGTAGTGAGTCTGTTCAGTTGTCGGAGCCGTGGGTTCGATCGCCGGGGATACGTTTCTCTTCGCTCAACCATTCTCCCAGATCGATCAGCCGGCAGCGTTTGCTGCAGAAGGGGCGCCAGCGTGATTTCGCCGACCAGATTACCGGTTTCCTGCAGGTCGGACAGGTGACAGTCTTTTTCGTGGCAGTTTTCATATGGTGCAGATGTTGAGTTTGAAGATAGTGTTGTGTGCAGTCTGTACCGGGTGCTCCCAGTTGCTGCTGTCCATGAAGCCATGGGTTGGGATGACCGGGATGTCGAGCCGGGCGACACGTGCGTGCCGAGGTGTGCTGTATGGCATGTGGTAGTCGAATTGTTCGAACAGGTGCGTCAACCGCGGCATGGCGAGGCATTTTTCATTCAGTGGCTGCTCGAAGACGATGTGTTCGGGCACGCGCCCCCGGGGCCAGGCGATCCAGTAATCATTGCTATTCTCCGTTGGCCGGGCCGGCAGGTAAAGCAACGGCGGCTGTGTGCAGGGTACGACAGCCTCAGTGTTGGGAAGATCCCGCTTCGAGGTAATGCATGTGCAGGGCTTCGATGCCTTGCTGCAGGGTTTCGACATCGCTGTCGTTGACCAGGATGTCGTTGGCGATACGCTGGCGCTGCCCACGCGTGGCCTGGCTGGCGAGAATGGCCTCGGCCTGTTCGGCCGAACAGTCGTCGCGTGCCATCAGCCGTTGGCGTTGCAGTGTTTCTGGGCAGTCGATGAGAAGCCCCCGGTCCTGCTTCCAGTCGAGATCACTTTCGGCCAGCAGTGGAATCACCTGGATGAGATAAGGGCCTCGTGCCGTCTCTGCGAGTTCCAGCATGCGTTGGTGAATGGCTGGATGAAGTATCGCTTCGAGCGCGTGGCGCACCTGCACATCGGTGAAAATACACTGTCGCAGTGCCCGGCGGTCAAGGGTGCCGTCGGTTGTCAGGATGGTGGGTCCGAAGTGCTCGACGATCGCTGCCAGTGTGGGGCGTCCCGGTTCCACCAGTTCTCGGGCGACCTGATCGGCGTCAATCACCGGTACGCCGAGCGTGGCGAAATGCTCGCTGGCCAGGGTTTTTCCGCTGGCGATACCGCCGGTCAACGCCACCTTCAGCATGGGCTCAGCCCAGTCCAGTCAGGTGCAGATAGTTCTGGTTGATCCGCTCGCCCCAGAACAGGGCCACCAGCCCACCGAGGATGAGGTGGGGGCCGAAGGGAATGGGTGTGCCTCGTTCGTGGCGGTGCAGAGCGATCAGCACTATCCCGATGAATGTCCCGATCACCGAGGAGAGCAGGATGATCTGCGGCAACATCTGCCAGCCCAGCCAAGCGCCGAACAGGGCCAGCAGCTTGAAGTCGCCATAGCCCATGCCTTCCTTTCCTGTAAGCAGGTGGAACAGCTGGAAGACGAACCACAGCGAGAGATAGCCAGCGACCGCGCCGATCACGGCATCTTCGAGGGGGACGAATCGGCCAGACAGATTGACCAGCAGGCCCAGCCACAGCAGGGGTAGGGTGATCTGGTCGGGCAGCAGTTGCTTGTCGATGTCGATCACGGCAAGCACGATCAGCCCCCAGGCCAGTATGGCGATGGCCAGGGTGTGCCAGTGGATGCTGAATTGCATCACGACGCCCATCGTGACCAGGGCGGTGAGCCCCTCGATCACTGAATAGTGGAGGCTGATGCGTACGCCGCACTGGCTGCAACGTCCACGCAACAGCAGCCAGCCGAGAAGAGGGATGTTCCCCCAGGGGGAGATGGCGTGGCCGCAATCCGGGCAGTACGAGCCGGGATGGATCAGGTAGTCCAGACCGAACCAGCGCTGGGGAGGTACCGGTTCGGTGGGTTCGCGTCCTTCGAGTTCAGCGCAGGCGTCGGAAAATTCGGCGTGCATGCGCCTCGGAAGGTGAAGGATCACCACGTTGAGAAAGCTGCCGATGATCAGGCCGAACAGGCCGGAGAGGGCAAGCTGCCAGGTCGGAGACAAGAGTGACAGGTTCATGGAAATCAGATGGCCTGATCAGAAGACCGAGCCCATCTGGAAGATGGGCAGGTACATGGCGATGACCAGGCCGCCGATCAAGGTGCCCAGGATGGCCATGATCATCGGCTCGAGCAGGCTGCTCAGGGCATCGATGGCGTTGTCGACCTCTTCTTCGTAGAAATCGGCCACCTTGGTGAGCATTTCGTCCAGTGCGCCCGATTCCTCGCCAATGGCGACCATCTGGGTGACCATGTGCGGGAACAGGTCCTGCTGCTTCATGGTCAGTTGCAGTGACTGACCGGTGGCCACGTCGTCGCGCATGGCGAGCACTGCTTTTTCGTATACCCGGTTGCCGGTGGCCCCGGCTACCGAACCCAGAGCCTCGACCAAGGGAACGCCGGCGGTGAACATGGTGGCCGTGGTACGGCAGAAACGCGCCAGTGCCACTTTGTGCATGCTGTTGCCCAGTACCGGGAGCTTGAGTAGCAGGGTATCGAGTATCTCGCGCAGTCGGGGAGATCGTTTCAAGGTGAAGATCGAGAGGCCGAAGAATACGATGGTGCTCGACAGAAGGGCCCACCACCAGGCGGCCACGAAGTCGGACAGGGAGACCACCAACTTGGTGAAGGCGGGCAGATCGGCTTCGAAACCTGCGAATAGCGATTTGAACTGCGGGATCACGAAGATCATGATGATAGCCGTGATCACGATGGCCATTACGATGACCGTGGTTGGATAGAACAGTGCCTTCTTGATCTTTCCTTTGAGTGACTCGGTTTTTTCCTTGTAGGTGGCAATCTTGTCGAGCAGGGTTTCTAGTACACCGGCCTGCTCACCGGCGTGGACAAGATTGCAGAACAGGTCGTTGAAATACAGCGGGTGCTTGCGCAGTGCATCGGTCAATGTCGAGCCACCTTCGACGTCGTTCTTGATCGACAATAGCAGGTCCTGCATGGAAGGGTTGGAATGCCCACGTGCCACGATCTCGATGGCCTGTACCATGGGTACGCCCGAGGACATCATGGTAGCGAGCTGGCGAGCGAATACCGCGATGTCCTTGGGAAGAATCCTCTGCTTGCGGTTGGTGAAGAGTCCAGCGGACTTCTTGCGAACCTTCAGTGGTGTGATGCCCTGCCGTCGCAGTTCGGCCTTCACCATGGTGATGCTGGAGGTGCGGCTCTCGCCCCTGAGGCGTTTTCCCTTGTGGTCAGTGCCTTCCCAGACGAAGACATGCGGTCTCTGCTTGATGGCTGTGGTTGCTTTGGCCATGTTCAATCCTTGGTGACGCGATTCAGTTCCTCGAGGCTGATGATGCCGGCCTTGACCTTGCGCAGACCAGAGGAACGCAGGTTTTCAATGCCTTCGATGTTCACCTGGTCGCGCAATTGCATGGTGTCGGCATTGTCCATGATCAGGCGTTCGATCTTTTCGCTGATGGGCATGACCTCGAACAGGCCGACCCGGCCCTTGTAACCCAGGGTGCATTTGTCACAGCCGATGGCCTTGTAGACCTGCCAGTCACCTTCCAGGTCGGCCTCGGAGAAGCCTTCCTTGAGCAGGGCCTCTTGGGCAAGATCGTCCGGTTGCTTGCAATATTCGCACAGGTGACGTGCCAGGCGCTGTGCCATGATGAGGTGCACCGACGACGCAATGTTGAACGGAGGGATACCCATGTTGGCCAGGCGGGTCAGCGTCTGGGGGGCATCATTGGTATGGAGGGTCGAGAGTACCAGGTGACCGGTCTGGGCCGCCTTGATGGCGATCTCTGCGGTCTCCAGGTCGCGGATCTCACCAACCATCATGATGTCGGGGTCCTGGCGCAAGAAGGCGCGCAGCGCCTCGGCGAAGGTCAGTCCGGTCTTGGGATTGACGTTGACCTGGTTGATACCGGGCACCTGGATCTCCACGGGATCCTCGGCAGTCGAGATGTTGACCTCTGGTTTGTTGAGCAGGTTCAGTGCGGTATAAAGTGTAACCGTCTTGCCGCTGCCGGTAGGGCCTGTGACCAGTATCATGCCATAGGGTTTGTTGATGGCGTCGAGAAAGGCCGTTTTCTGGGCCTTCTCGAAGCCGAGTGCATCCACTCCGACCTTCGCGGCCGAGGAATCGAGGATCCGCAGTACGACCTTTTCACCATATAGTGTCGGACAGGTATTGACCCGGAAATCGATGGAACGATTGCGCGAAAGCGCCAGTTTGATGCGGCCATCCTGGGGGACACGCCGCTCGGCAGTGTTCAGGCGTGCCATTACCTTCAGGCGGGAAACCAGTCGCGGGGCCAGGTTGACCGGCGGGTGTGCCACGTCGTGGAGAATGCCATCCTGGCGGAAACGCACTCGGAAGTCCTTTTCGTAAGGCTCGAAATGGATGTCTGAGGAATTGCCGTTGATGGCGTCGAGCAGGATCTTGTTCACATAGCGCACCACCGGAGCGTCATCCACCCCGAGGTTGCCGGCGTTTTGGTCGTCCTGTGCCTCGTCGATCACATCGAGGTCGAGTTCCTCCAGGTCGGCATGGATCATCTCGCTCATCGCGGCGTCCTGCGCGTCGAGCACGCGCTCCAGTGCCGCGTCGAGTTTGTCCTCCTCTACCAGTATTGCGTTGGTGGCCAGCCCAGTGTGGAATTTGATCTCGTTGAGCCCTTGATGATCGGTGGGGTCCGAGACTGCCAGGAACAGGCGCTTGCCGCGTTGGAACAGCGGCAGGGCCCGGTGTTTGATGATGAGCTTCTCATCGACCATGCCGATCGGCATCTGTTCCGGATCGATAGCATCCAGGTCGAACAGGGGCGCGCCATATTCCTGGGAGGCGGCCGAGGCGATGGTGGAGGCATCGACCATGCCCTTGGAAACCAGCCAGGCGACCAGCGACTGCCCAGCCTGCATCGCTTGCTGCTGGGCCTCCAGCGCCTGTTGTTCGGTCAGCAACTGCTTGTCGACCAAGCGCAGGGCCAAGCCGCTGATGCGGATTGTGTTGCTGGTGGTCATCAGTAACAGAAATCTTGGCAGGTTGTTGAAAATAGCTCCGATTTCACCCCGTTTTCACCGGAGGGAAGCATTCGAAGCCCATTTTTGGAGGCCGAGTGCCCCCAGGTTGCCCGTTTTGCTCGAAAAAGCGATTTCCAGGCACGCGGACCCCTCGACACCTTTCCCGTCACCATGCTGACACACCCAGATTGCGTATGCGAACCAGGTTATAGACGGACAGGGTCAGCACGAACGGGAAGTCCAGCTTCTCTCGTCCCGCAAAGCAGCTCTTGCACATCCCGCCGAAGCATTCCTCGATCCGCTTGCGGAATCGTTGACTCATGGTGCGTAGCCCGAGTGGCGGGTGGTGCACCCATCGATGGCCGATGAACGGTGGCTCGTGTTCTGTGCGACATGCGGTGTCACGTTGGCGTAACGCAGTGCATCCACACAGCCCCTGGTGTCGTAGTTTTTGTCCGCGCCCAGCAGTGCCCGTTGCCTGCGTGACCCGGGCATCAACGACCAGGCCATTCCGGTTTTCCATCAGCAGATGCCCCAGACAGGCCAGCTTCGCCACTGTGCCCCGGCTCTTTCCGAGAAGCCGACAAACCAGCGGAACAGCAGGTTGTAGTCGATCTGTTTCATCCACTGGCATTCGCTGCGAAAGGTGTGGAACGCCATCAGCAATTGGGTACGCAGGAGCTTCTCCGGCGGGATAGAGTCACGGCCACAATTCGGAGTAAATGGCATTGAAGTCTGCATCGAGTTCGCTCGGGGCTGCATCGACCATGGTGCGAATCGGGCACAATGGAGGCTCCTTCGGCACCCGCGATTCCGGGCTGGCCGCGCTGAACAGGATCTTGCTGAATATCCGGGCCTCGCATCGTGTCGCTTGTCCTTCTTCCTGCCCTACCGGTATCTTCCACTTCAGCCGGCGAATTTCAACAGCCTGCTAAACCCGGAGGCAAACTGGTGACGTATCGATGGGATGGTGAACAAACATTGGACACTGGCAAGTACGTGTGGGTTGAGCGCATTGAGTCATGAGCTTTCGTTTCTGGAAACGGATCAAAATCGCCCCCGGCGTAACCCTGAACCTGAGCAAGTCGGGTGGGTCGCTTTCCTTTGGGCCACGAGGTGCGAAGTTTACCGTCGGATCAAGAGGCAAACGTGCCACGATGGGCATTCCGGGAACGGGACTGTTCTACACGACACCGATCCCTGGCGGGAAGGGTGGAAAGAGACGTTCCGCTTCCTCCGCGGCGACCCCAACGGTAAGCCCGAAAGATCACCTGACACTGGGTTTCTTCAAGCGGCTGGTCACGCCCGATGACGAGGAGGCCCTTGTGGATGGTTGCCGGGAGCTGGTACCTGGCGATGAAAACAAGGCGCTCATGTATCTGAAGAAAGCAACGCATCTGGCAGACGGTGCCTATCTGGCGGGTTTTCTCTCGCTCAAGCAGGCGCAGCAACAGAAAGCCGCAGATTATTTGGGCCTGGCCGCCGAGAACCCCCGCTGTTTGGGCCGCTACTTCGACAAATATGGCATCTCCGCCACGATGAGCCTGCCGATTACTGACGAGGTGTCTGTGCATGTCGGGCCGGATCTTCGCGGCGTGTTGCTGGGCCTGGTGGAGGCCTGTCAGGGTCAGAAGCACTGGGCGGATGCCACTGCCTGTCTGGAGAGGCTGCGGCGTCTGGACCCCGACGACGTTGTGGTCAAGCTGTCACTGGCAGAGCTACTGCTGGAGGCCTCCTCCGGTGACCGCAATGTGTACCGGAAAGTGGTTCGTCTGGCAGAAGGCATTGAGAACGAAACGCCTGTTCATACTGTGTTGCTGTTCTACAAGGCGAAGGCTCTGCACGGACTCGGGCTTCTGGATGTGGCACGGGATACTTTGACCGGTGCGCTACGCCGCAAGAAGGGCCGCTCCGGGGAGCTGCTTCGGGCGATCAGGTATGAGCGGACCAAGTCTACGAGGATCTCGGTCAGCACCGCCGGGCGCGTAGCGAGCTCGAAAAGCTGTATGCCGAGACACCGGATTATGAGGATGTGGCCGCCCGCTTGGGATTGTAGGCGATTGGCGAGAGCTGAAAGATACCATTTTTCCTATGCAATATATAAGCTTAAGTCAGATATTGCAGAAGGTAACATATATGCCCCCATATAGGTTATATGACAGAGGTTGGAGAGTACCTTGATGCGCAAGGGTGCAGCCCTTATGCCAAATAGTTCGATCACCTGAATGTCGCCGCTGTGGTCGAGGTGGCGACAGCAGTCCATCGGATGGAGCAGGGTAATTTCTCTAACGTGAAAGGTATCGGTGCCGGCGTCCATGAGTACCGGATTGATTTTGGCCTTGGCTATCGAATCTGCTTCGTCGCCCCTGAAG
>JANEMA010000020.1 GCA_024510845.1 Gammaproteobacteria bacterium
GTGTCCCGGCAGGGAAACCCACCCGGTCGGGCCACGCACCGGGCCAGCTGGGCGCACAGTTTCAGGGACCCAGTCTGTTGACCCGGGGAATCGACAACGTCACTGCGACACCGTATTCCCTGAAACCCCAGCAGGGGCACGTCTTTCCCCAACCCTTGCATGAATTTCCGCGAACTGCACTGGGGGGGATAAACCCACATCCCGGCCCGATGGTGTAGACTGCCGGTCCTCAGCAGCCCTCGATCAGAAGCCGAGACGTGAACCCAACCCACCGCCTGGAGACCAGCAAGCTCTGCTGCAGCCGGGGAGACCGGCGGCTGTTCCGCTGCCTCGACTTCTCGCTCGAGAGCGGCCAGCTGATGTACCTGCGTGGTCCCAACGGCAGTGGCAAGACCACCCTGCTACGCACCCTGGCGGGGCTGCTGCAGCCGGAATCGGGCGAGGTGTTGTGGAATGGCGAGCCGATCCAGCGCCAGCGCGACGCCTTCCACAACGAGCTGCTCTATCTCGGCCATCTCAACGCGCTCAAGGGCGACCTCAACGCCATCGAGAACCTGCGCATGGACGGTGCGGTGCGCGGCCATGCCATGGATGAACAGGCCACCTGGCGGTTGCTCGGAGACATCGGCCTGATCGGTCACGAGGACCTGCCGATCAAGCACCTCTCGCAAGGTCAGAAGCGCCGCGTGGCACTGGCCCGCCTGTGGTGTAGCCGGGCGGCACTGTGGATCCTGGACGAACCCTTCAGTGCCCTGGACGTGACCGCGGTGAACACCCTGCAGGCGGTGATCCGCAATCACCTGGCACGCGGCGGCATGGTCATACTCACCACCCACCAGGAGGTCGATCTGACCTCGGGCACCGTTTGCTGTGTCACTCTGGGCGCGGAGACCCCGGAGGTGAGCCATGCTTGAGGCGCTGTTCTGGATCGTGCGCCGCGACGTGACTATCGCCCTGCGCCGGCGCACCGATGTATTCACCACCCTGATCTTCTTCCTTATCGTGGTCAGCCTGTTTCCACTTGGCATCGGCCCGGAACTCGACACCCTGCGCCTGATTGCTCCCGGAGTGGTCTGGGTAGGCGCCCTGCTCGCCTCCATGCTGGCACTCGAGCAACTGTTCCTGGCCGACCACCGCGACGGCACCCTCGAACAGATGCTGCTGGCCCCACAACCGCTGCCGGTGCTGGTGATCAGCAAGGTGATCGCGCACTGGCTGATCACCGGACTGCCGCTGGTGATCATGGCCCCGGTGCTGGGCCTGCAATACGACCTCTCGGCCGAGGCACTGACCGTCATGGTCGGATCGCTGCTGCTGGGCACACCCACCCTCAGCCTGCTGGGCGCCATCGGCGCGGCACTCACCCTGGGGCTGCGTTCGGGTGGCGTGCTGGTGGCACTGCTGGTGCTGCCACTCTACATCCCGGTGTTGATCTTCGGCGCCGGCGCGGTGGAGGCCACCACCTCAGGCCTGGGCGGTGGAGCGCACCTGTCGATGCTCGGGGCCATCCTGCTGGCAGCCCTCCTCGGTACCCCGCTGGCCACCGCAGCCGCACTGCGAGTCGCCAGCGAGTGACCACACTCGCAGACCGATTATGACCTGCGTCATAAATCCACAAGACACCGATGGCAAGGGTGAACTTGCGCCTTTTGCGTGGGTCTAGATCATCGGTTAACCTCACAGCTCGCCCGAGCCACCCCCGACACACCGCAAATCATATGCAGAACAGGCTGATCAACTGGTTCAAGTTTTCTTCGCCCGCCACCTTCTATCCGCTGGCCGGGCGCCTGGCCCCGATCTTCCGGGTGTTGGCGATCGTGCTCATCGGCATCGGCCTGTACATGAGCTTTTTTGTCGCACCGGTCGATTACAAGCAGGGCGACGGCTATCGCATCATCTTCATCCATGTCCCCGCCTCCTGGATGTCGATGTTCATCTATCTCGTGATGGCAGGATGGTCTGCCATCGGCCTGATCTTCAACACCCGGCTCTCGGCCATGATGGCCCAGGCGCTAGCCCCCACCGGAGCCATGTTCGCCTTCGTCTCGCTGTGGACCGGCTCCTTCTGGGGCAAACCCATGTGGGGCACCTGGTGGGTGTGGGACGCGCGCATCACCTCCGAACTGATCCTGCTGTTCCTCTACCTCGGTTACATGGCGCTGGTCGGCGCCACCGACGACCGCCGCCGCGCCGACCGCGCCGGTGCCATTCTGTTGCTGGTCGGGGTGGTCAACGTACCCATCATCTATTTCTCGGTGAAGTGGTGGAACACCCTGCACCAGGGCGCCACCATCAGGATGAATGGCCAGACGAGCATGGACGAGACCATGTTGCTGACCATGCTCATCATGGCCCTGGGCTTCTGGGCTTACAGCATCGCCGCCGCCATGGTGCGGATACGCGCCATCATCCTCGAGCGCGAGGCCGGGGCAATCTGGGTGCGAGAACTGATCGGAGAGCGGGCATGAGCAGCATTCTCGAAAAACTGAACATGGGCAAGTACGCCCTCTACGTGTGGGGTTCCTTCGGCGTGACCGCCGCCTGCATGATTCTCGAACCCCTGCTGTTGCGCTCACGCACCGCGCGCATCCGGCATCAGATCGCGCGCCTCAACCGCCTGGAGACCAACAAACGATGAAAGCCCGACACAAGCGCCTGATCCTGGTGGCCGCCGGTCTGGCAATCCTCGCCCTGGCCACCTCCCTGGTCCTGAACGCCCTCGAAGGCAACCTCTCGTATTTCTTCTCGCCCACCGAGGTAGCCAAGGGCAAAGCCCCCGCCGATCACGTCTTCCGTCTTGGCGGCATGGTAGAGAAGGGCAGCGTGCAGCGCGCCGAGGGCGACCTCACCGTGCACTTCGTGGTCACCGACTTCCACAAGAAGATCCCCGTGGCCTACCGGGGCATCCTGCCCGACCTGTTCACCGAGGGCCAGGGCGTGATCGCCCAGGGCAAGCTGAACACCGACGGCGTGTTCGTGGCCGACGAGGTCCTGGCCAAGCACGACGAGAACTACATGCCGCCCGAGGTCGCCGCCGCCATGAAGACCGGCGAGAAGGCACGCATGCAAACCACCGCCGCAGGTAACTGAACATGATCCCCGAACTCGGACAACTGATGCTGGCCCTGGCCCTGGCCCTCTCCGTGGTGCAGGGCGTATTTCCCCTGATCGGCGCACAGCGCGGCATCAGCAGCTGGATCGCCCTGGCACGCCCGGCGGCACGCATCCAGGCACTGGTGATTGCCATCGCCTTCGGCCTGCTCATCTGGAGCTTCCTGCAACACGATTTCTCGGTGCTGTACGTGGCGCAGAACTCCAACACCCGGCTGCCCACGCCCTATCTGATCTCCGCGGTCTGGGGTGCGCACGAAGGCTCTCTGCTGCTGTGGGCGCTGATCCTGGGCATCTGGACCACCGCGGTCACCTTCTTCAGTCGCAGCGTGCCCGAGGTGGTAGTCGCGCGCGTGCTCGGTGTACTCGGCCTGGTGAGCGTGGGCTTCCTGCTGTTCATGATCCTCACCTCCAACCCCTTCGACCGCCTGATGCCTCCCGCCCCGGAAGGTCGTGACCTCAACCCACTGCTGCAGGACCCGGGACTGGTGTTCCACCCGCCCATGCTCTACATGGGCTATGTCGGCTTCGCCATCCCCTTCGCCTTCGCGGTGGCCGCCATGCTCGGCGGCCGACTGGATGCCGCCTGGGCCCGCTGGTCACGTCCCTGGACCAACATGGCCTGGCTGTTCCTCACCCTGGGCATCACCCTGGGCAGCTGGTGGGCCTACTACGAGCTGGGCTGGGGTGGCTGGTGGTTCTGGGACCCGGTAGAGAACGCCTCCTTCATGCCCTGGCTGGTCGGCACCGCCCTGATGCACTCGCTGGCGGTCACCGAAAAGCGCGGCGCCTTCAAAGCCTGGACCGTACTGCTGGCAATCTTCTCCTTCTCACTCAGCCTGCTGGGCACCTTCCTGGTGCGCTCCGGCGTGCTCACCTCAGTACATGCCTTCGCCTCCGACCCGGAACGCGGAATCTTCATTCTCGCCTTCCTGTTCACCGTAGTCGGCTCCTCGCTGGCGCTGTATGCCGTCCGCGCCAACGAGATCAAGAGCAGCGTGCGCTTCGAGATGCTCTCGCGCGAGACTTTCCTGCTGCTCAACAACGTGATCCTGCTGGTCTCGGCCTTGGCCGTGCTGCTGGGCACCCTGTACCCGCTGATCTCGGATGCCCTGCAACTGGGCAAGATCTCGGTGGGACGTCCCTACTTCGACACCATCTTCATGATCCTCACCCTGCCGCTGGTCGTGCTGATCGGCATCGGCAGCATGGCGCGCTGGAAGCGTGACGAACCGGCCCGCCTGTGGCAGAAACTGCGCATCCCCGCCATCGCCGCAGTGCTCGGCCTGGCCTGGGGCCTGCTGGCCGTGCCCTTCGTCAACCCCATGACGGTGCTCGGCCTGACGCTGGGGATCTGGGTGCTCGCCGCCACCTTTGCCACACTGCGCGAACGCCTGACCCCATACGCCAATCTGCGCCACGTGCCACTGGGCTTTTGGGGCATGATCCTCGGCCACCTGGGCATCGGCGTATTCGTCATCGGTATCGCCATGACCACCACCTACTCTACCGAGAAGGACATCCGCCTGGCGCCGGGCGAAACCTACCAGATCGGCGACTACACCTTCGAGTTCAATGGCGTGACCAGCGTCGAAGGGCCCAACTACACCGCCTACGAAGGCAGCATTACCGCCTATCGCAAGGGTGAACGCATCACCGAGCTGCACCCGCAGAAGCGCACCTACCTGGTACAAAAGATGCCGATGACCGAGGCGGCCATCGATGCTGGCCTGTTTCGCGACCTCTACGTCGCCCTGGGCGAAGACCTGGGCAAACAGGCCTGGAGCCTGCGCGTCTATCACAAGCCCTTCGTGCGCTGGCTGTGGCTGGGGGCGCTGATCATGGCCCTGGGTGGTCTGCTGGCCGCGGCCGATCGCCGCTACCGGGTACTGGCGCAACGTCGCAGCACCATCAACGACGCTGTGGAGGCCCGCGCATGAACAAGGCGATCCTTCCCCTCGGCATCTTCGTGGTACTGGCCGGGCTGTTCTTCTACGTCCTGCAGCAGATGGGCGAGGGCGAATACAATCCACGCGACATTCCCACCGAGTTCATCGGGCGTACCGCTCCCGGGTTCTCCCTGCCCAAACTGTTCGATCCACAGCAGCAAGTACGCCCCTCGGCCTACAAGGGAAAGCCCTGGCTGCTCAATTTCTGGGGCACCTGGTGCCCGGAGTGTTGGCGCGAGCATCCCTACCTGCTGCAATTGAAGGCGCACGGCATTCCCATCGTCGGTGTGGACTGGCGTGACGAGCGCGCCGATGGGCAGGCCATGCTGCGCGAGAACGGCAACCCCTTCGCGGCGGTCGCTTTCGACCCTGACAGCACAGCAGCCATCGACTGGGGTGTGTACGGCGCACCCGAGACCTTCCTGGTCGACGCCGACGGCATCATCCGCGCCAAGCACAAGGGCGCGCTGAACGAGGCCGCCTGGCGCAAGAAGTTCGCGCACTGGTTCGAGGACAAGCAATGAAACGACTGCCGTTGATCCTGCTACTGGGCATCCTGTCTTTCGGCGCCCTGGCCACCAACATCGAAGTCTATGACTTCGACAACCCGGCGCAGGAGCGCACCTACAAGGAACTGACCGCCGAGCTACGCTGCCTGGTATGTCAAAACCAGGACATCGCCGACTCCAACGCCGAGCTGGCTCAGGATATGCGCCACAAGGTCTTCAGCATGCTCAAGAACGGCAAGAACAAACAGGAGATCACCGACTTCATGGTCGAACGCTATGGTGATTTCGTACGTTACAGGCCACCTTTCGAGGGCAAGACTCTGGTGCTGTGGATTGGCCCCTTCGTGATCTTCGTACTTGCGGTGATTTTCATGCTGCGCGCCATCCGACGTGCCCGTCAGCAGGAAGAGCACCGTGAACTCAACACTGAACAGATCACACAGGCGGCCGATCTGCTCGAACAGCCATCCGACAAGAGTACCGATCGATGACCAATTTTCTTTTGATCGCCGGCACATCGCTGGCTGTGGTGATGTTATTGCTCATCGTCCCCCTGTTGCGCCAGCACCGGCAACCGTTACCCAGCGACGATTCCCGCGAATACGATATCCGCATTGCCCGCGAACGCCTCGAGGAACTGCGCAAGGAACATGCCAGCGGCGAGCTGTCCGACGAGGAATTCGAACAGGCCAAGGTCGATCTCGAGATCGCGCTGGCCCAAGATCTCGATGCCGTGGAGAAGGATACCCTCAAGACCATCCCCGATCGCTCGGCAATCGCCACCGTAATAGCGGTGATCGTGCTGGTACCTGTCATCGTCGCCGGCGTCTACTTCAAGACAGGCTCACCGAGCCTGATCGACACACCGCCCCAGCAGATGGCCGCCAGCACGACCGCGGAAAGCACAGCACACAAACCGGGCAGTATTGCCGAGCTGGCAGGCGAACTGGAAAAACGCATGCAGCAGGAGCCAAGCAATCCGAAGGGCTGGTTCCTGCTTGGCCGCACCTACATGAAACTCAAACGCTATGACAATGCCATCCGTGCCTTCGGCAAGCTCAACGACTTGTTGCCGAACAATCCCACGGTACTGATATCCATGGCCGACGCCCTGTCGATGCAGAACGGTGGAAAAGTACCCGATCAGGCCGTGACCCTGCTCGACAAGGTACTGGAGCTCGCCCCGGAGAACCCGACTGCCCTCTGGCTGCGCGGCAATGCCGCCGGCCAGCGCCGCCAGGACACCGAGGCACTGAAGTTCTGGGCTCGCGCCTGGCCCCTGCTGGCCCAGGAACCTGCGCTGCAGCAAGAACTGGGCAACCTGATCCGTGCGGTGGAACAACGCAGCGGCCTGAAGGCCGATCTACCCAAGACACCGCCGCCGATCATGACGGCCGGTACAAACGAAAACGGCACTTCGCCGGTGCCGGCAACCGGTGGTCCCAGCCTCACCGTGGAGGTGGCGCTGGATGCCGAACTGATGGACAAGGTCTCGCCCAACGACATCGTGTTCATCTACGCCAAGGCCTTCTCTGGTCCGCCCATGCCACTGGCGGTAGTCCGCAAGCGCGTCTCGGAACTGCCGGTCAAGGTTGAACTCAACGACGGCATGGCGATGATGCCGCAGATGCGGCTTTCGAGCTTCCCCCGGGTGAAGGTCGGTGCGCGGGTCTCCAAATCCGGACGCCCCATTCCGCAGGTCGGCGACCTCCAGGCACCGGAGATGGAAACTCCGAATGACAGCAATCAGCCGATCCAGTTGCTGATCAACAACATACGGCAGTAGCCCTTCGTTTTTCACGCCACAGAGTATTTTCCCAACGCCATGATGTCCCTTTGTCCGCGCTGTCAGCTCCGATATCGACTCAGCCAATGAACAGAGAACGACTTCACCCCGAGACGAGCCTCCTACGTACAGGAACAACCACCTGCCGCGGAGGTTCATGCCATGGAATCAGCCATCGAGCTCCGCGAAGATCGCATCGCGGACAGCCTCGACGCCACCCAGCCCACTGACCTCGACGTACTTGACGGCACCCTCCTCCGCCTCCTTGCGATAGAAGTCGATCAACGGCTCGGTCTGCTCGTGGTACACCTTGAGGCGCTGGCGAACGATTTCTTCCTTGTCATCATCACGCTGGATCAGGTCTTCACCGGTGGCATCGTCCTTGCCTTCGACCTCGGGCGGATTGAAGATCACGTGGTAGGTGCGCCCCGAAGGAAGATGCACCCGGCGTCCGGACATGCGCTTGATAATCTCCTCGTCGGGCACATCAATCTCGACCACCGCATCAATGGGAATGCCAGCACCCTTGAGCGCCTGCGCTTGCGGGATGGTGCGCGGAAACCCATCGAACAGATAGCCATTACCGCAATCCGGCTCCTCGATACGCTCTTTCACCATATCGATGATGATGTCATCGGAGACCAGTCCACCCTCATCCATGATCTGCTTCGCGGCCTTACCGAGTTCGGTACCGGCCTTGACGTGCGCCCGCAGCATGTCGCCGGTAGAAATCTGCGGAATGCCGTAGCGTTCGGTGATGTATTTGGCTTGGGTACCCTTACCGGCCCCGGGGCCCCCCAACAGGATGATGCGCATGGTAGTTCCTCCTATATCGAGCGTTGGAGCATGCCAGTTCACGGCCTGCCGACCAATTTGCATATTCCAATGCGTGAATCAAGGTTTTTTATCGACACCCGCGCAACAGCATTCCAGGCCCGGCATCGAGGACAGGCCCGACCAGCCCGAACATTTCACCGGCATCCCGGGATGCCAGAGGAATTCGCAACCGCTGTAGCGCCAGTCTGGAGAGAAAGAATGCCCTCGCTATCGCTTGAATGAAATCCAAGCCACAACAAACGGATAGAACAAGGCGAAATATTCTGGCCAGGAACGCACCTTCAGCGGGTACGCACGAAAAAGCCCGACCGAGGCCGGGCCTTTCCCAAAGTACCAGTCATCCATCGATCAGACATCAGCGTGCTTGCGAATAGCCTCGACCACAGCATCACTGGAAGTGGCATTCACGTCCAGCAACAGGCCTTCCTTTTCGTAGAAGCCCACCAGCGGGGCCGTCTGCGCGCTGAACACGTCCAGGCGCTTGGAGATGGCCTCCTCGGTCTCATCGGCGCGCTGAACCACCTTGCCACCACATTTGTCGCACACGCCCTCAACCTTGGGCGGGTTGCTCTTGACGTTGTAGATGGCGCCGCAATCCTCACAGGTACGCCGGGTGGTCAGGCGGTCGAGGATCACCTCACGCGGCACATTCAGGTTGACCGCGGCCTGCAACTCGATGCCCAGCTTGGTGAGCAGTTCCTTGAGCGCCTCTGCCTGCGGGATGGTGCGCGGGAAACCGTCGAGCAAGAACCCCGCTTTGCAGTCGTCTTCCAGCAAACGCTCGCCCATGATATCCATGATGAGTTCGTCGGGCACCAGTTCGCCAGCCTTCATATACGACTCGGCCTTCTTGCCCAGTTCGCTGCCCTCCTTGACCGCTGCACGCAGGATGTCGCCGGTAGAGATCTGGACCGAACCGTCGATCGCGGTCAACATCTTGGCAACGGTGCCCTTACCAGCACCAGGGGCGCCCAGAAGAATCAGTCGCATGGCTAGCTCCTTGAGAGTATCAGCATATAGGAAATGATTGAGTGGCGGCGATTCTGCCACGAGGCCGGCACCACCGGCATTCGACCCTGCAAATAGGCCGATTCAGCAGATTTATCAGAACAGGAAACACAGCATGTTCACGACAGAGATGGAGAATGGGTGCCCGGCTGACCACGGCATCGCCAGGGCTACCATCGCCAAACGGCAGATGAGAGCAGCCGGGAGCTACCTCTTCGTGGCCATCGACCGGATGACCCGGTGGACATACCTGGAGATCCGCAAGGACAAGTCGGCACGCTCGGTTACATCACACCAGATTCAGGCACTCGAGCAGCGGCAAAAAATGCCCTGAGATTTTTGTGCAAATAGCTTATGATCATGCGGGACTTGGTACTTGACTCCATCGTCGGATACTCATAGGGTCGTTCTTTTCTCCATAAGAAAGGGCCGCTTGTCGGTGGGTTTTCCCCATGACAGACTCCGGGGTTGGAAGTACCTGAGGGGGGGTTGTCCAAATTCTGTCTTGGATATGCCCGTTGCCCCTGACTGCGCGTCGGCCCAGGGGAAACCCTTACAGGCAGATGAAACCACCCCCGACAAGGGGCCGGCACATCGGGAGACAGCATCATGAAAGCACTGATCAGTAATGCTTTCGGACGTATCTGCAACGATATCCCAGGCACCTGCATCGTGTTGCAGATCATCCTCGTCACCACCCTCTCCTGCGTATTGGGTTATCTCTTCGTCACCCAAGAGTTGTTACACTGAATCTTCTTTTGCGACGGGGACGTCGCTTCTGCGAGTTTCGTGTCGAACCATCCGCAGCGGGTTGAACGGAAGATCAGTGCGTCTCCGGGACCATTCCGGCACTGCCCTGCAACGGTGATCACGTCGTGATGCCGACCGACAGCCACTGGGCCTCGTGCCAACCACCCGACCTTCACCAGGAATTGTGATCGCTTGTTGGAAGCTGAGCGCGGACAAAAACCACGACACCAAGGACTGTGTGGATGCACTGCGTTGCGCCAACGTGGCATCGCATGTCGCACAGAACACGAGCCACCGTTCATCGGCCATCGATGGACGCACCTCCCGCCATTCGGGCTACGCCATGAGTCAACGGTTCCGCAAGCGGATCGAGGAATGCTTCGGCTGGGCCGGGGTCATCGGCGGGATGCGCAAGAGCCGCCTTGCGGGACGAGAGAAGCTGAACTTCCCGTTCGGGCCGACCCTGTCCGCCTGCAACCCGGTTCGCCTGCGCAATCCGGGGTGGCGGCATGTCGATGGCCGAGCCCCAAGGGGTTGGTGTGCCGGGAAACAGGCGAATCGGACCAGATTGACCAATTTCCGGCCAGAGGGTAGGAACCACCGTGCTTCATCCGCTGCTGGCCGCCAGATAAGGCCCCTTCAGCTCGGGTTGTTCTGGCATGCTATAGTATGCCGGCGTGCTATATGTGAGAAAATCGGGATGAACAAGGCCCTGATCGCGCTGGCGAGTGCCAGCCTGACCGCCAGCGCTACAGCGCAGACCCTGCTGGATACCACCGTCGTTACCGCCAGCCGCCTCGAGGAACCTGCCGATGCCAGCGTGCGCGCCGTTTCGGTGATCACCCGTGAGCAGATCGAACGCTCCGGGGCACGCGATGTCTCCGAGCTGCTGCGCCGTTTGCCCGGCGTGCAGATCGGGCGCAACGGCGGCCCTGGTCAGTCGACTTCGCTGTTCCTGCGCGGCACCGCCAGCGACCACATACTGGTGCTGATCGATGGCGTGCCCGCACAGTCGGCCACCACCGGAGCAATGGCCTTCCAGCATATCGATCCCGAGACCATCGAGCGTATCGAGCTGGTACGTGGCCCGGCCTCCACGCTCTATGGCAGCAGCGCCATCGGCGGGGTAATCCAGATCTTCACACGCAAGGCCGCCAACCGTGCCCCGCGCCTGCACGGCGCCTGGCAGGCGGGCAACCAGGGCACCTTCAATGCCAGCGCCGGCGTCTCGGGCGGCAAGGGTCCGTTCAGTGCCGGCCTGACGATCAGTCACCAACAAAGCAACGGTTATCCACCCAAGTCCTCGTTCCAACTGTCGTGTGGTTATCGCCACGACACCTTCGATGCGCACCTGGGCTACGCCCCCAGCCCGGATCTCGCGCTGGAGTTCAGCCACTGGCAGAGCCAGGGTAACGTGGAATACCTGGGTCAATTTACCAATGCTCGGCAGGATCAGGACGTGCTCAATGCCATCACCCGGTTCACGGTCGATACCGTGCATGGGGACGACTGGTCCAGCCGTCTGCTGCTCAGCCGCGCGGTGGACAACTCGGACGAAAATCAGATCAGCTTCCTTACCAACCTCTTCCATCCCGGTCAGCATGACTTTGCACACACCGAGCGGCTCGGCCTGGACTGGCAACACACCTGGCTGGCGAGCGAGGCACACACCCTGGTCGGTGGCGTGACGCTCAGCCGCGAACAGGCACGCCTGCTGTCCTACGGCGCGGCCTATGAGCGCACCAGCCGGGAAAAGGCCGTCTACCTGCAGGACGACTACCATGCCGGCGACCTGGACCTGCAGGCCGGCGTACGCGGCCTCCACCACAGTGTCTATGGCCGGCAGTTCACCTGGAACCTCGGCGCCGGCTACCAGCTCGGCCCGCAGACCCATGTGCATGCCAATGCCGGCACCGCCTTCCGCTCGCCCAGTGCAAACGACCTGGACCCGGGCCTTGGCGGCAATCCCGACTTCAAGCCGGAAAAGTCGCGTTCCTTCGAGGTCGGCCTGCGCCAGGGGCTGGGCGAGGGGCAGCGCGTGGAACTCAACCTGTTCCACACCCGTATCCACGACCTGATCGAGTTCAACCCGACGACCTTCATCACTCAACAGGTGGAACGGGCCCGTATCCGCGGCGTTGAACTCGGCTACCGGCTGACCAGCGGACCACTGAGCCTCACCCTGGACTACACCTGGCAGAATGCCGAGAACCTGGACCAGAAGAGCAGCCTGGCGCGTCGCGCCGAGAACAAGCTGAACACCAGTCTCGGCTACGACAACGGCAACTGGTGGACCCGGGCAGACCTGACCGCCGAGACCGACCGCCGCGACTCGCGCTTCAACGGCCGGGTCCTGGCCGCCTACACCACCTTCGACCTCTCGGCTGGCTACCGACTCGACCGCGACTGGCAGGCGGAACTGAACGTGACCAACCTGTTCGACGAACAGTACGAACTGGCAGGCGACTACCCGGCACAGGGGCGGCTGGTACTGCTCGGCCTGCGCTATTCACCGAAATGACGTGCCCCGCCTGACCCGCATCTACACCCGCACCGGCGATGACGGCACGACCGGCCTGGCCGACGGGCAGCGCGTGCACAAGGACGGTGCGCGCATCGATGCCATCGGTGAACTGGACGAGCTCAACAGCCAGCTGGGTGTGGTGCGGGCCTTGCTGCTCCCCTGCGACCCGCTGGACAGCCGCCTGGCGCAGATCCAGCACCGCCTGTTCGACCTGGGCGGCGAGCTGGCCCTGCCGGGGCAGACGGTGACACAGGCGCCATGGGTGGAGCGGCTCGAGCACTGGCTGGACGAGCTCAATGGCGAACTGCCTTCGCTGCGCGAGTTTGTCCTGCCCGGCGGCAATCTGCCCGCGGCGCAATGTCACCTGGCACGTGCGGTCTGCCGCCGGGCCGAACGCGCCCTGCTGCGACTTTCACACACAGAGCCGGTAAACTCCGCGTCCCTGAAATATCTCAACCGCCTCTCCGACCTGCTGTTCGTGATCGCGCGCGTGCTGGCGCGGCGTGACGGGGGGCAAGAGGCGTACTGGCAAAAGGAATCCGAGCCATGAGCAAAGCCCCGGTGGTGGTGATCGGCATCGGCGAGATGGGCAGCGTGTTTGCGCGCGGCCTGCTGCGCCTGGGTCATCCAGTCTATCCGGTGACACGAGAAACCGACATGTCCCGGCTGGCTGAGGCGTTACCGGCACCGGATATGGTGCTGATCGCGGTAGGCGAGGCGGCCCTGCCCCCCGTGCTCGAGACCATCCCCGATGCCTGGCGCAACCGCCTGGCACTGTTGCAGAACGAGCTGTTGCCGGCCGACTATGCCGACCTGCCGGGTCCCACCGTGATCTCGGTGTGGTTCGAAAAGAAGAAGGGACAGGACGTGAAGGTGCTGATTCCCTCGCCGGTATTCGGGCCACGCTCGCGGCTGCTGATCGATGCCCTGGCCACGCTCGACATCCCGGCACGCGAGGTGCCGGACGATCAGGCCATGGCCTTCGAGCTGGTGCTCAAGAATGTCTACATCCTGACCACCAACATCGCCGGTCTGCGGATCGGCGGTACCGTGGACGAGCTGTGGCGCGACCACGAAGCACTGGCACGCACCGTGGCCAACGAAGTGATCGACATCCAGGAGGGACTGACCGGCCGCAGCTACGACCGCGACACTCTGATCGGCGGTATGCTCGAGGCCTTCAACGGCGATCCCGAGCACCGTTGCATGGGTCGCTCGGCACCCGCGCGTCTGCAGCGGGCGCTGGCACATGCCGACCGCCTGCGCCTGGACGTGCCAACCCTGCGCGAGATCGCACGCGAACAGGCGCCATCGTGAGCGGCTCGCGCGAGATCCTCCCCGGCAGCACCGTCACCCTGCACTTCTCGCTGTCGCTGCCGGACGGTACCGAGGCCATCTCCACCTTCGGCGAGGAGCCGCTGCGCTTCCAGATGGGCGACAAGACCTTCCAGCCCGGCATGGAGATGGCACTCTACGGACTGAAGGCCGGAAACGAGCAGACACTCACCCTGACCCCGGAGCAGGCCTACGGCGATCCTGAACCTGGGCTGGTACAACACCTGCCATTGACCGACTTCGGCGAAATGCAGCCCGAGGTCGGGCAGATCATGAGCTTCACCCTGGGTGATGTGGGCGAGACCATGGGTATCATCCGCAAGATCGACGGGGACGAGGTAGTCGTGGATTTCAATCACCCCCTGGCCGGTCACGAAGTGGTATTCCGGGTACAGATCCTGGTCGTGGAACAAACCCGGCGCCTCCCCTGAGCGACACAGCATTAGACATATCTAATATTTCCCGTATACTGCGCGCCCTTCATTCTCCAGCCGCAGTCACCGCATGTTCCAGCTCACCTGTCCTGGTCGGCAGTGCGTCAAGAACGACGTGCTGTCCGGTCTCACCGTTGCCCTCGCCCTGGTCCCCGAAGCCGTGGCCTTCGCCTTCATTGCCGGCGTCGAACCGCTGGTGGGGCTCTACGGTGCCTTCCTGATGGGGCTGGTCACTGCCATTGCGGGCGGCCGCCCGGGGATGATCTCGGGTGCCACCGGTGCCATGGCGGTGGTGATGGTCTCGCTGGTGGCCAGCCACGGCATGGAATACCTGTTCGCCGCACTGCTGCTCACCGGCACTCTGCAGGTGGCAGCCGGTGTGCTCCGGCTGGGAAAATTCATCCGCCTGGTACCCTACCCGGTGATGCTGGGTTTCGTGAACGGTTTGGCGATCGTGATCTTCCTCGCCCAGTTGCAACAGTTCCAGACCACTGGCCCCGACGGCGAGACGGTATGGCTGTCGGGCGAGCCACTGTGGCTGATGCTGGGACTGGTGGCGCTGACCATGGCAATCATCCAGTTCCTGCCACGCCTGACCAGCGCGGTACCCTCCTCACTGGCTGCCATCGTGACGATCACCCTGCTGGTCATCGGACTCGACCTGGAGACCCGCTCGGTAGTGGACGTACTGCGCGAGATGAGTGGTGACCCCAGTGCCAGTATCGCCGGCGGCCTGCCCGAGTTCCGCATTCCGAGCGTACCGCTCACCTGGGGAACGCTGGAGATCATCCTGCCCTACAGCCTGATCCTCGCCGGTGTGGGCCTGATCGAGTCACTGCTCACCCTCACCCTGATCGACGAACTGACCGAGACCCGTGGCCGCGGCAATCGGGAATGCATCGGCCAGGGTGTGGCCAACACGGTCAACGGGCTGTTCGGCGGCATGGGCGGCTGCGCCATGATCGGTCAGTCACTGATCAACATCAATTCGGGCGGACGCGGCCGGCTTTCGGGTATCAGCGCGGCGCTGTTTCTGCTGGTCTTTATTCTGTTTGCCTCAGGGCTGATCGAGCGGATACCTGTGGCCGCGCTGGTGGGGGTGATGTTCGTGGTGGTACTGGGAACCTTCGAATGGGCTACCTTCCGCATGATCGGAAAGGTGCCGAAGGCGGATATCTTCGTCACCATTCTGGTGGCTGTGATCACAGTGCTCTCCGACCTGGCAGTGGCGGTGATCGCAGGGGTGATCGTCTCGGCACTGGTGTTCGCCTGGGAGCATGCCAAACAGATGCGCGCCAAGATCCACATCGACGAGAACGGTGTCAAGATCTACGAACTGCACGGCCCACTGTTCTTCGGCTCGGTACAGAACTTCCACGACCTGTTCGAACCGAAGCATGATCCTGCCGAGGTGATCGTTGACTTCTACGATTCGCGGGTGGCCGATCACTCCGGCATCGAGGCCATCGACAGCCTGGCCGAGCGCTATCAGCGCCACGACAAGACCCTGCATCTGCGCCACCTCAGCCCCGAGTGCCGCGACCTGCTGGAGAAGGCAGGCGACCTGGTGGAGGTCGACCTGCTGGAAGATCCGCGTTATCACGTGGCCGACGACTGGCTGGCCTGAGAAGCCCCACGCTGGAAACCGTTCCCGGCCCAACAGACAAGGAAGGGACACTTCGCCTAACCCGATAACCCTGCTCCGTAAGCCGTCAGCATGGGCTTGGCATAGACTACCGCATCCTCCCGCTCGTGGCGTTCATGTGGATAGTAACCCTTGCGGCGACCGATCTCGCAAAACTCTTCCGACTCGTAGAGTGCACGCGCGACATGATTGCTGGCACGCACCTCGAGATAAACGGTGTCAGCCGCCTTCTCGCGCGCAATACACAACATGCGCCGCAACAGACGACGACCCAAACCGCGCCCCTGCCAGTCGGGAGCCACACAGAGGTTGAGCAGCTGGGCCTCACCGGCGCCGGTGGACAACACAGCATGACCGGCCAGTTCGCCATCGAACCCGGCAACCATACAGTGATATCCGACCCGCAGGCAGTCGCGCAGAATGTCCATGCTCCAAGGATATGAATAGGCAGCACGCTCGTTGATGAACACTGCACCGAGATCACCCTCGCACATCGCCCGCAACCCGGGTTGCAGCTCCTGGATGACCGCGCTCATGATACGTCTCCCTGTAGTTCGCGCCACATCATCTGCAGGTCGATCCATGCCTTGGCCTTCTCCTCGGGACGGCGCAGCAGGTAGGCAGGATGGTAAGTCACACACAGCGGCGTTTCCCGGTAATGGTGCACACGCCGGCGCAGACGTCCCACCGCCTCGTCGGTCTCGAGCAGATTCTTGGCCGCCACGCCACCAACCGAGAGGATGACCTCGGGTTGCACCAGAGCGATCTGCCGGTCCAGCCAGCCACGGCAGGCGAGCACCTCCTCTGCACGCGGATCGCGGTTGCCGGGCGGGCGACACTTGAGAATATTGGCAATATAGACCTGATCGCGCGACAGGCCGATGGCCTCGAGCATGCGATCGAGCAACTGTCCGGCCCGGCCGACGAAGGGCTCACCCTGGCGATCCTCCTCGGCACCGGGAGCCTCACCGATGATCATCAGGCGGGCATTACGATCACCCACCCCGAACACGGTCCGGGTGCGTGTCTCGCACAGACTGCAGGCACGGCACCCGACGGCCGCCGTGACCAGGTCATCCCAATCGAGGCCAGCCGGATCGACAACAGGCGCGAGCGGCACCGGGTCCATGGCAGACACGGGGGCAGCCGCCGACGCAGTGAACGTCGATTCGACCAGCAGGGACTTCTCGGGAAGCACTGCGTCAGCCACCACCGGCGGCGGGTCTTCCTGCGACACCGAAACAGAATCTCGAGCAGGGGCCTCGCGCCGCACCCACAGCGTGATGCCCATGTCACGTAGACAGTCCCGGCGCCGCGCATCCAGCATGCTAGACGTCCGCGACGCCCTGCGGATGTGCCCGCTGATCGGCGTCCTGCAACTTGTTGCAGCCGTTGAGATAGGCCTTGGCCGAAGCAATGACGATATCGGTATCCGCCCCTTGTCCCATCACCAGCCGTCCACCCTTCTCCAGGCGTACTGTCACCTCACCCTGGCTGTCTGTGCCACTGGTGATGGCATTGACCGAATACAGCTTGAGATCGGCTCCGGTCTTCACCAGCACCTCGATGGCCTTGTAGGCAGCATCCACCGGGCCACTGCCCTCAGCCACAGTAGTGCGCTCCTCGCCGTCGATGCTCAGTGTGAGTTCGGCGCGCGGGACCTCACCCGTCTCCGAACAGACACGCAGGGCCACCAGCTTGATCCTTTCATTGATCTTCTCCATCCCCCTGTCCGTGACCAGCGCCTGAAGGTCCTCGTCGAAGATCTCGTGCTTCTTATCGGCCAGATACTTGAAGCGGATAAAGGCCTCATTGAGTTCCTCCTCGGTCTCAAGCTGGATTCCCAGCTCCTCGAGCCGGGTGCGGAAGGCGTTACGACCAGAATGCTTGCCCAGCACCATACGGTTGTGACTCCAGCCCACGTCCTCGGCACACATGATCTCGTAGGTCTCGCGGTGCTTGAGCACTCCGTCCTGATGAATGCCCGACTCGTGTGCAAATGCGTTGGCACCGACGATGGCCTTGTTCGGCTGCACAGGGAAACCGGTGATGTTGGACACCAGCCGCGAGCAAGGCACGATCTGGGTGGTGTCCAGCCGGGTATCGCAGTCGAACACGTCCTGGCGGGTACGCACAGCCATGACCACCTCTTCCAGCGAAGCATTGCCGGCGCGCTCGCCCAGACCATTGATGGTACATTCCACCTGGCGCGCACCGTTCATCACCGCCGACAACGAGTTGGCCACCGCCAATCCCAGGTCGTTGTGACAGTGCACCGAGAAGACGGCCTTATCGGCATTGGAAATGCGCTCGATCAACTGGCGAATGGTCTCGCCGAACTGCCACGGCATGTTATAGCCCACGGTGTCGGGCACGTTGATGGTGGTCGCGCCGGCATCGATCACCGCCGCGAAGATGCGACACAGAAAGTCGAGATCGGAACGCCCCGCATCCTCGGCCGAGAACTCCACGTCGTCGGTATAGCGGCGCGCATGCTTCACCGCCCACACGGCCTGTTCGACCACCTGATCGGGGTGCATGCGCAGCTTGCGCTCCATGTGTACCGGCGAGGTGGCAATGAAGGTATGGATACGCCCCGATGCGGCATTCTTCAGTGCCTCGCCAGCACGGTCGATATCCTTCTCCAGCGCACGCGCCAGACCACATACCGTGGACCCGGTGACCGTCTCGGCCACCGCCCTGACCGCCTCGAAGTCACCGGGACTGGCAATGGGGAAACCGGCTTCGATCACATCCACACGCATCTTTTCGAGGGCGCGCGCAATGCGGATCTTCTCATCCTTGGTCATGGACGCACCGGGACTCTGCTCACCGTCTCGCAAAGTGGTGTCGAAAATGATGAGTTGCTCGTTCATGATACTGCTCCCGACAGATCTCCCTGACCTGTCGCCTGATTCATTGATTCGGTTCGGATGTGGCGACTGTCTGGCCGTCGCCAAGGCATTGCTGTTCTCTGCCCCTCAGGGCAGCAGCAGATCTGGCAGGGCAGCACACAGGCGAACACCGGAGCCGAGGGCCAGGACGAGAAAACCGGCTTGTCGAACGCTGTCGAATCGCATATCAGTTCGCCAGAAAGAAGACCTCCGAGTGTAGCCCACTCAGCCATCACCTGCCAAATTTCGCCGCCGCCAGAGCCTGCGCAGGGCACCCACGGGACCGGAAAACGTATAACCAAGGAACACTGCGAACAACACCACAGGCGGGTCTGTCAGCACCACAGCAAAGCCCAACGCCAGCACGACCAACACGAAGAACGGCACCTTGCCACGAAAATCCACCTTCTTGAAGCTGTAGTAACGCAGATTGCTGACCATCAGCAGACCGACCGCCAGCGTGAGCAGCAGGGCGATCCCGGCCACCCCGCCAGAGCCGGTGTCATTGTCCACTGCCACCCAGACACTGCTGGCCAGCACCGCCGCGGCCGATGGACTGGGAAGGCCGGTGAAATAGCACTTGTCGGCGGTGGCGATGGCCGAGTTGAAGCGCGCCAGACGCAGGGCCGCACCGGCAGTGTAGATGAAGGCCGCCAGCCAGCCGAAACGTCCCAGATCCGTCAGCACCCACTGATACATGACCAGCGCTGGCGCCAGGCCGAAGGCCACCATGTCCGACAGGCTGTCATATTCGGCACCGAAGGCCGTCTGTGTATTGGTCATGCGCGCCACCCGGCCGTCCAGACCATCGAGCAACATGGCCACGAAGATAGCAATGGCCGCCTTCTCGAACTGTCCGTTCATCGATACCAGAACGGCATAGAAACCGCTGAACAACGCCGCCGTGGTGAACAGGTTGGGCAGCAAATAGATACCTCGCGCGCGCCGTGGGCGTTCACTCTCCAATAATGTCACCTTGGGGGCTTCCTTGTGCAAATTCATAAGACGCAGTATAGAAAAAAAGGCCGCAAGGATGCGGCCTTTCGTCGAGCGTCGATCACCAGATCAGTTCTTCGACTTGTCTACGATCTTCTGGATCCAAGGCATCATGGCGCGCAGCCTGGCACCGACCTGCTCGACCGGATGCCCGGCATCGAGACGCCTGCGCGCAGTCATCTCGGGATAGTTGGCCTGTCCTTCCTGGATGAAGTGCTTGGCATACTTTCCGGTCTGGATATTGCGCAGACATTCGCGCATGGCAGCGCGCGACTGCTCGTTGATAATCTTCTCACCGGTGACGTATTCGCCGTACTCCGCATTGTTGGAGATAGAGTAGTTCATGTTGGCGATGCCACCCTCATACATCAGATCGACGATCAGCTTGAGCTCGTGCAGACACTCGAAATAGGCCATCTCCGGTGCATACCCGGCCTCGACCAGTGTCTCGAAGCCTGCCTTGACCAGTTCCACGGTACCGCCACAGAGCACGGCCTGCTCACCGAACAAATCTGTCTCGGTCTCGTCCTTGAAGGTGGTCTCGATAATGCCGGTGCGACCGCCACCAATGGCCGAGGCATAAGACAGCGCGATGTTCTCGGCATTGCCCGATGCATCCTGGAACACGGCGATCAGATCCGGGATACCGCCACCCTTGGTGAATTCATTACGCACCGTGTGCCCCGGGGCCTTGGGTGCGATCATGATCACATCCAGATCCTCGCGCGGCACGATCTGGTTGTAGTGAATGGCAAAGCCATGGGCGAAGGCCAGAGCCGCCCCTTCCCTGAGATTGGGTTCGATCTGCTCGCGGTAGAGCCCGGCCTGAAACTCGTCGGGGGTGAGGACCATGACCAGATCGGCCTCGGCCACGGCCTCCCCGACCGTCTTGACCGCAAGGCCTGCGGCCTCGGCCTTGGCGACCGAGTGCGAACCGGCACGCAGGCCGACGCGCACGTCCACACCCGAGTCCTTGAGGTTGTTGGCATGTGCATGCCCCTGTGAGCCGTAGCCAAGAATGGCAACCTTCTTGCCCTGGATGATGGAGAGGTCGCAGTCCTTGTCGTAGTAGATGTTCACTGCCATGGGATAGATTCCTCGAGGATTCGGTTGATGAAACAGTTCAGACGTGCAGGGTCAGACGCTTGCCACCACGTGCAATGCCCAACGGACCGGAACGCACCGTCTCGATGATCAGCTCGTCGTCCACCACCTGAATGAAGGCGTCGAGCTTGGCACCATCGCCGGTCATCTCGATGGTATAGGAATTTCCGGTCGCATCGATGATGTTACCGCGGAAGATATCGGCCAGACGCTTGAGTTCCTCGCGCATGGTCCCCTCCGCACGGACCTTGATCATCATCAATTCACGCTCGATGTGCGGCCCCTCGGAGAGATCCACCAGCTTGACCACGTCGATCAGCTTGTTCAGTTGCTTGGTGATCTGTTCGATGACGTTCTCGTCGCCCCGGGTGACCAGCGTCATACGCGAGAGCGTAGTGTCCTCGGTGGGCGCCACGGTGAGCGACTCGATATTGTAGCCACGCGCGGAAAACAACCCGGATACCCGCGAGAGAGCACCGGCCTCGTTCTCGATGAGAATCGAAATGATATGTTGCATCAGGCCAATTCCCTCTCGGACGACAGATGGGGCGACATGTGCATTTCATGATGGCCCTTGCCCGCCTCGATCATGGGATACACGTTTTCCTCGGGGTCGATGACGATGTCCATGAACACCAGCCGATCCTTCATGCCGAAGGCTTCGCGATAGGCCGCTTCGAGATCGGCGGGGTCGTCGATGCGCATGCCGACATGATCATAGCTCTCGGCAAGCTTGCAGAAATCGGGCAGCGCATCGACATAGGAATGCGAATAGCGGCCGTCGTAGAAGAACTCCTGCCACTGACGCACCATGCCCATATAGCCATTGTTGAGCAGCAGAATCTTGATCGGAAGATCGTACTGCTTGCAGGTGGCCAGCTCCTGGATGCACATCTGGATACTGGCCTCACCAGTGATACAGGCCACCTCGGCCTCGGGACAGGCCTGCTTGACACCCATCGCTGCCGGCAGGCCGAAGCCCATGGTGCCCAACCCACCGGAATTGATCCAGCGCCGCGGCTGGTCGAAGGGATAGAACTGGGCAGCGAACATCTGGTGCTGACCGACATCCGAGGTCAGGTAGAACTCATCATCGCGGGTGACCTTGTACAGCGCCTCGACCGCAAACTGCGGCTTGATGACCTTGTCGCTGGCATCATACGACAGGCACTCGACCGCGCGCCAAGCCTCGATACGTTCCCACCATTGCGCCAGGGCATCGCGACCGGGCTCGCACTCGAGTTCATCGATCAGGTGCAGCATATCGGCAAGCACGCTCCTGACCTGACCGACGATGGGCACGTCCACACGTACCGTCTTGGAAATGGAAGCCGGATCCACATCGATGTGGATGATCTTTGCATGCGGGCAGAAATGCGCGACCTTTCCGGTCACCCGGTCGTCGAAACGTGCACCGATGGCAATCAGCACATCGGTCTCGTGCATCGCCATGTTGGCCTCGTAGGTTCCGTGCATGCCCAGCATGCCCAGAAACTGCGGATCAGTGGCCGGAAAGGCCCCCAGGCCCATCAGCGTCTGGGTGATCGGGAAACCGGTCTTCTTGACCAGCTGACACAGTTCTTCCGAGGCATCTGCGAGCACCACACCACCACCGGTATAGATGACGGGGCGCTTCGCCGACATCATCAGATCGACCGCCTTGCGGATCTGTCCCGGGTGCCCGCGCTCCACCGGATTGTAGGAACGCATCCCGATCTCCTGCGGATATTCGTAGGAAATGCGGATGTTCGGGTCGGTGACATCCTTGGGGATATCGACCACGACCGGACCGGGCCTGCCCGATGCGGCGATGTAGAAGGCCTTCCTGATGGTTTCGGCCAGGTCATCGACCCGCTTCACCAGAAAATTGTGCTTCACGCACGGACGGGTGATACCGACGGTATCGACCTCCTGAAAGGCATCGGAACCGATGACCGGCGTCGGCACCTGACCGGTGAGCACCACCAACGGGATGGAATCCATGAAGGCAGTAGCGATACCGGTAACCGCATTGGTCGCGCCGGGACCTGATGTCACCAGCACCACGCCGGGCTTGCCGGTGGCACGGGCATAGCCGTCCGCGGCATGTGCGGCGGCCTGTTCGTGACGCACCAGAATGTGGCGTACCTCGTTCTGCTGGAACAGGGCGTCATAGATATGCAGTACGGCGCCCCCAGGATAACCCCAGACATACTCGACGCCCTCGTCCTTCAATGCCTGGACGACGATCTCGGCCCCACTCAGTTCCACCTTGTCACCTCCGAAGACATGGAATACCCCCCGAGAGCGAAGGGCAGGCCCGGAATTTCCGGGCGCAACTGGAACGCGGCAAGTTACTGATATAGGCGGCACAGGTCAACAGCTCAATGATTGCACACATGGAAATGCGCCACCGGACGGGATACACCGATTACACCGTTCACCTGCTGGAGCCGCCTGCCTGCTGCCGATCATGGCCACAGCCCGGATCTACAAGTGGCAGGATACCAACGGCAGTACCATTTACCTCGCAACTGCCTCCTCCCGGGGTGGAGGCCGAAGCCATGACCCCGCCACCACCTCCCCAGCCCCCCGAACAGCGCCTGCAACAGCTGCGCGAGATAGGCGGCATCGTCACCGAAGTGTCTCGCTGAGATGACCCTGTGGATCTGGCGCAACAAGCTCGCCACACAGGCGTCCATCACCGCTCACCCCGACCAGACGCACCATGCGCCGGCGGTTCTCCAGCGACTGTCCGGACGCGATCGAGACGCGCAGATAGTTGGGCGTATACGCGCTCCACATCCCGCTTTCCCGGTCACGCCCCTCGACCAACACATCACATTCCCGGCCAATCTGATCGCGCAGGATCTCGCTGCGCAAGCGCGCCGCGAGCCTGTGCAACTGCTGACTGCGCTCGCGCTGCACCACCCGTGGCACCGGATCGGGCAACGTGGCAGCCTTGGTCCCTTCGCGCGACGAAAAGGCGAAAATGTGCACATGGGAAAAGCGCGCCTGCACAACGAACGCCAGGGTCTGCGCCCATTCCTCATCACTCTCTCCCGGAAAACCGACGATGATGTCGGTGGTGACCTGCAGGTCTGGCACCCGTGCCCTGCCCGCTTCGATCAGCGCCAGAAACTCGCCACTGCGACAGCGCCGCGACATCCGCCGCAACACCGAGTCGGCCCCCGACTGCATGGGCAGATGCAAATGCGGCATCAGCCGCCTATCGGCGAACAGATCCCAGAACCCCTCGGGCAAATCCCAGGGCTCGAGCGAACCCAGACGAATGCGTGGCATGTCGGTACGCTCGAGCACCGCCACCACCAGATCGTACAACGAACGACCCCGGTCACTGCCATAGCCGCCCAAGTGGACCCCGGCAAGCACCACCTCCTGCACCCCCTCGCTTTCCAGGGCCGCGATCTCGGCGACCACCTCGTCGATCGGCCGGCTGCGTTCCTCGCCGCGCGCCAGGGTCACCACGCAATAAGTGCAGCGATAACGGCAACCGTCCTGTACCTTGACGAAGGCACGTTGCCGGCCACGCGCGAACAGTGCCACCTCATCGGGCTCGGCCGCGATGCGCGGCATCACCGGCAGATCGAGTTCACGGCGAACGATCGCCACCAACCGGTCCTTCTCGTGATTGCCGACCACCAGATCCACCCCCAGGTCGGCGGCAGCCTGCTCGGGCGAGAGCGCGGCATAGCAACCACTCATCACCAGCTTTGCCGTGGGGTTGGCACGGTGCGCACGGCGTACCAGATTGCGCGACTTGCGTACCGACTCGGCGGTCACCGCACAGGTGTTCACCACCAAAATATCGGCATCTGCCGGATCGCTGGTCGGCTCGATTCCGGCACGCCGGAAGTCCCGTGCCCAGGTCTCGAGTTCAGCCTCGTTGAGTCGGCACCCCAGTGCCTGCAGATGGACGCGCATGAGTATGTTAGCGTTACCGGGTTGAATTCCCGGATTGTAGCGTCCCGCGCCTTGCAAATACGGACAGGAACCACATGGAAAGACTGCTCACACTGTTTCACCAACACCCGGTCCTGACCACCGGCCTGCTGCTGGCACTGGGGCTGCCTGCCCTGGTCCTGTGGCTGGGACAGCGGCGGACGCACCGCCTGCAGCACCGGCTGGATACAACGCTCGAGGCACAGAAGGAATGGCTGGCGCAGTTGCAGGATACGCTCTCCGAGCAACTGCACCACGAAGCCCAGGTACTGCTCGCCGGCCAGCAGCATGGCCTGCAGAGCACCCAGTCGCTGCTCGGCGAGCGCATCGGCACCGTCGAGAAGGCACTGCTGCGCGAACAGGGCGCCCTGCGGCTCGACCTGGTCGAACGCTTCGAGCAACAGCACAAGGCACTGCGCGAGGATACGGGCGAGGCCCGCCTGGCCCAGCAACGCCACCTGGCCGAGCTGCGCGAACGCGTCGAACAGGCGCTCAACGCCCACCGCGAGGCCTTCGAAAGGCTGCAGCGCGAGGCCATCACCGCTCAGCAAAAGACCCTGTCGGACAACCTCGAGGCGATGAGCCGGCAGATCCGTGAATCCTTCCGCGCCAGTGCCGAAGAACTGGGCAAGCGCGTCGAGACACTCACCCGTACCACCAACGAGCGCTTGCGCGAGATCAGCGGCGAGGTGGAGAAGCGTCTGGCCGACGGCTTCGAGAAGACCACCGAGACCTTTACCCGGGTGCTCGAGCACCTCAGCCGCATCGACGAGGCACAGAAAAAGATCACCGAACTGTCGGGCAACGTGGTCAGCCTGCAGGAGGTACTCACCGACAAGCGCTCGCGAGGGGCCTTCGGCGAGGTGCAACTCGAGGCCCTGGTGCGCAACATGCTGCCCGAGGACAGTTTCGAACTGCAGGCCACACTGAGCAACGGCAAGCGCGTCGATTGCCTGCTGCGCCTGCCCGCCCCCACCGGCGAGATTCCCATCGACGCCAAATTCCCGCTCGAAAGTTACCAGCGCATGCAGGACTTCGATGCACCCCCTGCCGAGCGCAACGCCGCGGCCAGCCAGTTTCGCCGCGACATCCAGAAACACATCCGTGACATCGCCGAAAAATACCTGATTCCCGGCGAGACCGCCGATGGCGCAGTGATGTTCATCCCCGCCGAGGCGGTCTTCGCCGAGATCCATGCCCACTTCCCCGAACTGGCCGAAACCGCTCAACGCGCACGGGTCTGGATGGTCTCGCCCTCCACCCTGATGGCGGTGCTCACCACCGCACGTGCCGTGCTCAAGGACGACGCCACACGCAAGCAGATCCATATCATCCAGGAACACCTGCACATGCTCTCCAAGGACTTCGGCCGCTTCCAGGAACGCATGGACAAGCTGGCCAGGCATATCGAGCTGGCGCACAAGGACGTCGAGCAGGTACACACCTCGGCACGCAAGATCAGCTCACGCTTCCAGAAGATCGAACGCGTGGAGATCGCACCCGAAGAGACCGTGGAGCTGCTCGACGGATCGGAAACTCCAGAGAACTGAGCCCGAAACAGACCATTCACTGCGAATACACCACCCGCAGAAAGTCCATCCCCGGGGCGAAGAATCGCGGCGAAGATGTCGTTCCTGCGCCAGGAGGTCCACTCCGGCATCCAGACTGTGCTATCCTTCCACGCCCTGGAAACGGCGCATCCAAATCAGGCGCCGGGGCCAGCCAAACCGGTCCCAATCGAAGGATCGAGGCACATCTGGAGAGGTGCCAGAGAGGCCGAATGGGCTTGACTCGAAATCAAGTGATCCCTTGCGGGATCCGTGGGTTCGAATCCCACCCTCTCCACCAACCAAGAAGTCCAGGTGGCCGATACTGGCGTTGTTTTTTGATGCGCCACAGAGTCATGCCACCCTTTTGTACAAGGATTGCCGGACCGTACCGGTAATGACAGTCGAAGATCGCGTCGATTTTGGGGCCGGGGATGTCTCGAGATACTTCACGAGATCGAAAACACGCTTGTCACGCTCATTCCAGATCAAACGGCAGCGCGGGAAGACCCAACTCATCCAAGTATTCGTTGTGCGTCCGGGCTGCCGTTCCGATTGCGTTGTGCGACTCGACGAGCCGGCGATGGACTGCATCCAGATCCACCGGCTCCTCGGGTTTTGCCGTGCTCACATAGCGCGAGATGTTGAGATTGAAATCGTGCTCTTGTTCGATCTCTTCCAGGCTCACGCAGCGGGAAGCGAATATAGAGCCGTTATCCAGTTCTTCCCTGAGCTCGCGGCGATGCCGGTAAATATCAACGATCTTCTCGATATGCTCGGGCAGCAGGGTGTTCTGGCGCTTGCCCGGGGCATAGAGCCCGGCAGCGTTGATGAACAGCACGTCATCGGTGCGTTTGCATTTTTTCAGCACCAGAATGCAGACCGGAATACCCGTGGAATAGAAGAGCTTGGCCGGCAGGCCGATGACGGTGTCGATATTGCCGTCTTTCAACAGCTTGGTGCGGATCTTTTTCTCGGCCCCACCCCGGAACAGCACACCGTGCGGCAAAATGATCGCCATGGCGCCGTCCTTGGCCAGAAAGTGGAAGCCATGCAGCAGAAAGGCGAAGTCCGCCGCGGACTTGGGGGCGAGCCCGTAATCCTTGAAGCGGAAATCCTTCGCCATCTCTTCGCTTGGTTTCCACTTGTAGCTGAATGGGGGATTGGCCACCACCGCATCGAACTCGATCTTCTTGGCCGGGTTCGGCTCTCTGAGGATATCCCAATCATTCTCCAGACTGTCACCATGGTGGATCTCGAACTCGGTGTCGCGCACGCCGTGCAGCAGCATGTTCATCCGGGCCAGGTTGTAGGTGGTGATGTTCTTCTCCTGCCCGTAGAGCTTGCCGATACCGTGCCTGCCCATGTGCCGCCGCACGTTGAGCAGCAGCGAGCCGGAGCCACAGGCAAAGTCGTATACCCGGTTTAACTTGTCCCGCTTGCCGGTGGCAGGGTCCTGGCTGTCGAGGGTCACGATGCCGGAGAGGATGCTGGAGATCTGCTGCGGGGTGTAGAACTCACCCGCCTTCTTGCCGCTGCCGGCGGCAAACTGCCCGATCAGGTACTCATAGGCGTCGCCCAGCAGATCCCGTCCACTGGGAAATTCCGCCAGACCCTCGGCGATCTTCTGGATGATGGTGCACAGGCGGTCGTTGCGTTGTTTGTAGTTCTTTCCGAGCTTCTCGGAGTCGAGATTGATCTCGGAAAACAGCCCGTGAAAGCTGCTGGAGAAGGATTCATTTTCGATGAACTTGAAACCCTTCTGCAGGGTATGCAGCAGCTCGTCGCTCTGAGTGCGCGCCATCTCGGCGATGCTGCTCCAGAGGTATCCGGGCTTGATCACGTAATGCACCTTGCGGCGCATCACCTTCTCGAATTCTTCGATGTCCTCCGGGTTCTGCGCATACCACATCGCCAGCGGCGAACGGCACAGGGTGCGCTTCTCGTAATCGCCGGCGGGCTCGGCCACCTTGGCCAGTTCCTCCGGTTGCGCCGGCTCGGAAAATGGAATCACCTCGCCACCCGGCCAGTCCGCGCCCAGTTCCTGCCTCGCCGCTTCTTCATAGTGATCGGAGAGATAACGCAGAAACAGAAACGAGAGCATATAGTCGCGGAAGTCGTCGGCATTCATGGAGCCGCGCAGCTCGTCGGCAATGGCCCAAAGCACCTTGCCCAGTTCTTTTTGCTGTTCTTCGGTCATATCGTGTCCTTTGAGTTGTCCAGCAGCCGCTGGCCCGCGGCCGTGCGCCGGTACTGCTGTGTCGGGCTTCGCGGATGATCGGGCTGGGTCATCTCCACCAGGCCTGCGGCCATGGCCGGCACCAGGTAATGCTGACGGAAATGCTTGGCATCCCTCAAGCCCAGCGTCCGCATCAGATCGTTGCGCCCCAGCGGCCGCTCCAGCAGCGAGACCAGCCGCTGCACTTGGGGGGCAACTTCAGGGGTTTCTTGGTGGGTCGAGGCGCGGCAGGCCTCCAGAATCCGCTCCAGCATGAAGGCGATAAAAGGCGCGCTGTCCGTCCGTGCCGTACTCTCGGCAATGGCCCGGTAATAGCCCTCCTGATGGGTATGGACCAGGCTTTCCACCGGCAGATCGGCCAACACCGGCCGCCAGCAGCTCAGGATCAACGTCTGCCACAGTCGTCCCAGGCGTCCGTTGCCATCGGCAAAGGGATGGATGAACTCGAACTCATAGTGAAATATCGAGCCGGCGATCAGCGGATGTTCCTCGTTGGTTTTCAGCCATCCCAGCAGATCCGCCATCAGGCCCGGTACCCGTTCCGCAGGCGGCGCCATGTGGATGACCTGCTCCCCCTGCATCACCCCCACGCCGCCCCTGCGATAGAGGCCCGCCTCGTCCAGCAGCCCCCTCATCAGTATGGCGTGCGCCTCCAGCAGATCCGACTCCCCCGCCGGTTGCCACTCACCCAGACGCTCGTAGGCCGCCAGCGCATTGCGCACCTCCTGAATCTCCCGCGGCGGCGCGATGACGGGTTTCCCCTCCAGAATGGCCGTGATCTGCTCCTCGCTCAGGGTGTTGCCCTCGATGGCCAGCGACCCCTGAATACTGCGGATACGATTAACCCATAGCAGGCGCAGGTTGTCGCCGGAAGAGAGCGACAGCCTGCCCACCGCCTCGGCGATCTCCGCCACCAGCGAAACGATGGCCGGGGTGAGGGTGTGGGGTGGTTGGTGATCCATGATTTGAAAGGCCGTCATTTGTGTATCGTTCAAACCCATCAACCCGATTTGTGTATCGTTATACCGTGTTCGTGATACGCAAATCAGGTTGTAATCCGCTGACGATACACAAACGTACTCATAGCACCGATCTTCCCTCTGCGATGTTAATCAGCTTAGGAAAAGCCAAAACCGCCGGTCTGCGTCCTGAACCTGGCCGTAACTCTTTCAGAATACCTGCCTCCTTGAGCTTGCGAATTAAACCCATGGCGGTGGGTTTGTGTATACCCGTTTCGTGGATCAGCCGGGTAGTTTCGAATACCGGCGTGCTGAACAGCGCATCGAGCAGATGCACCGTGTATTGAGAATGGGTGATGTGGTGGATTTCCTGTTTCATTCGATCATATAGCTCCTGTATTTGCGAAACCCGCTCACCGTTCTGGTGTGCCTGATCGATCACCGCTTGCAGAAAAAAGGCGATCCAGCCATTCCAGTCACCGTTCTGAGAAATGGCGCGCAAACGTGCATAATATCGCGAGCGGTGTTTCTCCAGATATTCCGAGAGGTAGAACATCGGCTGAGAAATGATCTGCTTCTGGAACAAAAACAGAGGGATGAGAATGCGTCCGATACGCCCATTACCATCTTTGAAGGGATGCAACAGCTCGAACTGCGCATGCATCACCGCCGTCTGTAACAAGAAGTCGATATCATCGAGCTCAAGATAACACTCCCATTCTTCGAGGTATCCGTTCAGTTGCAGTGGATCAGGTGGCACGAAGGTCGCTTCTTCAATCGGACAACCCGGTAGCCCGATCCAATTCTGATCTTTACGAAACTCACCAGGCATTTTGTCCTGCCCGCGTACGCTGTTCAACAGAATGCGATGTAGCTCTCGCACAAAAGCGAGTCGAATGGGATAGACCTTCAGATGCTCACGACCACGCAGCAGAGCGACCCGATAATTGGAAACTTCCTGGATATCGTTGAGCTGTTCGCCACCCTTGCGTAAACCCGCTTCATGTTCGAGAACTTCATCCACGGTAGCCTGGGTACCTTCGATACGGGAAGAAAGCACTGCTTCCTGCGTGGTCAGGGGTGAAAGCATCACCTCGGCATTAGGAATACCTTGCAGTAGGCCGTCGTAACGCGCCAGAGAAGCATTGGCCTGTGCCACAAGCGGCAGTAGGCGCTTATAGTCCAGATTCGAGAGAGGCAGGCTG
>JANEMA010000021.1 GCA_024510845.1 Gammaproteobacteria bacterium
CACGGTGTCGAATCTGGTGGAGGCTATGATATAAGCGAGGAAGAACCAGAGCCGGTTGTCGCCGGCAAGATTGCAGGAGTCATCGATGTCCGAGTCCGTCGTTCCCCGAAGCGAACAGTCTGTCCTGCAGGTGGATGCCGAGAAGTCGGCCTGTGTACACGATCTTTCCGGTCCCTCGCTGTATCTCAACCGGGAACTCACTTGGCTGGCCTTCAATCGCCGTGTATTGCACGAGGCCGAGGACGAACGCAATCCGCTGCTCGAGCGGCTCAAGTTTCTGGCCATCGTCAGCTCCAATCTCGACGAGTTCTTCATGAAGCGCATCGGTGGCCTCAAGCAGCAGATCGGTGCCGGCGTGACTACGCGTACCGCCGATGGGCGCACCCCGCGCGAGCAGATTGCCGAGTGCTGTGCCATGGTGCGCGAGCAGGAGGCAGTGCAGCGCGAGGTTCTGCACCAGTTGCTCGAGGTATTGCGTGAATACGATATCGCCATCCTTGGGTACGATGAACTTCGGTCAGAGCAGGTGAGCTGGTTGCGCAGCTATTTCCACGACAATATTTTCCCGTTGATCACGCCCCAGGCTATCGATCCGGCACACCCGTTCCCCTTTATCTCCAACCTGTCGCTCAACCTGGTGGTGCTGGTGTGCTTCCCTGGCGAGGAGGGCAAGACCTCGCTGGCCCGCATCAAGATCCCCATCGGTGAGGATATACCGCGTTTCATCCGGTTGCCGGATTCCACGTACTTTGTCGCCATCGAAGATATAGTGCAGCACAATCTGAGCATGCTGCTGCCGGAGATGGAGATCGTGTATTGCAACCAGTTCCGGGTGACACGCAACGCCAACACCGAGCGTAACGAGGAACACGCCGACGATCTGCTGTCGCTGATCGAGTCGGAACTGCGCGAGCGCCGCTTTGCGCCCATTGTGCGCCTGCAGATCCAGGACGACATGGACGACACTACGCGTGGCATGCTCGCTGCCGAACTCGGCCTGGACGAGAATACAGACGTGTTCAGTGCCGGTGGCGACATGCTGGCGATGCGGCACCTGCTGCAGATCGCCGAGCTGGACGTGCCCGATCTGCACTATCCACCCTTCCAGGGCGTGGACCATCCCGAGATCCGGGTGGCGAGCAACATCTTCCATGCTATTCGCAAGCGCGGCCCCTTCCTGTTGCACCATCCCTATGAAAACTTCCGCAGTTCGGTCGAGCGCTTCTTGAAGGAGGCGGCGTACGATCCCAAGGTACGTGCCATCAAGATGACGCTGTATCGCACCTCCAGTGACACCAAGGTGGTGGACTATCTGATCCAGGCCGCGCGTAACGGCAAGCAGGTGGCGGTGGTGGTGGAACTCAAGGCGAGTTTCGACGAGGCGGCCAACATCCGCTGGGCGACGCGCATGGAAGAGGCAGGCATCCATGTCACCTACGGTGTGGTCGGTCTCAAGACCCACTCCAAGATCGTGCTGGTGGTGCGCAAGGACTACAACGGCCTGCGCCGCTACCTGCACATGGGCACCGGTAACTATCATGCGGGCACCGCGCGGGTGTATTCCGATTTCGGCCTGCTGACCAACGATCATGACATGGGCGTGGACGCCACCGAGCTGTTCAACTACCTGACCACCGGCTATACGCCCGAACGCTACTACCGGAAGCTGCTGCCGGCACCCAAGATGCTCAAGGCCGGTCTGCTCGAGCGTATCGCCCGCGAACGTGAGTTGCACAAGTCGGGTATCCCTGGCCTTATCCAGTTCAAGATGAATGCCCTGGAAGATGCCGACATCACTCGTGCCCTGTACGAGGCGGCGCGTGAGGGCGTGCACGTGGACCTGATCGTGCGCGATACCTGCCGTCTGCGACCCGGCGTGCCGGGATTGTCCAAGAACGTGCGGGTGATCTCGGTCGTCGGGCGTTTCCTCGAACACGCCCGCATCTACTACTTCCGCAACGGTGGCAAGGAAGAGTACTTCACCGGCTCGGCCGACTGCATGAAGCGTAATCTCGAGTCACGTGTCGAGGTGGTCGCCCCGGTCGAGGCGGAGAATCTGCGACGCGAACTGCGCAAGGTCATCGATGTGCAGCTCAACGATTATCGCAATGCCTGGGAGATGCAGCCCGATGGCTGCTACGTGCAACGTCAGCCACGCACACCGGAAGAAGAAAAGGGCTGCCAGGAACGCCTGATCGAAATGGCCCAGGAGCGGGTACGCCAGGCCAAGCGTTACCAGATGGGCCGGGTGCGGAAGCGCCCGGTGGGGCGCAATCTGCGCTAGCTGTTCAGCCCAGCAGGTGCTCCAGCAGGCGTTCATAGATGGCCGAGAGGGTGTCCAGCTCGGCGACCCCCACACATTCGTTCACCTTGTGAATGGTGGCATTCACCGGCCCCAGCTCCAGAACCTGTGTGCCGGTAGGGGCGATGAAGCGGCCATCGGAGGTGCCGCCGGCGGTGGAGAGCTGGGTTTCCTGCCCTGTCACCTCGCGAATCGCGGCCTGTGCTGCCCCTACCAGTTCATCGACTTGAGTGAGAAAAGGATTTCCCGAGAGAGTCCAGTCGATGGTGTAGTCCAGTTCGTGACGATCGAAGATGGCCTGCACCGTCTCGCGGATGCGTGCCGCGTCGGTCTCGGTGGAGAAGCGCAGGTTGAACAGCACCTCCAGCTCGCCGGGAATGACGTTGGTGGCCCCAGTACCGGCGCGGATGTTGGAGATCTGGAAAGTGGTGGGCGGGAAGAAGTCGTTGCCCCGGTCCCATTCCACCGCCGCCAGCTCGGTCAGTACCGGCAGGGCCTGGTGCACCGGATTGCGCGCCAGTTGTGGATAGGCCACGTGTCCCTGTACCCCGTGTATCACCAGGCACGCTCCCAGAGAGCCGCGCCGGCCGTTCTTGACCACGTCGCCCACCCGCTCGCTGGAGGAGGGCTCTCCCACCAGGCACCAGTCGATCTTCTCCCTCCGTGCATCCAGGGTCTCCACCACCTTCGCGGTGCCGTTCACCGCCGGGCCTTCCTCGTCGCTGGTGATCAGGAAGGCGATGGAGCCCAGGTGCCTGGGGTGTCGTACGACGAAGCGCTCGGTGGCTGTGATCATTGCCGCGAGCGAGCCCTTCATGTCCGCCGCCCCGCGCCCGTACAGCAGGCCGTTGCGGATCTCGGGAGCGAAGGGATCGGAGCTCCATTCCTCCAGAGGACCGGGTGGCACCACATCGGTGTGGCCGGCGAAGCAGAACAGTGGCCCCTCGGTGCCGCGCCGCGACCAGAAGTTGTCTACCTTGCCGAAGCGCAGCGGCTCGTTGGCGAAGCCCAGCGCTGCCAGTCGCTCCATCATCGAAGCCTGACAGCCCGCATCATCGGGTGTGACCGAGGGGCGGCGGATCAGGTCGATGGCGAGGTCGAGTGTTTCAGACATTTGGATTCCCGGGTTTCTGCCGCAAAGTGCGCGAAGGTGCGTAAAGGGATGGGGGCTTCGTATCGAGGCGCGATATCATGCGGTGATTCAGTTCCTGAGATGCCACAGCTCTACACTCGAGTCCTTTGTGGTCATCGAACGAACAGCGCTTCGTATTGTCCGGGTTTGAAGCCGATATGGATCGTGCCGTTGATCTCCAGCACCGGACGCTTGATGATGCCGGGTGTCTTCAGCATCACTTCGACGGCTTTCTGCTCGCCCATGGCATCGCGTAGATCCTGCGGCAGCTTGCGCCACATCATGCCGCGGCGGTTGAGCAGTGTCTCCCAGCCGACCTGGCCTATCCAGCCGCGCAGAATGGCCTCGTCGATGCCGGCCTTCTTGTAGTCGTGGAATTCGTGGTCGATGCCATGCCCGGTCAGCCAGGCGCGGGCCATTTTCATGGTGTCACAGTTCGGGATACCGTAGAGCTTGATCATGTGGTAATTCGTTATTTGTCAAACCGCCAAGGACGCAAAGGGATCGAAATATCGAAACGGGGCACGCTCCATGCCATTGCAGAATACCTGATATGTTCAAGATCGAGAGTCTTTGCAGTTTGAAGATCGAACTGTTGCTGTTCAGATGTCCCGCAGCAATTTATTGATGCCGACCTTGGAACGGGTCTTTTCGTCCACTCGCTTGACGATCACGGCACAGTAGAGGCTGTACTTGCCGTCTTTCGCAGGTAGATTGCCGGGGACGACCACGGAGCCCGCGGGAACGCGGCCGTAGAGGATCTCATCACGCTCGCGGTCGTAGATGCGGGTGGACTGGCCGATATAGACACCCATGGAGATCACGGCGCCTTCTTCGACGATCACGCCCTCGACGATCTCGGAGCGTGCACCGATGAAGCAGTTGTTCTCGATGATGGTGGGTGCGGCCTGCAGGGGTTCGAGCACTCCACCGATGCCGACACCGCCGGACAGGTGCACGTTCTTTCCGATCTGGGCACAGGAACCGACCGTGGCCCAGGTATCCACCATGGTTCCGGAATCCACGTAAGCGCCGACGTTCACATAAGAAGGCATGAGTACCGTGCTCGGTGCAATGTAGGAGCCGTGACGCACGGTGGCCGGTGGTACCACGCGCACGCCGGACTCACGGAAGTCACGCGAGTTGAAGTCGGCGTATTTCGGGGGCACCTTGTCCCAGTAGTTGGTGAAGCCGCCCTTGATGAACTCGTTGTCGTTGATGCGAAACGACAGCAGCACGGCCTTCTTGATCCATTCATTGACTGCCCAGTCACCATCGCGCTTTTCGGCGACCCGGATCTTGCCGTGGTTGAGCTGGTCGATGGTCTCGTTGACCGCATCGCGTACCCGGGTCTCGACATTGCGTGGGGTGATATCGGTGCGCTTTTCGAAGGTTTCTTCGATGATGTTCCGGATCTCGCTCATGAGAGGGCTCCTGTGTGGGGTTCGCTATAGGGATTCGATGTGGGTGCGGAGGCGTTCCGCCGCCTCGATGCATTCTTCGGGGGTGGCCACCAGTGCCATGCGTATATGACCTGTGCCGGGATTGTGGCCGTCCACTTCGCGCGACAGATAGCTGCCGGGCAGCACGGTGACGTGCTGGTGTTCGAACAGGCTGCGTGCAAAGGTTTCGTCGCTACCGCCGGGTACTCGCGTCCACAGGTAGAAGCCGGCCTCGGGGCGTTGCACGTTCAGCACGGGTTGCAGGATGGCGAGGACGGCGTCGAATTTTTCGCGGTACAGGGCGCGATTCTCGCGCACATGGGCCTCGTCATGCCAGGCGGCGATGCTGGCCTGCTGGTGCTGGATCGGCATGGCGCAGCCGTGGTAGGTGCGGTAGCGAAAAAAGCGTTCGAGGATGGCTGTATCTCCGGCTACGAAGCCCGAACGCAGCCCTGGTGCATTCGAACGTTTCGACAGGCTGTGGAACACTATGCAGCGACGGTAATCGTCGCGTCCCAACGCGGCGGCGGCCTGCAACAGGCCGACCGGGGGGGCGTCCTCATCGGAGTAGAGTTCCGAATAGCACTCGTCGGCGGCGATCACGAAGTCGTGCCTGTCGGCCAGGGTCAGTAGTTCGGACCAGTCGTCCTGGCGCATCACCGCGCCAGTGGGATTGCCCGGGGAGCAGATATAGACCAGTTGCGTGCGCGCCCATTGTTCGTCACGCACCCGGGAGAAATCCGGCAGGTAGCTTGTCTCTGTGGTGCAGGGCAGAAACAGCGGTTCCGCCCCGGCGAGCAGCGCTGCGCCCTCGTAGATCTGGTAGAAGGGATTGGGCGAGATCACCAGTGGTGCCTTGCTGCGGTCGATCATCGCCTGGGCAAAGGCGAACAGGGCCTCGCGGGTGCCGTTCACCGGCAGAATCTGGGTCTCGGGATCGATACCACCCACAGGCAGGGAGAAACGGGCGGTCAGCCAGTTGGCGATGGCCTCGCGCAACGTCGGCAGGCCGCGGGTCAAGGGGTAGCTGCCCAGAGCGTCGAGGTGCGCGCGCAGGGTATCGGCCACGAAGTCAGGTGTGGCATGCTTTGGCTCGCCGATCGAGAGCGCGATGTGCGGCTTTTTCGCCGGGGTGACGCCGGTGAACAGGGCACGCAGCTTCTCGAAAGGGTAAGGCTGGAGTCGGTCGAGATCCGGGTTCATGGCCTGGGGCGAGGGATACGAAGGCGGCGATTATATATTAATGTCCATTTCTTCGGCTTGGTGCCGTTGCTGGCACTGCTGTTTGCGATAACTCGGGAGTGGGCAGCCTCATGATCATCGGTGCCGGCCTGATGGTCATTTCCCTGGATGAGAGGAAGGTGGTGGAACATGAGAGAGATCCGACTGCAGCATGTCAGCCTGCTGGTGTGTGACATCGATCGCGCGCTGGTGTTCTATCGCGACGTGCTGGGATTGGCGGTGGAGCCGGCCCGTCCTGACCTGGGTTACCCAGGCGCCTGGCTGAGAGCGGGTTCCGGTCTGCAGTTGCATCTGCTCGAGTTGCCCAGCCCCGATCCGATCGAGGGGCGTCCAGAGCATGGTGGGCGTGACCGCCATGTGGCCTTCGTGGTGGATGATCTCGATACGTTGCGCGTCTGCCTCGACGCGCGGGGGATTTCGTACACCTGCAGCTGCAGCGGACGTGCGGCCCTGTTCTGTCGCGATCCCGACGGTAATGCCTGCGAACTGATCCAGGCCGAGGGCTGAGGGGAACGGTTTTTCCGCTGTGAGTGGGACCCCTCAGCCGAGTGCTTCCAGCAGTGCCTGCTGCAGCCTGGCTTGATGTTGCAGGTCGGTGATGGGGCGATTGTCACGGTCGGTGAAGGTGAACCAGTCGAGCGCCTGCGCACCCTCGGTGAGCACCCGGGCGCTGTGCAGGTGCAGGTTCTCCCCGGCGAGTACCGAGCCGATCAGTGACAGCAGGCCAGGGCGGTCCTGTGTGTGCAGATGCAGGCGTGTGATGCTCCGGTCGGCGTCTTGTCCGAAGCGGATCTCGGTCGGGTAGTCAAAGGCGCGCAGGCGGCGCGAAGGGTGGTGTAACGGTGGTGGTGGAATGGGATCGCCCGCATTCAGTTGTGCTCGCAGTGCCTCGGCCACCTCGTTGCGGCGGGTGGATGCCAGTGGTTGGCCGCCGATTTCCAGCACGAAGTAGCTGTTGACCGAGATACCGTCGTCGGATGTGTCGATGCGGGCACCGAAGATATCCAGTCCCAGGCGGTCGAGCAGGGCGGTGGTGTCGGCAAACAGACCGTCACGGTCGGGGCCGAAGGTGAAGATCTCCGTGCAGCCACGTTCGGGGTCGTCGCGCACCGCCACCCGGATATTGTCGTTCGGGTTGTGGTCGAGCAGCAGCCGGGTGTGCCAGACGATGTTCTTCGGTGGGGTCTGCAGGAAGTAGTCGGTGCTCAGGCGCATCCAGCACAGGCAGATCATTTCCTCGTTCAGCCAGTCGTCGAGCAATTGCCGGCGTGCCAGTGACTGTACGGCCTGGATACGCGCATTCTCGTCCTCGGTATTGTCGAGCCCGGTGGCCAGTACGTCGCGGGTTCGCCGGTACAGGCGATCGAGCAGGGCGCCCTTCCAGCTGTTCCAGATCTGCGGGTTGGTGCCGCGCATGTCGGCCACGGTCAGCAGGTAGAGGTAGGTGAGACGCTCGATGCTGCCCATCTTGCCGGCGAAGGTGTGGATTACCGCAGGGTCGTCGATGTCCTGGTGCTGTGCGGTCCAAGACATCAGCAGGTGCTGGCGCACCAACCAGGCCACCAGTTCGGTATCGTAGTGTGAGAGACCGTGGTCGCGGCAGAAGGCATGGGCATCACTCATGCCGAGTTCGGAGTGATCGCCGCCACGCCCCTTGGCGATGTCGTGAAACAGTCCAGCCAGACAGAGAAGCTCCTGCTTGGGGATCTGCTGTACCAGCTCGTGGCACAGGGGGCATTCCCTGGTATGTTCGGGCAGCGTGAAGCGGCGAAGGTTTCTCACCACCATCAGAATGTGCTCATCCACAGTGTAGATATGGAACAGGTCGAATTGCATCAGGCCGGTGATCTGCCGAAACGCTGGCAGGTAGCGGGCAAGGATACCGTAGCGGTGCATGCGTCGTAGTTCGTGCGTGACGCCGCGCGGCTGGCGCAGGATCTCCATGAACAGGCTGCGTGCACCGATGTCGGCGCGCAGGCGCTCGTCGATCAGGTGACGATGGGTCCGGATGGCACGGATGGTGCTGGCACGCACGCCGTCGAGTTCGGGGTGCTGCTGGAGAATGAGGAAGAGTTCCAGCATCGCCAGCGGGTTGCGCGCGAAGGTCGCCGGGTTGCGCACCTCGAGGACCTTGCCACGTGCCTGGAAACGGCGGTTGATGGGGATGGATTCCCCCGGGTCGTCGTGCTGGAGAATGGCCTCCTGGAAATGCTGCAGCAGCATTTCGTTGAGGCGCTGCAGTTCGATGGCGGTGCGGTAGTAACGCTGCATGAAGCGTTCGATGGCGGGATTGTCCTCGCCGTAGCCGAACTGACGTGCCAGCGCGCGCTGGTGCTCGAACAGCAGACGGTCCTCACGTCGTCCGGTGAGGCGATGCAGGGCGAAACGGATCTTCCAGAGCAGCTTTTCGCCGGCCTTCAGCGCTTGGTACTCCTCCTCTGTGAGGAAGCCGTGATCCTTGAGCTGCGATAGCCGGGTGGCGCCGAAATGGCGTTTGGCCACCCAGCCGATCATCTGGATGTCGCGCAACCCGCCCGGGTTGTTCTTGATGTTGGGCTCGAGGTCCTGGGTGGAATCGTTGGCCCGCGTATGTCGTGCCTGCTGCTCGGCCAGCTTGGCGCTGAAATAGGCATTGCTGGGCCAGATGTGCTGCGGTCCGGTGAGTACCTGCATCTTGCGGGTGAGCCATTCCAGCCCCGCGAGATGGCGCGATTCCATCAGGTTGGTGGCGATGGTCACATCTCCGCGTGCCTCGTCTACGCACTGTGCCAGACTGCGGACACTGTGGCCGATCTCCAGGCCGATGTCCCAGAGGAACATCACCAGTGGCTCGATGTGCGTGGCCAGTGCCTCGGGTTCGCTGGCGGTCAGGATCAGTACGTCCACATCGGAGGCCGGGTGCAGCTCGCCTCGCCCGTAGCCGCCGACCGCCACCAGTGTGGCTTCGGCATCGGCGGGCAGGTGGACAGCCCAGGCACGCGCCAGCATGGCATCGGTGAACGCCGCGCGGGCATGCACCAGCCCGATTACGTCATGGCCCTGTTCGAACAGGTTGCCCAGATGCTCTCCAGCGGCACGGATGGCCGATTTCCACGCCACCACCGGAGTTGACGGGTCAGCGGCGTGATGGTCGAGTTCCTGGAGGATGGCGTCGAGCTCTGGGGAGATCACCGCTCTTCGCTGCGTAACGTGAGAACTTCATGGCCATAGGCAGTGCACAGCACGGTGTGTTCCCACTGTGCTGAGAGCTTGCGGTCCTTGGTGACCACTGTCCAGCCGTCGGGCAGTACCTTTACGTGATGCTTGCCGGCGTTCACCATCGGTTCGATAGTGAACGCCATGCCCTCGCGCAACGCCATGCCGGTACCTGGTTTGCCGTAATGCAACACCTGTGGGTCCTCATGGAATTCGCGACCGATGCCGTGGCCGCAGTATTCCTGCACGACGCTGAAGTGCTGACTCTCGACGAAGGTCTGGATGGTGTGTCCGATGTCGCCCAATGTGGTGCCGGGGCGTACCTGCTCGATGCCCTTCCACATTGCCTGATAGGTTGTTTCCACCAGGCGGCGGGCAAAGGGGTTGGGTTCCCCGACATAGAACATCTTGCTGGTGTCGCCGTGGTAGCCGTCCTTGATCACAGTGATGTCGATATTGATGATGTCGCCCTTTTTCAGCTTCTTGTCGCCGGGAATCCCGTGACAGACCTGCTGGTTGACCGAAGTACAGATGGATTTGGGAAATCCCCGGTAGTTGAGTGGCGCGGGGATGGCGTCCTGCTCGTTGACGATATAGTCGTGACAGATACGGTCCAGCTTGCCGGTGGTCACACCCGGGCGAACGTGCTCGCCGATCATTTCCAGTACCTCGGCGGCCAGACGACCGGCCATGCGCATCTTCTCGATTTCTTCGGGTGTCTTGATGGTGACGGGCATGCTGTCCTCGGGGAAGTCCTGGTTCGGAAGGCGGTAGTTGCGGATGCCCTCGAAATTGAGGCGAACAGGCGGTTCATGGTATAAAAAGCGCCGCTCTGCGGCAATGGGCAGCAGGGAACGGGTACGGCAATGCCTGCGGGGTTTTGTTCCCCGGGTGTCGCCAAGTACAAATACACACGCGCACTGCAACCATACTCGGCCTGGGTGCCCTCACATAGGGTGGGTCGGTGGGGTGCGTGGAGGCTCAACCCAATACAATCCGGAGATTTCCATGAGCAACATCACCATGCGCCATATGCTCGAGGCTGGCGTGCACTTTGGTCACCAGACCCGTTACTGGAATCCGCAGATGGCCCCGTACATCTTCGGTCAGCGCAACAAGATCCACATCATCAACCTGGAGAAGACGCTGCCACTGTTCAACGATGCTATGAATTTCATCGGCAAGCTCGCCGCCAACGGTGGCAAGATTCTCTTCGTGGGCACCAAGCGTGCTGCGCGCGAGGTCATTGCCGAGGAAGCCGGTCGCTGTGGCATGCCCTATGTCAATCATCGCTGGCTGGGCGGAATGCTCACCAATTTCAAGACCATCAAGCAGTCGATCAAGCGTCTGAAGGAACTGGAAGCGATGGTCGAGGATGGTTCCATGGAGGCCCGGTTCAACAAGAAGGAACAGCTCACCCTGAAGCGCGAGATGGACAAGCTCGAGCGCAGCCTGGGTGGCATCAAGAACATGCCGGTCCTGCCCGACGTTCTGTTCATCATCGACAATGGTCACGAGGGTATTGCCGTGGCCGAGGCGAAGAAGCTGAATATCCCGGTGGTCGCCGTGGTGGATACCAACAACAACCCCAAGGACATCGATTACGTCATCCCGGGTAACGACGATGCCATTCGTGCCATCCAGTTGTATGCGCAGGGTGCTTCTGCCGCCGTACTGGAAGGTCGCGCTGCTGCCGCGCGTGCGGTGGCAGGTGGCGAATCTTCCGAGACCGGCGAGGCCGCGGTCGAGGGTTGATCCCCCGAGAAACCACCGCTCCGGAGCGTCGTGCTCAAGTGATCTGAACGTTTTATTTCGAGGTAGAGATGATGGCTGTTACTGCTGCATTGGTGAAGGAACTGCGCGAGCGCACCGGCGTCGGCATGATGGAATGCAAGAAAGCTCTGGTGGAGACCCATGGTGACATCGAGGCTGCAATCGAGAACATGCGGAAGTCCGGCCAGGCCAAGGCCGCGAAAAAGGCTGGTCGGACTGCCGCCGAAGGCGTGATCGTGATCGAGACCGCCCTGGACAACAAGCAGGCGGCGATCGTCGAGGTCAACTGCGAGACCGATTTCGTGGCCAAGGACGACAACTTCAAGTCGTTTGCCGATGCGGTTGGCAAGTGCGTGCTCAACAGTGACGTGGACGATGTGGAGACGCTGATGGCGCTGCCGTTGCGCGAGGGTGAGGACACCACCATCGAGGAAGCGCGCCAGATTCTGGTCGCCAAGATTGGCGAGAACATGACCGTGCGTCGTTTTGCTCGCCTGAGCACCGAGGGCGTGCTGGCCTGCTATTCTCACGGTGTGCGCATCGGTGTGGTGGTGGACATCGACGGTGATGCCGGGTTGGGCCGCGATATCGCCATGCATGTCGCCGCCTCCAACCCGGTGTGTGTGGACGAGGCTGACGTGCCCGCCGAGATGCTGGCCAAGGAGCGCGAGATCGTCGAGGCGCAGGCACGAGAGAGCAACAAGCCCGATAACATCATCGGGAAGATGATAGCGGGCCGCATGCGCAAGTATCTGGGTGAGATCACACTCAAGGGTCAGCCCTTCGTCAAGGACCCGGACACTACCGTTGGCAAGCTGCTCGATGGCAAGGAGACCAGGGTGAACCGGTTCGTGCGCTTCGAGGTCGGTGAGGGCATAGAGAAGAAGCAGGAAGACTTCCGCGAAGAGGTCATGGCCCAGGCTCAGGTGGCACGCGGCGAGTAAGGCTTCCGGTACCACGACAGAGGCCTGAGGGCCCCTGTGGCCGGTATCATTAGTTTCCCACAACAGAGTCCAGAATCATGTCAGACCCCCATCCTCCCCGACGTATTCTGCTGAAGCTCAGTGGTGAAGCCTTGATGGGTGCGGGTGGTTTCGGTATCGACCCGGATGTGCTGGGCCGGGTGGCCGCTGAGATCGCCGGCGCCGTGTGCGAGGGGGTGCAGATCGGGGTGGTGATCGGTGGTGGCAATATCTTCCGTGGCGCAGGCCTGGCCGATGGGGGCTTCGATCGTGTGCGTGGCGATCAGATCGGCATGCTGGCTACGGTGATGAACGCACTGGCCATGCAGGATCGCCTGTTGCGTGAGGGTGTCGATGTGCGCACGCTCTCGGCTTTTCGCATGGATACCGTCTGTGAGCACTACAACCGCGAGCGTGCGGTGGCGCATCTCGAGGTCGGCCGTGTGGTGCTGCTCTCCGGCGGCACTGGCAATCCCTTCTTCACCACCGACTCGGCGGCCAGCCTGCGTGCCATCGAGATCGGTGCGGACCTGATGATCAAGGCAACCAAGGTCGATGGTGTCTATTCGGCCGATCCGGTCAGGCACCCCAACGCCATCTTCTACCCGCGCCTGAGTTACGACCGGGTGCTTGCCGAAGGGCTGGGTGTGATGGATGCCACCGCTGTGGTCCTGTGCAGGGAGCAGGGCATGCCCCTGCGGGTAATGAATATCAATGAACCAGGTGCCATCCAGCGCGTGATGCGGGGTGAGTCGGTCGGTACCCTGGTAACTGGAGACGACGCATGATCGACGACATCAAGAAGGACGCGGCAGTGCGCATGGTCAAGAGCGTTGAGGCGCTGACCGAGAACCTGGCCAAGATTCGCACCGGCCGCGCTCATCCCAGTATGCTGGACCACATCACAGTCAACTATTACGGAGCCGTGGTGCCGCTGCGCCAGGTGGCCAACGTGGGTGTCGAGGACGGCCGTACCCTGATCGTACAGCCTTACGAACAGAACATGGTGAGCGCCGTGGAGAAGGCTATTCTCGAGTCCAATCTCGGGGTGACACCGAACACCGCAGGCACCATGATCCGTCTGCCCATCCCGCCACTCACCGAGGAACGTCGCAAGGACATGACACGCATCGTGCGCCAGGAGGCCGAGCAGGCGCGGGTGGCGGTACGCAATATTCGGCGCGACGCCAACAGCAGTCTCAAGGAACTGGTCAGGGAAAAACTCCTGTCCGAGGATGACGAACGCCGTGGCCAGGAGATCATCCAGAAGCTGACCGACCAGCACGTCAAGGAGATCGACGAACTGATGGCCAGGAAAGAAGCCGATCTGATGTCTGTCTGAGCAGACTACGAGGAACGTGTGGCAGGAAGCGAGAGCAAGGGAGACCTTCCCGGTGGGATCGGATGCACCCCGCGTCATGTGGCGATCATCATGGACGGCAATGGGCGCTGGGCGCGCCAACGGGGACAGCCCCGGCATGCTGGTCATCGTGCCGGTGTGGAATCGGTGCGCCTGGTCATCGAGGCCTGTCTCGAGCATGGCACTGAGATCCTGACTCTGTTCGCCTTCTCCAGCGAAAACTGGCGCCGCCCGCGCAGCGAGGTGGACATGCTCATGGATCTGTTCACGGTGGCACTGGGACGCGAGATCCGCAAGCTGGACAAGAACAACATCCGTCTGCGCGTGATCGGGGAGATCAGCGCCTTCCCCCTGAAGTTGCAGCAACAGATCGCCGAGGCCGAGGCGCGTACCGCAGGTAACGACGGCCTGCTGTTGCAAATCGCTGCCAACTATGGGGGACGTTGGGATATCACCCAGGCCGCGCGTCGCCTGACCCGGCAGGTTGCCAGTGGCGAACTGGATCCCGCGGACATCGATGAGGCCTGCTTTGCCCGCGCCACCGTCTTCGGGGACGTGCCCGATCCGGATCTGTTCATCCGCACCGGTGGTGAACGGCGTATCAGCAACTTCCTGCTCTGGCACTGCGCCTATTCCGAACTCTACTTCACTCCCGTGTCGTGGCCGGACTTCGACAAGGAATCCTTTGCTGATGCGTTGCGCGAATACGCACGGTGCGAGCGTCGTTTTGGCCAGATCAGCGAGCAGCTCGGCAAGGCGAAAACGGGCTGATGCTGCTGCAGCGTGTGCTCACCGCCCTGGTTCTGGTGCCGCTGGTCGTAGCCGGGGTGCTGCTCGCCTCGCGACAGGGACTGGCGCTGGTCTTTGGTGGCTTCGTGTTGCTCGGCGCGCGCGAGATGGCTCGGCTCGGCGGCATGCGTTCCCGGCCGATTCAGGCTGGCTATGTTGGTGCCGTGGGGCTTTGCCTGTTGGCCCTGTATCTCTGGCCCGATCCGGTGCGTGATCGCTGGCTGCAGTTGGGGATGATCCTGTTCTGGCTGCCGATCTCCCTGGTGTTGTTCGCATGGCGTCGCCCGCTGGTGGTGGTGGCCGGCTTGCGTCCCCTGATTCTGATACTCGGCGCCACGCAGCTGGTGGTGGCCTGGGTGGCGGTGATGGTCCTGCATGGCTGGGGTGGGCAGGGGCCGGCCCTGCTGCTGTTTCTGCTGGTACTCATCTGGGTGGCCGATTCCGGGGCCTACTTCGCCGGGAGGGCCTTTGGTCGACACAGGCTCTCGCCTCTGGTCAGCCCGGGCAAGACCTGGGAAGGCGCGGCCGGTGGCCTGGCTGGAGCCGTGATCTGCGGTCTGGCGGTCGATCGTCTGGGGTTGGCATCGGTATCACTGTTGCCCTTGTTGAGCCTGTGTGTGCTCACCACGCTGGTCTCGATTGGCGGCGATCTCTGGGAGAGCCTGCTCAAGCGTCAGGCCGAACTCAAGGACAGCGGGACCCTGCTGCCGGGACATGGCGGCGTGCTCGATCGCATCGACAGCCTGACAGCCGCTGCGCCCTTGTTCGCGCTGGGGCTGCAATGGCTGGAGGTGCCGGGATGAATGGCGTCGTCGTGCTGGGTTCCACGGGGTCCATCGGTCTGAGCACCCTGGACGTGCTGGCGCGCCATGCCGATCGTTACCGGGTTGTGGCACTGGCGGCCAACAGCGACGTGGATCGCCTGTTCGCTCAGTGCCTGCAGTTTCGCCCGACCATGGCAGCCATGGCCGACACGGATGCGGCAACGCGCCTCGCCGAACGCTTGCGTGAGGCTGCGCCGGAGATCGAAGTGCTGGGTGGTCCCGATGGCGTGATTCATGTGGCCGGGCATCCCGAGGCCGACCAGGTGATGGCCGCGATCGTCGGCGCCGCCGGCCTGCAACCGGCCCTGGCTGCGGCACGCGCCGGCAAGCGTATTCTGCTTGCCAACAAGGAGGCACTGGTGATGGCTGGTGCCCTGTTCATGCAGGAAGTCCATGCGCATGGGGCCGAGATATTGCCCATCGATTCGGAGCACAACGCCATCTTCCAGTGCATGCCACCGAACTTCCGCGAGGGACCGGAACGGGCCGGCGTGCGGCGCATTTTGCTCACTGCCTCCGGTGGGCCCTTCCGCAGTCGGCCGGCCGCCGAGTTGGCACGGGTCACACCGGAAGAGGCCTGTGCCCACCCCAATTGGGACATGGGGCGCAAGATCTCGGTGGACTCGGCCACCCTGATGAACAAGGGGTTGGAAGTCATCGAGGCGTGCTGGCTGTTCGATGCCGAGCCCGAGCGTATCGAAGTGGTCGTACACTCGCAGAGCGTGATTCATTCGCTGGTCGAATATGTGGACGGTTCGGTGCTTGCCCAGCTCGGCAATCCCGATATGCGCACACCCATCGCGCATGCACTGGCCTGGCCAGTGCGGCATGCGTCGGGCGTGGCGCCGCTCGACCTGTTCGCGGTGGCGCGACTGGATTTCGAGCCGCCAGATCTCGAACGTTTTCCCTGCCTGCGTCTGGCCTTCGATGCAGTGCGCGCCGGTGGTGTCGCTCCCGCAGTGCTGAATGCTGCGAACGAGGTGGCGGTGGCGTGTTTCCTGGACCATCGCCTGGGTTTCACCGAGATACCGCGTCTTATCGAGGATACCCTGGTACAGGTCACCGAGGGTGGCATCGACTCGCTCGATGGCCTGATGGCGGTGGATGCCGAGGCCCGATGGGTCGCGGAACGTCTGGTCGCTGATCGGGTCTGAGAGGCATGGACGGATTCCTGCTCAAGTTGCTGGCCTTTGTCGTCGCCATCGGCATCCTGGTGACGGTGCACGAGTTCGGTCACTTCTGGGTGGCGCGTCGTCTGGGTGTGAAGGTGCTGCGTTTCTCCATCGGGTTCGGGCGCCCGCTCAAGACCTGGTGCGGACGGTACGACGCTACCGAATACGTGATTGCCGCCATTCCGCTGGGCGGCTATGTGCGCATGCTCGACGGGCGCGAGGACGATGTGCCCCCGGACGAGGCACACCGTGCCTTCGATCGGAAGCCCATCTGGATGCGTTCGGCTGTGGTGCTGGCCGGTCCGATGTTCAATTTTCTGTTCGCCATCGTTGCCTTCTGGGCCGTCCTGGTGCTCGGCGAGATCGGTGTACGTCCACTGATCGGCGAAGTGCTGCCGGCTACGCCGGCGGCGCAGGCAGGTTTGGTCCCTGACGAGGAGATCGTCGCGGTCGGCGGTGAACGCACGCCAACCTGGGGTCAGGTGATGCAGGGACTGATCGAGTCCAGTGTGTCCAATGAACCGCTGCGCCTGTGCGGGCGTCTGCCCTCGGGTGAGGAACGGGAGCACCGGTTGCCGGCTGGCACGGTGGGTGACCCCGCTTCACAGCAGAACCTGCTCGAGACACTGGGTATCCGGCCCGATCGGCCAGTGGTACCACCGGTGTTCGGTGAGGTATTGCCGGGTGAGGCCGCCGTGCAGGCCGGCATCCTTCCAGGAGATCGTATCCTCATGGCCGATGGTCAGCGCATCGACGACTGGGGCGATTGGGTGCGCTATGTGCGGGCGCGTCCGGGGCAGCCGATTCATCTCCGTATCGAGCGTGCGGGTCGTGAATCGATGTTGACGGTGATCCCGGTCCACGACCAGCTGGGTGATCGTGAGGTCGGGCGTATCGGCGCGATTAACCGACCACTGGACGAGGCCGTGCTTTCGCGCTGGAGAGTGGAGTATCGTCTGGGTCCGCTGGAGGCTTTGCCCGAGGCGGTTGGCAGAACGCTGCAATACGGCGTGCTCACGATCAAGATGATCTGGCGGATACTGACCGGCGATGCATCGATCCAGAATCTCAGCGGGCCGCTCAGCATTGCCGATGCGGCGGGCAGGACGGCCAGTCACGGGTTGGTGTCCTTCCTGCGTTTTCTGGCGGTCGTCAGTATCAGCCTGGGGGTGATCAATCTGTTGCCGGTGCCCGTACTCGATGGCGGGCATCTGCTGTATTTTCTGATCGAGGCTGTGCGTGGCGGACCTCTGTCGGAGTGCTGGCTGGAATACGGGCAGCGCATCGGCATGGCCGTGCTGGCGATGCTGATATTCGTGGCCTTCTACGTGGATATCGTGCGCTTCTTTGGATAGCAGATCATCAATCTGCCAAGACCGAAGGGTTGTGTCCATCGACAGTCCGTCTATACTTTGGGTTGACAGTCCGTGGTTTCCTCTTTGCGCCATGATTTGTTCCGAGGTTCTATTATAATGTAGCGCTCGTGCCACGTTACGGGCGTGGCGAATACCTGATTACAGAGCCCGTGATAAGGATGGAGACGATGAGGGGACCTTCCAGACATGTCGCTTTTTTGGTCTGGCTATTGAGCGCCCAGCTCGTCTGGGCGGCCGGTTTTCGTGTCGCCGATATCCGGGTTGATGGACTGCAGCGGATCACCGCCGGAACGGTTTTCAACTACCTTCCGGTCAGGCCTGGCGATACTCTGGATGAGCGACGCAGTGGCGAGGTGATCCGCGCCCTGTTCAGGACCGGGTTCTTCAAGGATGTGCGCCTGGAACGTGACGGTGACGTGCTGGTGGTGGTAGTCAGAGAGCGCCCCGCGATCGCCGAGATCAACTTCAGCGGCAACAAGTCCATCGAGACCGATGCGCTCAAGGAAGGTCTCAAGGACGTAGGGTTGGCCGGAGGTCGAACCTTCAACCGTTCGGTGCTCGATGGCATCGAGCGTGAACTGGAACGTCAATACTTCAACCAGGGCAAGTATGGTGTCAAGCTCAAGACCACGGTGACTCCGCTGGAGCGCAATCGCGTGGCCATCGATATCGACATCATCGAGGGCGAGACCGCGCGTATCCTGGGTATCAATATCGTCGGCAACAAGGCATTCGAAGAAGAGGATCTGCTCGAACAGTTCAAGTTGAGCACCGGCGGCTGGCTTTCGCGCTTCACCAAGGATAATCAGTACTCACGCCAGAAGCTCGCTGGCGATCTCGAGACCCTGCGTTCCTGGTACCTCAATCAGGGTTATGTGAATTTCCGTATCGACACTACCCAGGTGACCATCACCCCGGACAAGAAGGATATCTACGTTACCATCAACATCCACGAAGGGGATGTGTACACACTGTCCGATATCCAGCTGGCGGGAGATTATGTCGGCAAGCCGGAGGACTATTTTCCCCTGATCCATCTGCGTCGTGGCGAGCCGTTCAACCGCAAGGCGGTGGTCGAGAGCAGCGAGCGAATCTCCACCAAGTTGTCCGACGATGGCCATGCCTTCGCCAATGTCAACGCCATTCCCGAGATCGACGAAGAAAAGAAGACCGTCGCCATCACCTATTTCGTCGATCCTGGCAAGCGCGTCTATGTTCGTCGCGTCAACGTCAAGGGCAACACACGCACCCGTGATGAAGTGGTGCGCCGTGAATTCCGGCAGATGGAGGCGGCCTGGTTCTCGGGCGAGAAGCTCAAGCTCTCGCGCGAGCGTGCGCAGCGTACGGGCTATTTCGAGAAGGTCAATGTGGAGACACCGGCGGTACCGGGCAGCTCGGACCAGATCGATGTAAACGTGGACGTTACCGAGAAGCCCTCCGGTAAGTTGCTGGCCGGCCTGGGGTATTCGCAGTCCGACGGTGTGGTGCTCAATGCCAGCGTTGAGCAGGAGAATTTCCTGGGGACGGGCAAGAAGGTGTCGCTGGCTTTGAAGACCAGTGGCGCAAACCGACACTATGAGGTCTCGTACACCAATCCCTACTACACGGTGGATGGAATCAGTCGGGGCTTTACCCTGAGCTATCGGTCTACCGACTTCGCCGAGAAGTCCACCGCCGACTACAAGACCGACGATGCCGTCATTGGTGTCAACTTCGGTATTCCCCTCAACGAGTTCAACCGTTTCACCTTCGGGGCCGCCCTGCACCATATCGATTTCCAGAGGGGTAGCGCGGCGCCGCTGGAGGTCGTCAACTGGGAAAATACCGAGGGCAAAAAATATCTCGATTTCGAGCTCACACTGAGCTGGAGTCACGATTCCAGAGACAATGCCCTGTTCCCCAAAGAGGGTGCTTTCCAGCGCCTGTCCGCCGAGATGACCGCGCCCGGCAGTGATCTCACCTATTACAGGGTGGACTACAAGCATCGGCACTACTGGCCCCTGTTCAAGGATCTGGTGTTTTCGCTCAACGGCAAGGTGGCTTATGGGGCGGCCTATGGTGATACCTCGCAACTGCCCATCTTCCAGAACTATTTCGCCGGTGGTCCAACCTCGGTGCGTGGTTACCAGGCCCTGTCGCTGGGTCCGCGAGACAGCACGGGCGACCCGATCGGCGGCAATACCCAGGTGATCGCCAACGCCGAGTTGTATTTCCCTTCGCCCCTGTACAGCGACACCATGCGATTACTGACCTTTTTCGATGCCGGTTCAGTATTCGATGTGGAAGGAGGAAAGAGTTTCGACATGGATGAATTCCGTTATTCCTTCGGTGTCGGTTTGTCCTGGCTGTCGCCAGTGGGGGCATTGACCATGAGTTTTGCCCAGCCCCTGAAGAAGGACAGCCAGGACGAGCTGGAGAAGTTTCAGTTCACTTTCGGTACCAGTTTCTGAGGTCTTCCCGTGTTGTATAGAAAATTCTTCACCTTTCTTGTCGTGCTGTTCCTGTCGAGTCCGGCAGCCATCGCCGATGTCTCGGTGGCTTATGTGGATACTGCACGCCTGTTGCAGGACGCGCCCCAGGTGGCGCAGATCAAGGAGAGCATCCGTACCGAGTTCAATGCGCAGGATCAGCGGCTGGTGGTGATGCAGAAGCAGATCCGGGAGCTCGAGGAGCAGCTGGCAAGGGGCACAGGACTCACCACCGAACAGCAGCAGCAATTGCAGAACGGCATCAGTGTGCGCAAGCTCAAGTTCAAGCATGCGCGTGACGAGCTGGAGCAGAACAAGCAGTTGCGCTTCAGCGAGGAAGAGGAACATTTCTCGCGCATCTTGTACGAGGTGATCATCCAGGTGGCGCAGGATCGCAAGCTGGATCTGGTCATACAGAGCGGGGTGAGCTGGGTGTCTCCGCGCATCGACATTACGCAGACGGTGCTCGAGCGTCTGCAGGCAATGATGGACGAGAAGAACTGAGGTATGCCGGAATACAGCTTGGCAGCGCTGGCAGAGATCACGGGTGCCGATTTGCGCGGCGATCCCGAATGTTGCGTGTCGGCGGTGGGTTCGCTGGACGAGGCGCAGCCGGGGCAGCTCGCCTTTCTGGCCTCGAAGCGATTTCGGCGTTATCTGAAGAAGACCCGGGCTTCGGTGGTGATTCTGGGTGCCGATGCTGTCGACGAGTGTCCCGCCCATGCGCTGGTGAGTGACAATCCCCAGTTCGCCTATGCCCTCGCCGCCACGGCCCTGACAGCAGAGGCGCCGCCCGAACCCGGAGTCCATGCAACGGCAGTGGTCGATCCTTCGGCACAGGTCCAAGCCAGTGCGTACATCGGGCCGCACAGCGTGATCGGTGCCGGTAGTGTGATCGCAGAGGGCGTGGAAATCGGCCCCAACTGCGTGATCGGCAAGAATTGCGAAGTGGGCAAGGGATCGCGGCTGGTGGCCAGTGTTACGCTGTGCGACGGGACGCGCATGGGGCAGCGTTGTCTGATTCATTCTGGTGCCGTGCTGGGGACCGACGGTTTCGGTCTGGCCCGTGACGGCGAACGCTGGGTGAAGATCCCACAGCTCGGTCGGGTGGTGCTGGGCGACGATGTGGAGGTGGGGGCCGGTACCACGATTGATCGCGGTGCACTGAAGGATACGGTGGTGCACGACGGCGTGAAGCTCGATAACCAGATTCAAATTGCGCACAATGTCGAGATCGGTGCCCATACCGTCATGGCGTCACAGGTAGGCATTGCGGGTTCCACCCGTATCGGATCCGGTTGCGTCCTGGCTGGCCAGGCCGGTATTTCCGGTCACCTGGAACTGGCCGATGGCGTGTATGTTTCCGGTCTCACTGCGGTAAGTCGCTCATTGCGCAGGTCGGGGCTCTATACCAGTACCGTACCGGCTCTCCCGCACAAACAATGGGGTCGCAATTTCGCCCGACTGAAGCAGCTCGACGACCTGTTTCGTCGGGTCAAGGCCTTGGAGAAGGCTTTGACGGAGAGCCACGGGGGCGGCGAGTCCTCCTGAACACAAACAATCCGCCGGCGGGACGTTCCCGGTCGGCCAGAACCCCGAGAGTCATCATGTCAGTCATGGATATTCAGAAGATCACCAGCCTGCTGCCGCATCGTTATCCCTTCCTGCTCGTCGATCGGGTGGTGGAGATCGACACTGGCAAAAGCCTCGTGGCCATCAAGAACGTCACCTACAACGAGCCCTTCTTCCAGGGGCATTTCCCCGAGAAGCCGGTGATGCCGGGAGTGTTGATCATCGAGGCACTGGCCCAGGCTACCGGTCTGCTGGCGATGGACGCCGAGGATGTCAGCGGCAAGTCGATCTATTACCTGGTCGGCGTGGACAAGGCGCGCTTCAAGCGCCCGGTGGCGCCCGGCGATCAGCTGCGACTCGAGGTCGGGCTACTGAAGGTGCGGCGCGGGATCTGGAGCTTCCGGGGCGAGGCCACGGTGGATGGCGCAGTGTGCGCCAGTGCCGAGATCATGTGTACCGCCAGGGATCTCTGAGATGATTGATGCGCGTGCTGTGGTGGACCCGGCGGCGGAGATCGAGGAGGGTGTGGAGATCGGCCCCTTCTCGATCATCGGTCCTGGCGTGTCCATCGGATCGGGTACGCGCATCGGCTCGCATGTGGTGATCCGCGGCGAAACGCGTATCGGTCGAGACAACGAGATCTTCCAGTTCGCATCCATTGGTGAGGATCCCCAGGACAAGAAGTACGCGGGCGAGGCCACACGACTGGAGATCAGGGACCGTAACCGCATACGCGAGTTCGTCACCATCCATCGTGGCACGGTGCAGGATGGTGGAGAGACTCGTATCGGTGACGACAATCTGTTCATGGCCTATACCCACGTGGCTCACGATTGCCAGATCGGCAGTCATGTAACCATGGCCAATGCCGCCTCGCTGGGCGGTCATGTGCGCCTCGATGATTGGGCCACCCTTGGCGGCTTCGCCATCGTGCATCAGTTCTGCCGGATCGGTGCGCACAGTTTCGCAGCCATGGGCAGTGTCATCTCCAAGGGTGTCCCGCCTTACGTGATGGTGGCGGGGCATCCGGCACGTGCGCGCGGGTTGAATTTCGAGGGCCTGCGGCGGCGCGACTTCGACAGTGAACAGATTGCGCGCATCAAGCAGGCCTACCGGCTGGTGTACAACAGTGCCGATCTTCTGATCGAGGATGCCGTCTTGCGCATCGAGGCCGAGTGGGGCGCCTATCCCGAGATCCAGCGTTTCGTTCAGTTCCTGCGGGCCAGCGAGCGCAGCTTCATCCGCTGATGCGCATCGCCATCGTTGCTGCCGAATCTTCCGGAGACCTGCTGGGTGCCGGCCTGATACGTGCGTTGCACGAGAGGCTTCCCGACATCACTTTCGAAGGTGTGGGAGGGTCGCGCATGCAAGCAGAAGGCATGCGCCTGCTCGAGCCCATGGAGTCGCTCTCGGTGATGGGGCTGGCCGAGGTGCTGCGTCATCTGCCGCGCCTGTTGCGTCTGCGCCGTGGCTTGGTCCGGCAGTGGCAGGTCGAGCCACCGGACCTGTTCATTGGTGTGGATGCACCTGATTTCAACTTTGCGGTCGAACGCGCCTTGCGTGCCCGAGGCGTGCCCACGGTGCACTACGTCAGTCCTACCGTCTGGGCCTGGCGCGAGGGCCGGGTGAAGATCCTGCGCGAGGCCGTTGATCTGCTGCTGAGCATCTTTCCCTTCGAGGTGGATTTTCTCGCCGCGCACGGCGTGCGGGCCGTGTACGTGGGGCACACCCTGGCGCAGGCCATGCCGCTCGATCCCGACCGTGCGGCGGCGCGCGCGGCACGTGGCCTGGCCGACGGTCAGCCGGTGCTGGCAGTGCTGCCGGGCAGTCGGCACAGCGAGCTGGAACGCCTGGCCGGGCCCTTTCTCGAGACCGCGCGGCGCGTCCAGGCTGCATGCCCGGGGCTGCGCCTGTTCAGTCCACTGGTCAGCGAAACACAGCGCGCTTTGTGGGAAGAACGGATCGCATATCATGTGCCTGGCCTGCCGATCGAGACCAGTGTGGGCGACAGCCGCGAGGTGCTGGCCGCGGCCGATGTGGTGCTCACCGCCTCGGGCACCGCTACCTTCGAGGCCCTGCTGAGCAAGCGGCCCATGGTGGTCGGTTACCGTCTGCACCCGCTCACCTGCGGGTTGGTGTGTGGCCTGCGGCTGGTGCGCCTGGAGCATGTCGCCATGGCCAACCTGCTGGCGGGCGAGGCGCTGGCGCCGGAGTTTATTCAGGGGAACTGTGTGCCCGGGTGCCTGACGCCGGCGGTGTTGCGTTTTTTCGAGCAGCCTGGAGAAGTGGCTCGTATCCAGGCACGCTATCGCGAGATTCACCAGTCCCTGCGTGTCGATACCGACCGACTGGCGGCCGAGGCGGTGCTCGAACTGCTCAACCGGAAGGGCGTGGCCAAGGACTCGGTGGTGTAGCGTCAGACGTGCAGCCATGGCTCATGGCAGTCGGCTGGCAGCCAGCAGCAGTGGTGGTTCCCGCAGGTATCCTCGTGGCCGATGTGCGGCTCCAGTGCCTCGATGCGCGCCAAATATGGTCGTTCAGTCCTGTTGAACAACCCATTCCTTGCACAACACTTCCGCCTGTGCCAGCACCAGCTCCGTGGCTCGTTCCTGTTTGTCTGGAGGATAACCGAAGCGCCTCAATATATGTTTCACCATCACCCGGATCTTGGCGCGTGCGTTTTCCCGCCGTGTCCAGTCGACAGTGACACTGCGCTGCACCGATTGCACCAATTCCCGGGCGATCTTCTTCAGGGTTTCGTCACCCAGCACTTTTACCGCGCTGTCATTCACCTCAAGGGCATCGTAGAAGGCAATCTCGTCTTCCGAAAGCCCCAGGTTCTCGCCCCGTCTCGCAGCCTCCCGCATCTCCCTGGCCAGCTCGATCAGTTCCTCGATCACCTCGGCGGCGGCGATGGCGCGGTTGTGATACTTGTTGACCGCCTCCTCCAGCATTTCCGAGAAGGCGCGCGCCTGAACGACGTTCTTGCGCATCCGGGTTCGGATCTCGTCGTTGAGCAGTTTCTTGAGCAGTTCCAGTGCGAGATTGCGCTGGGGCAGTTCCCGCACCTCGGCCAGGAACTCATCGGAGAGAATCGAGATATCCGGTTTGTTCAGGCCGGCGGTGGCAAAGATGTCCACCACCCCGGTACTGGACACCGCCCTGGAGATCAGTTGCCGGACGGCGGCCTCCATCTCTTCGGGTGAACGCTCGAAGTGGCTGACCGTGGCCTTTATCAGGTTGGCGCGGATCTCCTGGAACAGGCCCACTTCGTCACGGATGGCCAGCGCCTCGTCGTGCGGCACGGCCAGGGCAAAGGCCTTCGACAAGGCGGTGACGGCCTGCAGATACCGCTTCTTGCCGTCTTCCAGTGCCAGAATGAATTCCATGGCCTGTGCAATCCCGCTCATGCGATCAGCCGTCGGCGCGGAAAGCAGCGCGCGATACTCGAAGCCGTGCAGCAGCCCGCACACGACCTCGTATTTTTCCTTCATCACGGCCACCGCCTCGTTCTGGTCGAGTGTGGCCTGCCCCCTTCCCCCGCTGGCCGTGTAGGTGGCCAAGGCGCGCTTGAGCGAATCCGCCAGGCCGAGATAGTCCACCACCAGTCCGCCCGGCTTGTCGAGGAAGACCCGATTGACCCGTGCGATGGCCTGCATCAGGTTGTGCCCGCTCATGGGCTTGTCAAGATACATGGTGTGCATGCAGGGCGCATCGAAGCCGGTGAGCCACATGTCGCGCACGATCACCAGTTGCAATTCGTCATCGGGATCCTTGAAGCGCCTGGCCAGGGCCTCCCGGCCCACCTTGTTGCGGATGTGCTTCTGCCAGTCGAGAGGGTCGGTAGCCGAGCCCGACATCACCACCTTGATCCGGCCCTTGTCGTCGTCCTCGCTGTGCCATTCGGGGCGTAGCCGGGTGATGGCATCGTACATCTCCACGCAGAGCCGGCGGCTCATGCACACGATCACGGCCTTGCCCGTCATCGCCTCCTGACGACGCTCGAAATGTTCCACCAGATCCCTTGTGACCAGCTCGATGCGTCTGGGTGCGCCGACCAGTGCCTCCAGCGAGGCCCATTTGCTGTTACGGTGTTCTTCCTCCCCGGTCTCGGTGATCTTGTCGAATTCGGCATCCAGATGTGGCTTTTCCGATTCATCCAGCTCGATCCGGACCAGCCGGCTCTCGTAGTAGATGGGCACGGTGGCGCCATCCTCCACTGCGCGCAGGATGTCGTAGCGGTCGATGTAGTCGCCGAATACCGCCGGGGTGCTGCGGTCGTCCTTCTCGATGGGGGTGCCGGTAAAGCCGATGAAGGAGGCATTGGGCAGAGCATCATGCATGTGGCGGGCGAAGCCGTCGATGAAGTCGTACTGGCTGCGGTGGGCCTCATCGGCGATCACCACGATGTTGCGCCGCTCGGACAGCAGCGGGTAGGCGTCGCCTTTCTTGTCCGGCAGGAACTTCTGAATGGTGGTGAAGATCACCCCGCCCGAGGCCACTTGCAGCAATTCGCGCAGCCTGGCCCGGCTTTCCGCCTGCACCGGCGTCTGGCGCAGCAGCCGCCGGTTGGCGGCGAAGGTGCCGAAAAGCTGATCGTCCAGATCGTTGCGATCGGTGATGACGAGGAGGGTCGGGTTCTTCATATGGGGATGGCGGATCACCTTGCTGGCATAGAACAGCATGGACAGGCTCTTGCCCGAGCCCTGGGTGTGCCAGACCACGCCGATGCGCCGGTCGCCAAACTGGCGGTGGTATGGGCCGCGTTCATCCTCGACCCGGAACGGGTCACCCTGTTCCGCCTCCAGGAACCGGCCATAGTGAAGCCCAGCCGGGGCCTCGATGCCACAGGCCTTCAGGGTAAAACCCACCGCCTTGCTGACCGCGTGATACTGGTGGTAACCGGCGGCCTTCTTGGCGATGCTTCCGGTGTCACCACCATCGTCCTCAAAAGTGATGAAGTTCAGGAAGTAGTCCTGGAACCGGCCCGGATCGAACATGCCCTTGAGCAGCGTGGTCAGGCCGGGCCGCACCTCGCCATCGGTCTGCTTCTCGTTGCCGGGCTCACGGTACAGATCGGCGCCATCGATGGTGCGCCAGGGCATGAACCGGTCCCAGCCGGCAGTCAAGGTGCCAAAGCGAGCCTGCATGCCGTCCGAGATCACCAGCAGCGTGTTATAAACGAACAGGGAGGGGATCTGCTCCTTGTAGGTCTGCAACTGATTGAAGGCATGACGCAGGGTGGCGTTCTCGCTGGCGGGGTTCTTCAGCTCGATCACCGCCAGCGGCAGGTCATTGACGAACAGCACGATGTCCGGCCGCCGCTCGTGCCGGTTCTCGATCACGGTGAATTGGTTGACCGCCAGCCAGTCGTTGTTGGCGGGGTTTTCCATATCCACCAGCCACACCTTGCCGTGGCGTTCTCCCTCCGGCGCCATCCAGGAGACATCCACCCCGTCGGTGAGCATCCGGTGGAAACGGCGGTTGTTCTCGATGAGCGCGGGGCTCTCGGTGGTGAGTACCTTGCGGATCGCCTCCTCGATGGCGACCGGGGGCAGATCGGGATTGATGCGTGTCAGGGCGCCATGCAGTCGTTGCGCCAGCACCACGTCACCGTAGTTGGCCGCGGGGTCGCGCTCGGGGGTGAGACCGTCGAAGGCGATGTTTGGGCCGAAGGCGGTCTCCCACCCCAGCTCGGCGAGCTGGGCGAGGGCCATTTGTTCGATGCTGTCTTCGGTCGTTTTACTCACGGCGGCTGTGCACCCTCGTTCAGTACATCGATGAAGGTCTGATAGGCATAGATACGGTTGCGCTGCCGGCCGGTGATCTCGTGCACAACGTCCAGCTCGGCCAGGGCCAGCAGGCTTTTCGATACGGCCGGGTAAGAGAGTTCGAGTTCACTGGCCATCTCCTTGATCGATTGCAGAGGGCGGTGACAGAGCGTCCGGTGTACTCGCAAGGCGGTGCCGGCCCGCCTTCCCAGCCCATGAATGCGCTGCTCGTCCCGCCGCATCAGGGCAACCAGCCTGCGTGCTGTTTCCACCGCATCCAGCGCCGTTTGTTCGACACCTTCCAGGAAGAAATCGATCCACTCCTCCCATTCGCCCCTTGTCCGCACCTGATTCAGGCGCTCGTAATAGGCTTGGCGATGGGTCTTGAAATAGAGGCTCAGGTACAACAACGGGCGTGACAGCATGCCCTCGTCATGGAGCATGAAGGAGATCAACAACCGCCCCAACCGGCCATTGCCATCCAGAAATGGATGGATCGTCTCGAATTGCACATGGGCCAGCGCCGCCTTGACCAGCGTCGGATAAGGCTGTTCTGAGTCATGGATAAACCGTTCCAGGTCGGCCATGCAGGACTCCACCACCTGGGGTGGAGGCGGCACGAAAAAGGCATTACCGGGGCGGGTTCCGCCAATCCAGTTCTGGCTGCGCCGGAACTCGCCGGGCCGTTTGCCGCTGCCTCGCCCACGGGAAAGCAGCACCTCGTGCATCTCCCGCAGCAGACGGTTGCACAAAGGGAGGCCGTCGGCCAGGCGCGACAGGCCGTGCTCCAGCGCCAGAACGTAGTTGGACACCTCCACCACATCATCGAAAGGAACGCCCGGCGCCTCGCTCAACTCGAACTGCAGCAGGTCCGACAGCGAGGACTGGGTGCCCTCGATCTGGGATGAAAGCACCGCCTCACGCCGCACATAGGAATAGAGAAAGATCTCCGGATCCGGCAGCAACAGGGTAATGCTATCCAACCGTCCCAGCGCCAGAGTGGCGCGCTCCAGAAGACGCCGCCGCTCGGGCGTGAACCGCAGTGGGGGTTCGGGGGGCAAAGGCGCGGGCACGAAAGCGTGAACCGTCTCCCCGCCCGCCACGCTGGACAGGTACTCACCCGTGTTACCTCGCTCGACCATGGAAGCCTCTTGTTCAACGAATGATGAATAAGCGCCTTTGTTATTTAACGATCACGTATTTTCGATTAATAACTAGGTGTATGCAAGGTTTTCAGAGGTAGCCCCGTCCTCCAATGAGCCGGGCAATTTCATCCAGCCGCTTACCACTATGCGCCACGCTCCAGGACAAACCGCGCCCGCTCGTGCCGCAGCATCTCGAAGGGCGTTATCACCTTGAGCCCAACCCCCACGCATACGTTGGGGATCTTGACCTTGTTTGGCGTATTGGCGGGGCGTTCATGGGTCACCACGACGAATTTGCCGCTCAAGGCATGAGCAATGAGCCAATAGTCCGCCACCTGAAAGAAGGTGTTCTTGGCATCCGGCGTATAGCCATTGTCGTTCACCCAGTTGCTCACCTGCCCCATCGCGGGGAAGATGTCGGCGCCGGGCTTGAGGAAGAATTGCGCATCCAGTGCCCTGGCCCATTCGGCCAGTTCATCGTCGCCCACCTCGATTTCGTCCTTGACCTTGTCGATGCTGAAGACCTGCCCCGCCTGGTTACGATCGATCAGCCAGTCCCAGAAGGCGGGACAGAAATCCAGTCCATAGTGCAGATTGTTGGCTGCCATGAAGACATTGGCATCCAGTAAATATCTCATCCCTGAATCCCCAACCGTCGCGCCTCCTCATAGAAGGTTCGGCTCTTGCGCACGCCCAGCAGGCGGAAGGCGTCGGTGAAGGGGGTCTGCCCCTCCAGGGTGCTGACGATCACTGCCCGAGCCAGGCGCTTGCCCACATGCGCGCCCAGGGTGTTGTAGAAATCACCGCCCGGGGCTGCGGGTCTGATCCGCTTCAGCCGTTCCAGCTCCCCCTGCCAGGCCGCATCCAGGGTTTCGCGGTCGATCCGGCCCACATCGAACAGCCGGCGCAGGATGACCAGGGTGCTGACCTTGAAGTGCCGAGCCAGCCGTTGCAGTGTGTCGGGCAGGGGCTCCTGTACGGCCGACGCTGCCCGCACCGCCTCCAGCGGCGCCAGCAGTTCGGCGGCCACCGCGTTGCACCAGCGCTCGGTCCCCTCGTCGGGCAGGATGCGCGCCTCGCTGTCGGAGACACCGGAGGCCCCCAGCCAGAGATGGGCCAGCTCATGGGCAAGGGTAAACATCTGCGCCGCCTTGCTGTCCTTGCCGTTGATGAACACCAGCGGCACCAGTTCGTCGGCCAGGGCAAAGCCGCGAAACTCCGTCACATCCAGCGGGCGGTGGGTGTTGCTGCCGACGATACCGCTCACCATCACCAGCACCCCGGCCGCCTCGGCCAGGCGGATGAATGCCCGCAACGCCTCGCTCCAGGTGCCCATCTGGCGGCGGGCCTCGATATCGAAACCGAGCTGTTGCCGCATCCGGGACGCTACGGCGGCGGGCGATTCATCCAGCGTTGCCGAACCCACAAAAGCCACCGGCGGTTCGGCTTGCAGGCGGGCGTAGTCCCGGTACCAGCTCTGGCGCTGTTGGCACAGATAAATGGTCTCCAGCAGATCGACACTGGGCGGCTGGTTGCGGGCCTCGGGCAAGGTGCGGAAATCGGGGATCGGCAGTGTTTCTTCCGGTGGCTCGGGCAGGAAGAAATAGCCGATGCCCGTATGCGTGGCGCGGGCGAAATCCTCCAACTGGTTCAAGGTGGGCTGGACCTTCCCTTCCAGCCAGTCACCCAACTTTTTGAAACGGCTGGACAAGCTCTCCGGGGTCCGGCCGGAGCGGCGCAGCGCCCAGTGCAACAGCTCGGGATTGACCGGCACACGAAGGCTCACAAGGCCTCCTCCAACAGCTTTTCCGCATCCGGCACCCGCAGCTCGCCGGAGATGAGTTTGGGGAGGAGGGTGTCGCGGAGAGA
>JANEMA010000022.1:0-18246 GCA_024510845.1 Gammaproteobacteria bacterium
CCCGCTCCTCCAGCGATGCCCTGAGCATCCCGGCCGCAGGGCGATCGAGCTGGCGCTCCATCAGGATGTCCATCAGATGTACCACGGTCACATCCATGCCGTTCTTCATCAGACCGTTGGCAGCCTCCAGGCCAAGCAGGCCGCCGCCGATGACTACCGCCTTCCTGTATTGCCTCGAGGCCTCCAGCATGGTCTCCACATCGGCGATGTCGCGGAAACCGATCACCCCGTCCTTGTCGTGCCCCGGCACCGGGATGATGAAGGGATTGGAGCCGGTGGCCAGCAGCAGGCGGTCGTATTCGGTCTCGAGACCGCTTTCGGTGATGACCTTGCGACCAGCCCGGTCGATGCGCACCACCGTATCACCGGTGTGCAGGGCGATGCCGTTCTCCTCGTACCAGGCACGGTCATTCAGGATGATGTCATCGATGGTCTTCTCGCCCGCCAGCACCGGCGAGAGCATGATGCGGTTGTAGTTGGGATGCGGCTCCGCACCAAACACCGTAATGTCATAGCGTTCCCGGTCGAGCTTGAGCAGCTCTTCCAGTGCGCGCACACCTGCCATGCCGTTGCCTACCAGTACAAGTCTTTCCTTCATAACCCACCTCGCAGAATGTTCTCGTGCCGGTCACACCGACTTTCCTCACAGGTCGAATGAGCAAGACGCATGCCAATCGCCGAAGTGGTGTTACAGCCGACTCGTCCCGCCTCGATATTGTCCTGCCGAGCAGAAGACAACATCGACTCAATGTCTCACTCGGCTTGCATGGAGAGCCAACAAGGCAGCCATGGCATACCCCTGATACGGAAAGGCAGGCAAACATGTCGGTATTCACAAGGTCCCCCCGGATAGCAGACCAGATACCACGATATCGCACCATGCTGGTGCAAGACTCGTCAATAACGCACCATTTCGTTGTATTCGGAAATACTGAATTACAATCCAACCAGGGTAATGCTCACATGGGCGCAACCCATTTTCTCGTTGGCACGCGTCCTGCTTTATCCCCAGTCGCATACTCGTAGTCATGGAGCCCACACGATGTCCGAAATCAAGATCAATCTGTTCAACCTGAAGGATGGCAAGATCCGTATCCTGCACCTGACTTGGCTCGCCTTCTTCCTTACCTTCGTGGTATGGCTGGGCCTGGGACCAATGATGCCCTTCATCAAGGAAGCCTTGCAGCTGAGTGACCAGCAGGCCAAGGTGCTGCTCATCCTCAACGTGGCCATGACCATCCCGGCGCGCATCATCGTGGGCATGCTGGTGGACAGGCACGGGCCACGCCTCCTGTTCAGTGCCATCCTGATCTTGGGCGGCATCATCAGCATCGTCTTCGCCTGGGCCGACAACTACGGACAACTGGCGCTGCTACGCTTTCTCTCGGGCTTCATCGGCGCCGGCTTCGTGGTGGGCATACGCATGATCGGCGAATGGTTTCCTGCACGCCAGACCGGCATCGCCCAGGGCATCTATGCCGGCTGGGGCAATTTCGGTTCAGCCGGTGCAGCGCTCACCCTGCCATTCATTGCCAGCGGCATGGGTGGTGAAGACGGCTGGCGCTGGGCCTTCACCTCCGCCAGCCTGCTGGCCATCGCCTACGGCTTCCTCCATTACCTTTCGGTACGCAACACTCCCAAGGGCTCCACCTACTTCAAGCCAAGGAGGAGCGGCGCCATGGAAGTCACCAGTCCCGGCGATCTGGTACTTTACATTCTGATGAACATTCCCTTGTACCTGGCGCTGGCACTGCTCACCTGGAAGCTGTCGCCGGCGAAGATGGGACTGATCGACTGGGCCGCGACCGATATGATCTATGGCGTGCTGGCAGTGATCTTCATGGTCCAGACCTGGAAGGTCTGGCACATGAACCGACACGTGCTGACCGAACGGGTGCCAAAACTGTACCGCTACAAGTTCAAGCAGGTGGCAGTGCTGAACTGGGCCTATCTGATCACTTTCGGCACCGAACTGGCCGTAGTCTCCATGCTGGCCATGTTCTACGTGGACTGGTTCGGGCTACCCAAGGTGACCGCGGCAGTTCTGGCAGGCATCTATCCCTTTCTGAACCTGTTCGCACGCCCCGGCGGCGGTTGGCTGAGCGACCACATCGGCCGCAGGCGCACCCTGCTCATCACCTTTGGCGGCATTACCGCCAGCTTTCTGGTACTGGGCTTGGTGAACCGGGAATGGCCGGTGTGGATGGTGGTCGCTTTCACCATCCTCGGCGGCATCTTCTCCAAATCCGGCTCGGGCGCGGTGTACGCCATGGTGCCACTGATCCAGCGCCGCATGACTGGTCAGATCGCGGGCATGGCCGGGGCCTTTGGCAACGTCGGTGCAGTGCTGTTCCTCACTGTCAATTCACTGCTCGACTACGACCAGTTCTTTCTGTTCATCGGCATGGTTTCAGGCGCGGTGCTGACATTGATCCTGTTCGTGCTCGAAGAACCCGAGGGCGCCATGGCTGAAGTCATGCCCGACGGCAGTGTGCAGATGATCGAAGTGAAATAAGCAATATTCCGTGGAACCACGAAGAACTCAAAGAGGAATGAGGGTAACCCTGCAGAAAGCCCGTCCCCGAGCCAAACGTGATTGGACGGGCATCGGGGACACCGCGTGTCCTTCATGGTAAAACCTTGATCCCATGGCCAACAAACTGCTGATCGACTACGCCTGCTGCACCGAGACCGGTAACAAACCGGAGAACGCCGACGCGGCCGACGCCCTGGTGCCCGAAGGCTCGGTACTGGAGAACAAGGGCATCGCCGCAGCCATCTGTGACGGCATGAGCAGCTCCGAGGGCGGGGTGGAGGCCGCGCAAACCTGCGTGCGCGGCTTTCTCGACGACTACTTCAGCACCCCGGACTCCTGGACGGTCAAGACCTCGGCCACCAAGGTGCTCGGTGCACTCAACCGCTGGCTGTGGTCACAAGGCCAGCGACGCTACGACTCGGCGCGCGGCATGGTCACCACCTTTAGCGGGTTGATCCTCAAATCACATACCGCGCACGTACTGCACGTCGGCGACTCGCGCCTGTACCTGTTCCGCGATGGCGAACTCGAACAGCTCACCCGCGACCATCGGGTCTGGGTGTCGAAAGATCGCGACTTCCTCTCCCGCGCCATGGGCATCGACGCCCATATCGACATCGACTACCGCTCGCTGGCTGTGGAACCGTACGACATCTTCCTGTTTACCACCGATGGCATCACCGGCTATGTCACCGACAACCGCCTGCGCGAATTGCTGCGCGAACACGGCGACAACCTGCAGGTCTGCGCCCAGCGCATCATGGAAGAGGCCCTGCGCGCTGGCTCCCAGGACAACGTCACCTGCCAGCTGCTGCGGGTGCTCACGTTGCCGACCCACACCGAAGACGACATTCTGCAACAGATCCGCGAACTGCCCTTTCCTCCACCCCTGTCACCGGGCAACCGCATCGACAACTACGAGATCCTGCGCACCCTGCACGCCTCGGCGCGCAGCGAGGTCCATCTGGCGCGCGACACCGGGACCGGCGAGAAAGTCATCCTCAAGACCCCCTCGGTCAACTTCCAGGACGACCCGACCCACCTCGAGGGCTTCCTGCACGAGGAATGGGTGGGAAGACGCATCGACAATCCGCATGTGTCTCGCCTGCTCGACACCCCCAAGCGGCGCTTTCTCTACAACATCTCGGAGTACATCGAGGGCCAGACCCTGCGCCAGTGGATCGAGGATCACCCGCAGACCCACATCAACACCGCACGCGAATACCTCAGACAGATCGTCGAGGGACTGCGCGCCTTTCACCGCCTGGAGATGGTGCACCTCGACCTCAAGCCCGAGAATATCCTCATCGACGCTCAGGGCGTGCTCAAGATCATCGACTTCGGCTCCACCCGCGTCGCCGGCACCCGCGAGATCGCCAGCCGCATCGAAGACCACGTCGAAGGCACCGTGGACTACACCGCGCCCGAATGCATCGACGGCGACTACTCCAACCGCTCCGACATCTTCTCGCTGGGCGTGATCGCCTACGAACTGCTCACCGGCACGCTGCCCTACAGCCACAGCGAACGCCCCCGCCCCGCGGGTAAGCTACACTACAGATCCGCACGCCAGTACAACGACAAGCTCCAGTCCTGGGTCGACGGCACCCTGCGCAAGGCCGTGCACCCCAACCCGAACAAGCGCTACGAGACCATGTCGGAATTCCTCTACGACCTCTCCCACCCCAACCCGGCCTTCAGCGAGAAACACCAGCGCCCGCTGGTCGAACGCAACCCGCTGGGCGTCTGGAAGGGACTGAGTGCGCTGCTGGCGGTGGGGAACCTGGTGTTGCTGTATTTGCTGCATGCCCTGAATCCGTGACTTCCCGTCCTATGGGTGAGATCATGGAAATGGTTTGGTTCACGATTTTACGCACAGACAGTGTGAGCCGTGCTTCTCCATCAGCCATCGCACAAGGCGACCGCCCGCACCACGATCAAACCGCAATAACTCGGGAGGAACCTCATGAGCACAGACGCGACCATCGATTCGGCCATTGCCGAGGGCATCGCCACCGGCCCCGCCGTTACCGACACTGCCGCCCCACTCGAACCACCGGTCGCCACCGCCAGTGACCTGCGCGTGATCCGGCGCAACGGCAAGGTCACCACCTTCGACGGCAGCAAGATCGCAATCGCCCTGACCAAGGCCTTCCTCGCCGTCGAAGGCAACAATGCCGCTGCCTCCAGCCGCATTCGCGAGACGGTGGACAGCCTCACTCGCCGGGTGGTGGACGCCCTGCACCGACGCAACCCGGACGGCGGCACAGTACACATCGAGGACATCCAGGACCAAGTCGAATTGGCCCTGATGCGTGCCGGCGAGCACAAGGTGGCACGCGCCTACGTACTGTATCGCGAGGAGCAGGCCCGCAAGCGTGCCGAAGAAACGGCCACCAACCAGCCGGAAGAAGAGCACATCGTCAACGTTACCTTGACCGACGGCAGCACCCGGCCGCTGGACGTGGCACGGCTGCGCACCTTGGTGGATGAGGCCTGTGAGGGTCTCGAAGGTGTCTCCGCCGACGCCATTCTCGACGATACCTGTCGCAACCTGTTCGATGGCGTGAAGGAGGAAGATGTCTCGCGCGCGCTGGTGATGAGCGCACGCACACTGATCGACCAGGAACCCAACTACTCCCAGGCCGCCGCGCGCCTGCTGATGGATATCCTGCGCCGCGAGGCCTTGGGCTTCCTCGAGCTGGACACCAACATCACCACCCAGGCCGACATGGGCAAGATCTACAGCGAGTATTTCACCGCCTACATCACACGCAGCATCGAACTGGAACTGCTGGACTCACGCCTGGGCCAATACGATCTCAAGCGCCTGGGCCGTGCACTCACGCTCGAGCGCGACCTGCAATTCACCTATCTGGGTCTGCAAACGCTCTATGACCGTTATTTCATCCATCATGACAACATCCACTTCGAGCTGCCACAGGCCTTCTTCATGCGCGTAGCCATGGGTCTGGCGATCAATGAGATCGACCGCGAGGAACGGGCCATCGAATTCTACGAACTACTATCCTCCTTCGATTTCATGAGCAGCACACCCACCCTGTTCAACTCGGGCACCCTGCGTCCGCAGCTCTCGAGCTGCTACCTCACCACCGTGCCCGACGACCTGGACGGCATCTACAGTGCGATCCGCGACAACGCTCTGTTGTCCAAATTCGCCGGCGGACTGGGCAACGACTGGACCCGGGTACGTGGCCTGGGCTCGCACATCAAGGGCACCAACGGCAAGAGCCAGGGCGTGGTGCCCTTCCTCAAAGTGGCCAACGACACCGCGGTGGCGGTCAACCAGGGCGGCAAGCGCAAGGGCGCGGTGTGCGCCTATCTCGAAACCTGGCACATCGACATCGAGGAATTCCTCGAGCTGCGCAAGAATACCGGCGACGAGCGCCGCCGCACCCACGACATGAACACCGCCAACTGGATTCCAGACCTGTTCATGGAGCGGGTCGCGGAGGACGGCGACTGGACCTTGTTCTCGCCCGACGAGACCCCCGACCTGCACGACCTGACCGGGCGTGCCTTCGAAGATGTTTATCTGCGCTACGAAGAGAAGGCCGAGCGCAACGAGCTGCAGGTACACAAGAAGGTCAAGGCCAACGACCTATGGCGCAAGATGCTCGGCATGCTGTTCGAGACCGGTCATCCCTGGATGACCTTCAAGGACCCCTGCAACATTCGCTACACCAACCGGCACGCCGGCATGGTGCACTCCTCCAACCTGTGCACCGAGATCACCCTGCACACCAACGACCACGAAATCGCGGTGTGCAACCTGGGCTCGGTCAACCTCGCGGTACACGTGGACGAAAACGGCCTGGACATGGCCAAGCTCGAACGCACCATCTCTACCGCCATGCGCATGCTCGACAATGTCGTCGAGTACAACTACTACTCGGTGCCGCAGGCGCGTAATTCCAACCTGCGCCACCGCCCGGTGGGGCTGGGCATCATGGGCTTCCAGGATGCCCTCTACAAACTGCGTATCCCCTACGCCAGCATGGAGGCACTGGAATTTGCCGACCGTTCCATGGAGGCGGTCAGCTACTACACCATCAAGGCCAGCACCGACCTCGCCGAGGAGCGTGGCAAGTACTCCAGCTTCAGGGGCTCACTGTGGAACCAGGGCATCCTACCCATCGATTCGCTGAAGCTGCTGGCCAAGGAGCGCGGTCAGTACCTGCAGGTGGATACCAGCCAGACCCTGGACTGGGACACCCTGCGCGATCGGGTGAAGACCGTGGGCATGCGCAACTCCAATACCATGGCAATCGCACCCACTGCCACCATCTCCAACATCTGCGGGGTGAGCCAGTCGATCGAACCCACCTACCAGAACCTGTTCGTGAAATCGAACCTCTCCGGCGAGTTCATGGTGGTCAACCCCTATCTGGTACGCGACCTCAAGGAACGCGGCATATGGGACGAAGTCATGGTCAACGACCTCAACTACTTCGATGGCTCAGTGCAACCCATCGACCGGGTGCCCGAAGACCTCAAGCAGCTCTACGCCACCGCCTTCGAGATCGACCCCCGCTGGCTGGTGGAAGCCGGGGCACGCCGCCAGAAATGGATCGACCAGGCGCAGAGCCTCAACCTCTACATGTCCGAACCCTCGGGCAAGAAGTTGGACAACCTCTACAAGCTGGCTTGGGTGCGTGGCCTCAAGACCACCTATTACCTGCGTTCCATGGGTGCCACCCACGTCGAGAAGACCACCGTGGACCAGGGACCGGCCGGCACCCTGAACGCCACCGGCAGTGCTGCACCCAAGACATGCAGCATCCTCGACCCGGACTGCGAGGCCTGCCAGTAAAAAAGTTACTGCAAGGGACACAAAATTACACAAAGGAATCCGCCAGGACATGAAAACAAGACAAGCCTTTGCGGTTCTGAACATCAAAGATACAACAGGGTGTACCTGCCCCCCGTAGCCGAGGAGACAAACAGATGCTGAACTGGGACGATCCACTGAGCCCTATCCGGCCGGCCGCCAAACCGGACCGGACCGCCGAACACGAACTGCCGCCCCAGGCCAACCCACTCGCCGAGAAACCGACGGCCACGCCAACCGCCGTCAACCCCCTCACCAGAGTCAAGCCAGAGATCCACGGCCAGCCACTGCACACCCCGGATCCGGCCGACCTCAAACCGGTCAATCCGGACGACAAGCGGGTGGTCAACGGGCTAACCGACATCAACCAGCTGGCACCATTCAAATATCCCTGGGCCTGGGAATACTTCCTCAACGCCAACCGCAATCACTGGACGCCGCTGGACATCAACATGAACCAGGACGTACACGACTATCACCACAAGCTGACGCTCGAGGAACGTCACGTGTACGAGAACGTGCTCGCCTACCTGACCACCTCGGACATCCTCGCCATGCGCAACATCGGCCTGGCTGTGATGGAGAAAATGTCCGCGCCCGAATTGCAGATCTATCAGGCCCGACAGGTGTACGAGGAGTCCCTACACACCTGGACCTACCAGCACTGCATCGAGTCCATTGGTCTGGACCAGAGCGAAATCTACAACCGCTACCGCGTGGTGCCAGAGATCAACGGCAAGATCCAGCTCGCCAACCGGCGCCTGAATTCCATCCTGCGTCCCGACATCGACCTCAATGACCGGGAAGAACTGCACAACTTCCTGATGGCCTATATCTTCTTTGCGGGCATCTTCGAGGGCTGCTGGTTCTACAATGGCTTCTCGCCCATCTTCGCCCTGCAACGCCGTGGTCTGATGAAGGGCACCGCTGAACAGCTGCAATACATCATGCGCGACGAGGTGCTGCATGCCTCCTTCGGTATCCGTGTCGCCAGGCAGATCATGCTAGAGGAAGACATCCAGCCCGACCCGAAAGCACTGACCGAGATGTGGGAAGAGTGCGAGGCGGCCGAGGCCTCCTATGTCGGCTACATCCTGCGCGATCCCATCCTTGGCTACAGCAAGAAGGACCACATCGGCCAATACCGCTTCATCGCCAACCGGCGCGCGCGCAACCTCGGTCTCGAGGAGCCCTATCCCGGCGCCGAACCCACACTCACCTGGCTGGACGAGCAGGCCAATCTGCGCAAGGAAAAGAACTTCTTTGAGACCCGCGTTACCGAGTACCAGACCGGTGGTGCGCTGAAATGGGATTGAGTTCGTCACCACGACAACGGACAGAAGCGAACACATCATGACGATCCATGGTGGATTTCAGAATGGGACCTTAGAGGGGCTGGCGATCAGGTGGATCATACGGCCAGATACTGGCCGCCCCGCTCCAACCCATCCTAACTCGTGAAACCTGGATGCAGTTCCGGCACGCCACCGGTGAGATCCAGGGTCTCGATACCTCCACCTGCCAGAACAGCAGAGCATACGAAACCTGACAGAGAATGTTAGTATGCCTGCCCCTGCCCCCGTAGCTCAGTCGGATAGAGCAACCGCCTCCTAAGCGGTAGGTCGGACGTTCGAATCGTCTCGGGGGCGCCACATGCCTTGGGAACCTCTGATGAATGGCGTTTTTCCAACCGACAAGCCAACCGGATGATTTTTTGCAAGTCCCGACGAATGGCTCGCTGAAAACCGCCTCTGAAGTCACCCCAAAGGGGCTTTCTGGCGGTTTTTCGCTTCTACCGAGGCCATTCATCGGCCCATGGGCACACTGATCCTGTGAGCGCAAGCAATCGTCGTCGGACCCTGTAGAGGCTCGCCAGGGCAAACCGGGTCGTCAGCGCCTGGCTGTTCTTGAATAAACCCCGGTAATGAACCTTCCGGAAGTTGAACTGCCGCTTGACGACCCGGAAGAGAAACTCACCAATGGCCCGCAGGCTGGACAAGCAACGGTTGATTGCCCGCTTCCATTCCGGCAGTTCTCCTTCTGCCGGTTTCCTGAACGGCATGCACCAGATCGGTCCCTTCTCCGGATCGCTCGCCAGCAGGTTGTGTCGCTTGCAGGTGTGAGCCTTGTCGCCATGCACCGATTCTTCCTCGCCGTGCAGCAACTGATCCATAACCTTGTTGTCCGGCACCTTTGCCGGGGTGAAGATCAGGCTGTGTAGCAGCATGGTCTCCAGGGGAATGCGGCAACGGCCCCGAGCGGCCATGGGCTAGAACGGCTCGATTGCCGAAAGCAGCCGCTGCCAGGGGATAATGGCGTCCATCTCCTCCAAAAACTGTTCCTTGCGAGTCTTCCTGCTGTGCTTCATCAGGTGCGCATTGGTCAGGCCAAAATGTTTCATTGGACCACGCTTGTGGTTCCGGCAGGTGGATGGGGAGATTTCCGCATGAGCAGGAAATTTTTCAGAGACTCCGAAATGACATGGGAACTGTACAGATAGTTACGGTTTATGCGGCTTTCCTTCTATAAACTTTTGTGAACCAGAGAATAAAACATAATCCAAAAAGTATTCCTGCAACACCTTCGCCATTTATCAACATGATTTCTCCTTTAATGATTCCAGGTTCATTGCTGTAAACGCTTCCCAACATCAATGGATTGTAATGATTCCATATAAAATGAAGTATCATTGGCGGAACAATACTTCTGGTCTTGAAGTAAGAATAAGAAAAAGGGAATGAAATCACGAAAACAGATATCATTTGAACAAGTGATTGCAATAGTGGATGCTTTGCTCCAGACTCCATGCCTAGTTCATATACGCCAGGCCCATGCCAAACAGCCCAAATAATTCCAACAACTACAGTTGCATGGATTTCACCCTTAATCTTGGCAATATTGTCCAACAAGTATCCTCTCCAACCATATTCTTCTCCAAACATCAGGAGAACACTAAAAATAGCAGCACCCAACGTGGGCAATTCCATTAGTTTTCTCAGGTGATTCATGTCCAGTGTGCCAATACCTGAAATCACGTCAATAAACGCCAAAATTGCTATGGCTGCCAAGGGATATAAGAAAGCGAACAATATTGATCTGGCATCTGGTTTTCTGGTTAAAGGATCAAGAAGGCTTCTAAAGGATCTGTTACGAGCATAATTCATGACAAGAGCCACAATTGCTGGAACAAACATTATGTAAGCAAAGTCCTCAACTCCCAGAAACAGACCAAATATTACCCAGGTGATCATCAATGTTGCCATACTGAATACAATGGAATCCCTTACAAGGATTTTTTCTTCCAACTTCAAGTTACACATATTTTTCTCCTGTTCTCACAAAAGTAATTCCTGCCACTGTACTCCCTTTCAGTTTACCACCACCGGGCTTTGTTTTGTATGGTTCATGAAACTCATAAATATTCATTGCCCAGCATCACCCGGTGCGTACTGTCGAGCACTTCGGCCATGGCGATAGCGGTCTCCCGTTCGACGGTGCCCGTCGCCTGGATCACCCGGGTATCCACGATCAGCCCGTAACGGTTTTCCATCGGCAGGTGCCCCATACGAACCATCTCGGGAACCAATGACCGCCCCTCGAGACATACCTGCCCCGGCATTCACACGCCGGCACGCACCTCGTTATTGGGATATCCATACTATTTCAATGATTCATGGACACTTGCTGCACATGTGCTAGCCTGATTTGCATATCAACCCATTGAGTATGGCTGGCACCACACCCAAACAAAAAAGGTCGATCATCCAAAAATGTCGGACTTTCTGGAAAAACAGGCCCAGACCTCGGGCTTCTTCGGCGACAACGCTCCCTTCATCGAAGCACTCTACGAAAACTTTCTGAAAGACCCTACCAGTGTTCCCGAGGACTGGCGTCGGCACTTCGAACCGCTACCACCGGTAGACGGACGGGAACACGACCGGCCCGATATCTCACACCACGAAATCCGCATCGACCTCACGCACCCGACCACCGACTCGGTCCGCCGCCCGGCACCAGCCTTCAATGCAACGGCGGCCGAGCGTCAGGTAAAGGTATTGCGCCTCATCAATGCCTACCGGGTACGCGGCCATCAAAACGCCGATCTCGATCCCCTCACGCTGCACGACATCACCCCTCTGCCCGAACTGAAACCCTCCCATTACGGCCTCTCCGATGCAGACATGGACGAGACCTTCAACACCGGTTCACTGTTCGCCCCCGAGCGCCTGCCACTGCGCGAGATCCTCAAGATCGTACAAACAGTCTATACCAGCAAGGTCGGCTCGGAGTACATGCACATCACGAGCACCGAGGAAAAGCGCTGGATACAGCGACGCCTGGAGGGTTATCGTGCGCATCCCGAACTGGACGACGAAGACCGGCACTGGCTGCTGCACATGATCACCGCAGCCGAGGGTATCGAGAAGTACATGCATGCCCGATTCGTAGGGCAGAAGCGTTTCTCGCTCGAGGGCGGTGAGACGCTGATTCCCCTGCTCGATGAACTGATCGTTCGTGCAGGACGCGACCAGGCCGAGGAAGTGGTCATCGGTATGGCGCATCGCGGACGACTCAACGTGCTGGCCAATATCCTGGCCAAGCCACCGCGCGAGATCTTCCAGGAATTCGAGGGCGCACACCCAGAACACCCCGACCGGGGCATCCTTTCATCGGGCGACGTGAAGTATCACAAGGGCTTTTCGGTGGATCTGGAGACTCCACACGGCCCCATCCATGTCACCCTGGGCTTCAACCCCTCGCACCTGGATATCATCAACCCGGTCATCATGGGCTCGGTGCGCGCACGCCAGCAGCGCTACCACGATATCACCGGCGACAAGATCATCCCGGTGGTGATCCACGGTGACGCCGCCATCGCAGGCCAAGGCGTCAACCAGGAGACCTTCAACATGTCGCAAGTACGGGGTTTCAGTGGCGGTGGCACGGTGCATATCGTGATCAACAACCAGATCGGCTTCACCACCAGCAACCTGCTGGACAGCCGTTCGACGCATTACTGCACCGACATCGCCAAGATGGTACAGGCCCCCATCTTCCACGTGAACGGCGACGATCCCGAAGCGGTGATCTTCGTCACCCGCCTGGCCTTCGACTACCGCATGCGCTTCCACAAGGACGTGGTGATCGATCTGGTGTGCTACCGCCGGCAGGGTCACAACGAGGCCGACGAACCCGCAGTGACCCAACCAATCATGTATCGCAAGATCCGCAACCACCCGCCGGTACGCGCCCTGTATGCCGAACGTCTGATCGCCAAGGGCGTGGTCACACCCGAGGCAGTACAGCAGGAGACGGAAGACATCCGCAACGAATTCGAGAAGGGCAACTGCGTGGGCCGAACCGCCCTGTGCGACCTGGATGGACGCATCCACGTGGACTGGAAACGCTTCCACGGCGTGAGCTGGGATACTCCAATCGACACCCGGGTCGATCCCGACCGCGTCGCAGCGCTGGCCGGACAGATCTTCACCCCGCCGCAGGACTTCCCGCTGCACCCACGGCTGGCGCGCATCCTCGAGGACCGTCAGCAGATGGCGCAGGGCACCCGGCTGATGGACTGGGGCTTCGCCGAGATCATGGCCTATGCCTGCCTGCTCGACCGCGGCTACCCGGTTCGCCTCTCGGGGCAGGACGCCCGGCGCGGCACCTTCTTCCACCGCCATGCCATGTGGCGCAACCAGGAGACCGGCGAGAGCTACATGCCCCTGCAGCATCTGCACCCGAAACAGCCGAACTGCCTGATCATCGATTCGGTACTGTCCGAGGAAGCGGTGCTGGCCTTCGAGTACGGCTACGCCTCGGCCGAACCCGATGGACTAACCATCTGGGAAGCCCAGTTCGGTGACTTCGCCAATGGCGCCCAGGTGGTGATCGACCAATTCATCACATCGGCCGGCGCCAAGTGGAATTTGTACTGCGGACTCACCCTGTTTCTGCCACACGGCTACGAAGGTCAGGGTCCGGAACACTCCTCGGCGCGCCCCGAGCGCTACCTGCAGCTGTGCGCCGAGCACAACATACAGGTTTGCGTGCCCACCACATCGGCGCAGATCTTCCATCTGCTGATGCGGCAGATGATCCGTCCCTTCCGGCACCCCTTGATCGTGTTCACGCCCAAAAGCCTGTTGCGCAGTCCACTGGCTGCCTCACCACTGGAATCGCTGAGCACCGGCCGGTTCAAGACCGTCATCGACGAAATCGATCCGCTCGACAAAGACAAGGTCCGACAACTCATCCTGTGCACTGGCAAGGTCTACTATGACCTGTTGCAGGCACGGCGCAGTCGCGGCATCGAGGACGTGGCCATCGTGCGTCTGGAACAGGTCTATCCCTTCCCTTGGGATGCCTACCGCCAGATCATCGACAGCTACCCTGCGGTGGAGAAATACATCTGGTGCCAGGAAGAACCCCAGAACCAGGGCTACTGGGACCGAATCAAGCACCGCTTTCATGCCTCGCTGAACTCGCGCAAACCGCTGATCTACTGCGGCCGTCCCTCGGCCGCAGCGCCGGCCACCGGTTATTTCCGAGTGCACCAGGAAGAACAGGAAAAACTGGTCGACGATGCCCTCACCGGCTATGCCGATCCGTCCATGAACTGCAGAGGTTGAATCATGCCCATCGAACTGAAGGTTCCGACCCTTCCCGAATCGGTCACCGACGCCACCGTACTGGCCTGGCACAAGCAGCCGGGCGATACCGTCACACGCGACGAGATCCTGCTGGTTCTGGAAACCGACAAGGTCGTACTCGAGGCCCCCTCCCCGGTCGATGGGGTACTCACCGAAATCCGCGCCGAGACTGGCGCCGTGGTCACCAGCGACGACCTGCTGGGGCTCATCGAACAGGGCAGTGCTGCCGCAAAGACCACCACACCGATCGAGACACCTGCAGCAAAGACATCGGTTTCAGCCACAAAAGCTTCGTCACCCGTGGCAGAGTCACCACCCACAAGCAACGATGCCGAACCCGTGCTCACCCCGGCAGTACGTCGACTGGTCAAGGAACTGTCGTTGGACCCGAGCAAGATCCGCGGCACCGGTAAGGACAGACGCATCCTGAAGGCAGACGTGATGCGCTATCTCGACGAGCTACAGAAACAGCAGGACGAGGAAGACATCAAGGCGATGATCCCGCCGGCGGCAGAGAGCGGACCAACGCGCAACAAGACGCGGGTACCCATGAGCCGCCTGCGTGCGCGTATCGCCGAGCGCCTGGTCGAGGCACAACACACCGCAGCCATCCTCACCACTTTCAACGAGGTGGACCTGTCCGAGGTCATGGCCCTGCGCCACCGCCTGCGCGAGCGTTTCGAGCAGGAACACGACGTCAAACTGGGCTTCATGTCCTTCTTCGTCAAGGCCGTGATCGAGGCACTCAGGAAATTCCCGGTGGTCAACGCCTCGGTGGACGGCACCGATATCGTCTATCATGACTACTTCGACATCGGTATCGCCGTGGGCTCGCCGCGCGGCCTGGTGGTGCCCATCCTGCATGATGCCGACCAACTCGGCTTCGCGGAGATCGAGCGCCGCATCAAGCAGTTCGCGCAAAAGGCAAAGGACGGCACCCTCAGCTACGAGGAACTCACTGGTGGTACCTTCACCATTTCCAACGGAGGGGTCTATGGTTCCATGCTGTCCACCCCCATCCTCAACCCGCCGCAGAGCGCCATCCTGGGCATGCACAACATCACCGAGCGCCCGGTGGTGGTCGATGGCGAAATCGTGATCCGTCCGATGATGTACCTCGCCTTTTCGTATGACCACCGTATCATCGACGGGCGCGAGGCCGTACAGACACTGGTCACCGTCAAGCAGTGCCTGGAAGATCCAGCCCGCCTGATGCTGGGTGTATGAAAACATGACACTGATCCGCGAAGACGACCTCATCCAGAGCATCCACAATGCCCTGCAATACATCTCGTACTTCCACCCACGGGACTTCATGCGTGTGGTGGCCGCGGCCTGGGAGCGCGAACAGTCGCCTGCGGCAAAGGACGCACTGGAACAGATCCTTACCAACTCGCGCATGAGCGCCGAAGGTCGCCGGCCGATCTGCCAGGACACCGGCGTGGTGGTGGTCTTCCTCGAGATCGGCATGAATGTGCGTTTCGACAGCAACCGCTCTCTGCAGGAGATAATCGACGAGGGCGTGCACCGCGCCTATACCGATCCGACGAATCCACTACGTGCCTCCATGGTCGATCCACCGATCGGAGAGCGTCGCAACACCGGCGACAACACCCCGGCTATCGTCCACACCGAGCTGGTACCCGGCGACCGCTTCGAGATCGCCATCGCCACCAAGGGAGGCGGCTCGGAGAACAAAGCCCGTTTTACCACCCTCAACCCCAACGACGACTTGGTCGAGTGGGTCGTGCGCACCCTGCCGGGCATGGGAGCGGGCTGGTGCCCGCCTGGAGTCCTCGGAATCGGTATCGGAGGCACCCCCGAAAAGGCCATGCTGATGGCCAAACGGTCCCTGCTATCACCCATCAACATCCACGAACTGCAACAGCACGGCCCGTCCAATCCCATCGAAGAACTGCGCCTGAAGATCCACGAGCGGGTCAACACGCTGGGCATCGGCGCCCAGGGACTGGGCGGCCTGACCACGGTGCTCGACGTCAAGATCCTCAGCTATCCCACCCATGCCGCCTCGCTACCTGTGGGCATGATCCCCAACTGCGCGGCCACCCGGCACCTCGAGTTCGAACTGGACGGCACCGGACCCGCCACCTTCAAACCGCCCTCGCTGGACGACTGGCCCGATATCCACTGGGCGCCCGGACCCGAGGCACGGCGGGTGGAGCTCGACACCCTGACCCGCGAGGAGATCGCCTCCTGGCAAGTCGGCGATCGCCTGCTGCTGTCCGGCCGCCTGCTCACCGGGCGTGACGCCGCGCACAAACGTATTCAGCAACTTATGGAATCGGGCCAGGGCCTGCCCGAGGGCGTGGACTTCACCAACCGACTGATCTACTACGTCGGTCCGGTCGATCCAGTCGGCGACGAGGTGGTGGGACCGGCCGGCCCCACCACGGCCACGCGTATGGACAAGTTCACCGAGGTGATGCTTGGCCAGACCGGCCTGCTGGGCATGATCGGAAAGGCCGAACGTGGCCCCGAGACCATCGAGTCCATCCGCCGCCACAGGGCCGCCTACCTGATCGCAGTCGGCGGCGCTGCCTACCTGGTCTCACAGGCAGTCAAGAAGGCCCGGGTGGTCGCCTTCGAGGATCTGGGGATGGAAGCCATCTACGAGTTCGAGGTACAGAACATGCCGGTCACCGTGGCGGTGGACAGCCACGGCAAGTCGGTGCACCAGCGTGGGCCGGCCGAATGGTCGGTGCGTATCGCCGAGCTCAGGCACACCCTGCACCAGAACCGCTGAGCGATCCAGCGGTTTCCCCAGGCCCGCCGGGTTGATGCGCACGCCAGGCGGCTCCAGAATCGCCTTCCCGAATACCGACCGGAGCCTTCGCCATGCGCATGCAGGAGAGAATCGAACAGGTCCTGAAAGACGCCTTCGCGCCACTGCACCTCGAGGTGCTCGACGAGAGCCATATGCACAATGTGCCTGAAGATGCGCAATCGCACTTCAAGGTAACCCTGGTTGCCGAGGCCTTTGCCGGCCAGTCACTGATCCAGCGTCACCGCGCGGTCAACCAGGTCCTTGCTGGAGAGATCATGGACACTATCCACGCCCTGGCCCTGCATACCATGACGCCCGGGGAATGGTTTGTAAAAGGCGGGCAGTCGCCCGATTCGCCCCCCTGTCTGGGAGGCGGAAAATCGTGATCCTGCGCGCGATCCGCTGGGTGCTCGGCCGGCTCATCCTGTTTGGCGACTGGCTCACCCGTCCGAAACCACCTCAACGCACGCCTGAAGCACAGGCCGCGCTGGACGCACAGACCGCGAACCTGGCGCTCTACCAGTTCCGGCTCTGTCCCTTCTGCATCAGGGTACGCCGCACCATCCACCGGCTCGGCCTGAACATCGCGTTGCGCGACGCCCTGAACACCCCGCAATACCGGGCAGAACTGATCGAACAGGGCGGCCGGTACAAGGTGCCCTGCCTACGCATCGAGGAAGACGGCAAGACCCGCTGGCTTTATGAATCCAGCGATATCGTCGCCTGGCTGGAAAAATGGTTCGGCAAGGCCTGAGGGCGCCCTCGCCACGAATGTGCGGCCCGGGGAAGGTCCTCTTCAGTGCTCCTCGCTACCGTCTACGCCGTGGGCATGGCCATGCGCCATCTCCTCTGCCGTGGCCTCGCGCACCGCGACCACCTTCAGTTCGAAACGCAGGTCCTTGCCGGCCAGTTCGTGATTGCCGTCGACAGTGACCCATTCGTCATCCACTGCAGTGACAGTGACCACCATGGGCGTGCCGTCCGGCAACCCGGTCTGGAAACGCATGCCAGGATCGATGTGATCCACACCCGGAAAATTGGCACGTGGCACCTTGTCCACCAGGACCGGATCATGCTCACCAAATGCCTGCTCGTGGGTCAGTTCAACCATCAGCTCGTCGCCTATGGCATGGCCGTCCAGCGCGGCCTCGAGCGCCGGCAGCAGTTGTTCCGCACCGTGCAGATACACCAGGGGGCCGTTGCTATCGGACGAATCGATCAGTTCACCGGCCTTGTCGAACAGCCGGAAATCGGCCGCTACCACGCAATTCTTCGCAATATTCACATAATGTTCCTCGAGCGGGGTAACCGAGACACACCGCACCAGCAAAGCGCTGGATGCCATCAATCAGGCCATCGAACACATCAACGACATGAGCGCCCAGATCCCACCGCCACCGGGGAACAGAATGTGGCAACC
>JANEMA010000022.1:18346-30216 GCA_024510845.1 Gammaproteobacteria bacterium
GCGGGGTAACCGAGACACACCGCACCAGCAAAGCGCTGGATGCCATCAATCAGGCCATCGAACACATCAACGACATGAGCGCCCAGATCCCACCGCCACCGGGGAACAGAATGTGGCAACCAAGGAGATCATAGAGCATGGTGCAGATTAACGATTCCTCCCACGCCACCTACCGATTGGCCGAGGAGGTGTCCGCGGCCAGTGAAAGTCTGGACCAGTCGGCAGCCCACCTTCACGAGGCCTCCTCACAGTTCCGCCTGGGCACCTGCTCTCTGCCGGGGGTGCTCTGGGCGTTGCCTTACCTCAGCTTGTCTCAGTAAGATCGGCGCCTTTCCCGTATTCGGAAGGCGGTTGCATGATTCCAGTCCAGACCCTCGGTGCGCTCGCCGGCATACACGAACGCCTCGTCCAGCTCGTCGAGGCCCTGCCCGCTCGCGATGTGAATCGTCGCTTCCACCCACGGCTGCCGGCCGTCGGCTGGCTGCTGGGACGCGCCGTGTACCTGGAGACCCACCTGCTGCGCGGACACCTGTTCGACGACCACGACCTGAGCGAGCGGGTGCGCCATTTCTTTGCACACGACGTGGTGCCCGACGATGCCCTGTTCGCACAACTGCCGCCCCAGGATCACCTGCTCAACTGGGCGCTGGAGATCTTCGATCACCACATGACTCTGCTGGCCAACCCCCGCTTCCTGCCGGAACACCCTCTGCTCGAAGGTGGCTGGCTGCCCGCCTGGCTGGTACAGCGCCACGCCCTGATCTACGAAACCCTGCTGGCAGTAACCCAGGCGCGCACCCTGAACCGGGAACACGACAACCACGCAGTCACCCAGCCATTGCGGGCCCACCGACCGGCAGCAGACAGCCAGCGCATCGATCAGGGCCATTACCGCATCGGCGCCCGCAAGGGCGTGATCACCGATTGCGAGCAGCCGGTACAGGTGGTCGAACTGCACGCCTTCCGTATCCAGAAACGGCCGGTGAGCAATGCCGAATTCCTGGCCTTCATCGAAGAGGGAGGCTACGAAAACACCGACTGGTGGGATGCCGCCGGACAGGACTGGCTGGCACGGCACGAACGCACCGCGCCCTGGCACTGGCGACGCGATGCCCAGGGACTCTGCTACGGCGAGGGCATCAAGGGGCCGGCCGACCTGGCACCGGATGAACCGGTCACTGGCATCAACATCCACGAGGCGCGCGCCTTCGCCGCCTGGGCCTCGACACAGATCGAAGAACTGGAAGGGGCGGTGCTGCAACACGAGTACCAGTGGGAGACCGCGGCCCGGCTGGGCCTGCTGGAAGACACCGGGCGAGCCCGCGAATGGTGCGCCAACCCCTTCGAGGCCTACGATGCCTACCAGGCGCCAGAAGACCCCGAACTGGCCACCCTGGGACTGGACGCGGGTTGGAACGTGCAGCGTGGCGCCTCGCTGCACAGCCAGCCGGCGGTGCGGCGCACCAGCTTCCGCATCGGCGTGCCCGCCGACACAGAGACCGGCTTCGCCGGCCTGCGCCTGCTGCTGCCGCCGGGGCCGGCATTCTGGGAATACTGAGGCAACCCTAAAGTAAAGCGACACTCAGCGGGTCTCAGGGCGTTCACCCACAAGGCGCACAGGCAGCAGGCATGCCCATTCCATGTCAAACCAGTGCAACACCGTGGATGGATGCCCTGAGACCCGCCCACGGAGAGCGCTCTGAGCATTGCTTTACAGTAATCAGGTAAAGCACATCGACAGATCGACCGCGTGCACATCCTTGGTCAGGGCACCCACCGAGATGTCGTCTACCCCAGTCTCGGCGATGGCGCGCACAGTCTCCAGGTCGACCCCGCCCGAGGCCTCCAGGCGGGCACGCCCGGCATTCAGACGCACAGCCTCGCGCAGGGCAGGCAGGTCAAAGTTGTCGAGCAGCACCCGCTTCGCGCCCTGCGCCAGCGCCTCCTCGAGCTGCGCCAGGTCCTCGACCTCGATCTCCACCGGCTGCCCCAGCCCCAGGCCCTCGCAAATGCACTGCGCGGCGGCCAGCGCGCCCACAATGGATCCGGCTGCCGCGATGTGATTCTCCTTGACGAGAATGGCATCGAACAGGCCGATGCGATGGTTGCTGGCACCACCGCAACGCACTGCGTATTTCTGGGCCAGACGTAATCCGGGAACCGTCTTTCGGGTATCCAGGATACGCGCGCCGGTGCCGGCCACGGCCTGCACATAGCGCGCTGCCAGAGTGGCTGTGCCCGACAGGGTCTGCAGAAAGTTGAGCGCGGTACGTTCGGCGGTGAGCAAGCTGCGTGCCGGCCCTTGCAGGCGACACAGGGGCCGATCGGGCGTCAACGCTTCGCCGTCTGCAACGACCCATTCCGCACGGCAGACAGGATCGACCTGGCGCAGCACCTCGTCCAGCCAGTCGCAGCCGCACAGCACCGCCGGCTCTCGTGCAATCACCGTGGCCTGCGCCTGCACCGTCGCGGGCACGAGCTGCGCCGTCAGGTCGCCCTCGCCCAAGTCCTCGCGCAAGGCCTGCCGCACCTGGCGGGCAATCTCCGCAGCATCCGGTTTCATCAGAGGATATCGAGCAGTTCCACTTCGAATACCAGGGTGGCATTCGGCGGGATCACCCCGCCCGCCCCCTGCGGCCCGTAGCCCAGGTGCGGCGGAATCACCAGCCGGCGCCTGCCGCCCACCTTCATCCCGGCCACGCCCTCGTCCCAGCCACGGATCACCATGCCGCGTCCCAGCGTGAACCGGAAAGGCTCGTTGCGATCGACGCTGGAATCAAACTTGATGCCATCTTCCAGCCTGCCGGTGTAATGCACCACGACCTGCTTCCCCGGCTCGGCCACCGCGCCCTCACCCTCGACCAGATCTTCGTACTTCAGACCACTGTCACTAATCTTCTCGCTCATGTGTATCTCCCACGAAAAAATACCGACCAGGGTCCTGGCTCGGCACTCGCATTGTAACGCGCTGGATCAGTAGGTGGGTGACACCGATTCGGTACGCTTGAGCATGGCATTGAGACACGAGCCATCAGCGACATGTTCAGCTCATCGAGCTTGCGCACAGTTGACCTCCTCGAAGATACCGACATCGTCGTCGAAATCACCGAGAATGTGCAATATCACCGATTCGATGTGGCCATAGGGACCGTTCACGGAACGATCGCCATCATCAATTCGGACCAGATCGGCACGTGCCAGGTTATTCAGTAAACACTGGGCCGGATGCGATGAATCATTGAAGAATCGACGATCACACGATCCCACCTTGGGCAACGGGATCTGCCACCGCCCCGGCAGGGCCTTCATGGGCTCGGGCAGACTCTCATCACCCAGAGGGACTCCCTTTCCTGATGGGCCCACACATCAAAACCGTGACACACGAGTCGTCCGGCTCCTATCATGCACGAAATGCTTCCGAAAATGAGCCAGTTCAGTCTGCACCACCGAATCGCCAAGGATCCTGCCCTCACTCTGGTATTTTTCACCAGCCCGGCCTGTATCGCCTGCCGTCACCTGAAACGAGTGCTGCACGAGGTCCAGATTCAACACCCGAACGTGCGAATCTACAAAGTCGATGCCGAACGGGAAGGCGGCCTGGTGCGCGAATTCGAGATCTTCCACCTGCCGGCACTGTTCCTGTTCTCGGATGGCAACTACCATTGCGCCCTAGATTGCGAGGCGCGCGTCGAGGCCATCGAGCGGGCAATCGAGGAGGCGCTGCAACTGCCGGCCGAGGAGGCACTATGAACGACGGCATCTGGCTGCCCGGGGTACACCGCATCCCCTCACCCAACTGCGACGAACGCCCACCGGGCAATACCGTGGACCTGCTGGTTATCCACAACATCAGCCTGCCACCGGGGGAATTCGGCAATCCCTGGATCGAGGATCTGTTCCTCAACCGCCTCAACCCGGATACTCACCCGTATTTCGCCGAGATCGCCATGCTGCAGGTATCGGCCCATCTATTGATCCGCCGCGACGGCAGCAGCTGCCAGTTCGTACCTCTGGATCGCCGCGCCTGGCATGCCGGCGCGTCCTGCTTTTCCGGCCGCGAGCACTGCAACGACTTCTCCATCGGCATCGAACTGGAAGGAACCGACGAACATCCCTACACCGACGCACAATACGATCAGCTGGCACAGCTCACGCAACAGATCCACGCCCATTACCCGGCCATCGTCCCGCAACGCATCATCGGACATGCCGACATCGCTCCTGGCCGCAAGACTGACCCAGGATCCGCTTTCGACTGGGAACGCTACCGGAGTCTTCTGGAATGAGAAGTCTATGGCTGGTATTGTCGTACTGGCTGGCGGTACAGGCGGTGGCCGGCCCGCGGGTGGTATCGTTGGCACCACACACCACCGAGCTCGTAATCGCCGCCGGCGGCATCGACTTGCTGGTGGGGGCCGTACCGGCCGACCGACCGCTGCCTCATCGGGTGACGGCATTGTACAATTATGGCGGTATCGACAGGGAACACCTACTGACATTACAACCCGACCTGATCGTAGTCTGGACCTCGGGCACCCGCCCGGCCGACTTGGCTTGGCTGGGCTCCCTTGATATCCGTCTCTATGCCAGCGAACCCTCGAGCCTGGACGATATCGCCGAGGATATCCATGCCCTCGGACGACTGATGAACACCCGCGAAGCGGCCGACACTGCAGCCACCCGGTTTCTGACGGCCGTGAACACGCCCTGCACCACCCTGCCGCCCCTCAAGGTCTATATCGAGATCTGGCCTCATCCCCCCCTGAGCTTGGGGGGACGTCACTGGCTGAACGATGTATTACGCCATCTGGGACTGCACAACACCTTTGCAGAGACAGAACGTGCTGTGTTCACGCCCGACCCGGAAACCCTGCTGCAGCGCACACATCTGCCACACTTGGTACTGCGCGACACCCCTTCGGCGCACGGCCACCTCGGCAGTACCCTGCTGGCGCGTCCCGGGCCGCGCCTAGCCGAGGCGCTTCCCTCCCTGTGCCACCAACGTCTCAATGTGGAATGATGCCACGCTCCCGTAATAGGTTGAGAACCCGCGCCACATTGTGTTCCGCACTATCCTCTCCGGTATTGCAGCGCAACTCGGGATTGATCGGCGGCTCGTACGGTGATGAGATGCCGGTGAACTCGGGGATCTCACCGGCACGTGCACGCCGATACAGCCCCTTGGGGTCGCGCGATTCACAGACCTCGATACTGGCGTCACAGAAGATCTCGATGAAGTCCCGGTGTGGAAACAAGCTGCGTACTCGCTCACGATCGCTACACAATGGCGAGATGAAGGCGGTGAGCACGATGGTGCCGGCCTCGGTCATCAACTTGGCCACCTCGCCGATACGACGCAGGTTCTCGGCACGATCCTCCAGGCTGAACCCCAAATCGGAACATAGCCCGTGGCGCACGTTGTCACCATCGAGCACATAGGTATTGCAACCCAGTTCGTACAGTTCCTTTTCCACCGCGTGCGCCAGCGTGGACTTGCCCGAAGCCGACAGGCCAGTGAACCAGAGTACAACCGACCGGCAATTGTTGCGCTGCTCACGATCGGCTCGGCTGACAGCAGCCTTGTGCCAGACCACATTGGACGATTTCCTGCCCATCGTCATCCCTCCTCGACCTCCGCAGAACCGCGTCAGGCAGTCTCTCGTTTTTCGCCACCACCCGCGACATTGGCAACACAACGTCCGCACAGGCTGGGATGATCCGGGTCCACACCCACATCGGGCCGATGGTGCCAACATCGTACGCACTTGGCATGTTTACTGGCACGTACTCGCACGAACAGCCCCTCGATGTCGGTCGCCTCTGCCTCTGGCGGACTCTGATCCAGAGACCGCACTTCCGCCTCGGAGGTGATGAGCACGAAACGCAGTTCTCCGCCCAAGCGTTCGATCTGCGCACGCAAGGCGTCATTGCAGTACAGATCCACCTCGGCTTCCAGTGAGGAACCTATCCACCCGGCCTTGCGCATCGCTTCGAGCGACTTGGAAACAGCCGAACGCACCGCCATCATCCGCTGCCAGAAGATACGCTGCGCCTCGGCATCGGGCATCTCGCGCAGTCCCTCGTACCAAGTGACCATGAACACCGATGCTTCCCTTTCGCCAGGCAGGTATTCCCAGGCCTCGTCGGCAGTGAAGCTCATGATCGGCGCCAACCAGCGCACCATGGCCTCGGCGATGTGATACATGGCGATCTGACAGGAACGCCGCCCGCGACTGTCAGCCGGCATGGTGTACTGACGATCCTTGATGATGTCGAGATAGAAACCGCCCATTTCTGCCACGCAGAAGTTGAGCACCTTCTGGTAGATCAGGTGGAAATTGTAGTCGGTATAGGCTTGGCGGATTTCTTCCTGTAGCTGCCAGGCACGGTCGACCGCCCACTGGTCCAGCGGCAGCAGATCCGTGTGTTTCACTTGGTCTGCCACGGGATCGAACCCATTGAGATTGGCGAGCAGGAAACGCAGCGTGTTGCGCATACGCCGGTAGGCATCGGCGGTGCGCTTGAGGATTTCCGTGGAGACGGTCATCTCCGAGCGGTAATCGGTGGCCGCCACCCACAGGCGGATGATATCGGCCCCCAGGGTCTTGAGAATCTCCTGTGGACTGATGACGTTACCCAGCGACTTGGACATCTTGCGTCCCTGGGCGTCCACCGTGAAGCCGTGCGTCAGGCAGGCACGATACGGTGCCACCTCAAACATCGCCACCGAAGTCAGCAAGGACGACTGGAACCAGCCACGATGCTGGTCGGAACCCTCCAGGTACAGGTCGGCTGGCCGTGCCAACTCGGTACTCCGATCGAGCACGCAGGCATGGGTGACACCAGAATCGAACCACACGTCCAGAGTATCGGTAACCTTTTCGTACTGATCAACCTCCTCGCCCAGCAGGTCTCCGGCCTGCAGATCGAACCAAGCCTGTATACCCTCACATTCGATACCCCGGGCGACCTCCTCGGTGAGCCGCTCGGTATCGGGATGCAGCTCACCGGTCTCACGGTGCACGAAGAAGGCGATGGGCACCCCCCAGGTACGCTGACGCGAGATGCACCAGTCGGGCCGGCTCTCGACCATACCGCGGATACGCGCACGACCCCAGTCGGGCAACCATTCCACCTGCTCGATCTGCGCCAGCGCAGTCTTGCGCAATTCACCCTGCTCCATGCCGATGAACCACTGTGGGGTGGAACGAAAGATGATCGGTGTCTTGTGCCGCCAGCAGCACGGATAGCTGTGGCTGAGCTTGTCCGCATACACCAGCATCCCGCGATCGCGCAGGATGTCGATCACCTTGTCGTTGGCCTTGAACACGTGCTCACCGGCCAGCAGCTCAGTACCCTCCACGTAGACACCATTGCCGGCCACCGGGTTGTCTACCGGCAGACCATAGCGCTGGCCAACCACGAAGTCATCCACGCCATGCCCTGGCGCAGTGTGTACCGCGCCGGTACCAGCATCCAAGGTGACATGATCGCCGAGGATCACCGGCACCTCGCGATCGTAGAAGGGATGGCGAAGTTTCAGGTGCTCGAGCGCCACGCCACGCACCACACCCAGCACATTGGCATCCTCCTGTCCCCAGCGCGCCAACGCGGACTCGCACATGCCCTCGGCGATCAGCAGACGCCTGTCACCGACCTGCAACAGCACATAGTCCAGATCGGCGTTCAACGCCACCGCCTGGTTGGCCGGCAGAGTCCATGGGGTGGTGGTCCAGATCACCACCGACACCGGACCATCTCCGGGCGAGGCTTCGGACAGGCACGAAAGCAGGTCCGCAACATCGACCACCGGAAAGTGTACATCGATGGCCCAGGACTCCTCGTCCTTGTACTCGACTTCTGCCTCGGCCAGTGCCGAACCACAATCGATGCACCAGTGCACCGGCTTGGCACCCTGCACGACGTGGCCGCGCGCGGCAATGCGTCCCAAGGCGCGCACGATATCGGCCTCCTGGGAAAAGTTCATGGTGAGATAGGGGTTCTCCCAATCGCCCAGCACCCCCAATCGCTTGAAATCCGCACGCTGACGATCGACCTGCTTCATGGCGTAATCACGACAAGCCTGACGGAATTCGGCTGCGCTCACCTTACGTCCGGGCTTGCCGACCTTCTTCTCGACCTGGAGCTCGATCGGCAAGCCATGACAGTCCCAGCCCGGCACATAGGGAGCATCGTAGCCGTCGAGGGTACGGCTCTTGACGATCATGTCCTTGAGCAGCTTGTTCACCGCGTGTCCGATGTGGATATCGCCGTTGGCATAGGGCGGTCCGTCGTGCAGAACAAACTTCGGACGCCCCTCGCAAACATGGCGAATACGGTAATACAGACCTTCGTTCTCCCATTTGGCCAGCCGCTCAGGCTCGCGCCGGGCCAGATTGGCCTTCATGGGGAATGCAGTCTTGGGGAGGTTCAGTGTGTCTTTGTAGTCACTCACGGTCACGCCTAGCTGGTGATACAGGAGGAAAAATCGCCGGCCAGCAGATCGCGCGCCTGACGCGCATCCTGCGCGATCTGCATACGCAGCTGGTCGAACGAATCGAATTTCTTCTCATCGCGGAAACGTTCGATGAAATGCACGGTGACCCGCTCGCCATAGACCTCACGATCGAAATCGAACAGGTGCACCTCGAGCAGAAAGCGGGCATCCCCTTCCAGGGTAGGCCGTTTGCCAACATTGGCCACGCCAGGCAACAGATCGTTACCGAGTCCCGCGACACGCACCGCGAACACCCCGCGCACGGGACTGCGCTGCCTTGCCAACCCTATGTTCATCGTTGGAAAACCGATACTGCGCCCACGCTTGTAACCATGTGCCACCCGACCGCTGACCGTGTAATCCAGCCCCAGGCAACAGCGCACCATAGCCAGATCCCCAGCCGCCAATGCCTCGCGGAGGCGCGTACTGCTGATTCGGCCACAGCTGTCACTGACCGTCTCCAGACTCTCCACGGCAAAGCCATGTTGCTTACCCGCCGCCACGAGCAACGTGAAATCGCCGGTGCGCCGGTGACCAAAGCGAAAATCATCTCCAACATACAGATGCCGCACACCGAGCGCATCCACCAGATACTCCTGGATAAAATCCTCGGCCGACAACAGCGCCAGACCCTGGTCGAAACGCAACAGCAACACCCGGTCGATGCCGGCTGCACGGATGTGCTCAAGCTTCTCACGGGTGCGCATCAGGCGTGCCGGCGCCTCCTCACGCTGGAAATACTCCAGCGGATGCGGCTCGAAGGTGATCACCAGTGAAGGCAGCGCATACTCGGTGGCACGGGCACGCAAGGCCTCGAACACCGCCTGGTGACCTCGGTGTACACCGTCGAAATTACCGATGGTGGCTACGCAGCCCCGGTGGCCATCGCGCAAATTGTGTTGCCCGCGAATGAGTTGCACACCCGTCCCGGTTCTCGAAAAACAGGCGCCGAATTATACTCGGAAAACGACAGGCAGAAAAAAATCGCTCCCTTCCCTGGGACAGGCACTGTCATTGGTTGCTCGACTCGTCCCTGACAGGGACTCCTTGCGCCAACAGTCCCTTGCCGACATCCATTCCTGCAACAGCGCGTTCATTATTCGGCCACGGCCGTTTTCCACACATGGAGCAAAGCGACAAGCTGTGCAGGACATCAGCTGATATCGACCTTCCCACGCAAGGCCTCGATCAGCAACAGAGCCACACCCAAGGTAATGGCACTGTCCGCCAAATTGAACGACGGAAAATAGTATTCCTCCCAGTGCCACATCAGGAAATCCACCACTTGGCCATGTACCAGGCGATCGACCAAATTACCCAGCGCACCACCGAGCACCAGCGACAGCCCCCAGGCCTCGAGCTGCAACTTCGGCGACAGACGCCACAACCACACCAGCAGCAGCAGGGAGATCACCAGCGCCAACCCGACGAACAGATACTGCTGCCAGCCACCCGCATCGGCCAGAAAACTGAACGCTGCCCCCCGATTGTAAACCAGTGTCAGATCGAATACCGGCCAGACGGTGACCACCTCGTACTCACGAAAATTCCAAACGATCAATGACTTGCTGACCTGATCGATGAGTGTCACTGCCAGCGCTATCCACAGAAAACATTTCATCCCGTCCTCCTAAGCACTACGACGCAGGTGCGCCAGACGCAGGCCTCTGACGAACAGCACACCGAAATAGGCCAGCGCACCCACAAATATCCACAACAACAGATCGAACACACGCTGCGTGCGCGTGGTGGCCAGCCAGTCCGCTGGATCACCAACCCCGAAACGCAATACTGTGACCATCAGCAGGCAGGCCAGACCCACCTGGCCCAGCAACCACCCCCAACCGGCCACCGGGGTAAACCAACCCCGTTGACACAACCCACGTCCCAGCAAGCCTGCATTCAACCAGGCCGACAGGCTGGTAGCCAGCGCAAGACCGGCATGCTGCAGAGGAAATATCAGAAGCAGGTTGAACACCATGTTCACGAGCATGGCGATCACACCGATGCGCACCGGGCCGCGAGTGTCCTGATGGGCATACCAAGCCGGCGCCAGCACCTTGATCAGAATGAAGGCCGGCAACCCTACCGCGTAAGCCATGAGGCTGCGCCGCGCCATCAGCACGTCCTCGCCAGAGAAGGCATCGGATTGAAACAGGGTACTGATCACGGGTCCAGCCAACACTGCCAACCCCACCGCCGCAGGCAACCCGAACAGTACCGCCATGCGCAACCCCCAATCGAGCGTGCGGTCGAACTCGGCCGGCGCCTGCTCGGCCCGCTCGCGGGAGAGACGGGGCAACAACACCGTGCCCAGGGCCACACCAAGTACACCCAAGGGAAACTCCATCAAGCGATCCGAGTAATACAGCCAGGAGATGCTGCCGGTGACCAAGGTGGAAGCCAGCACCGTGTCCAGCAACAGATTGATCTGCGTGACCGACACCGCGAACAGGGCAGGCAGCATCAGCCCGAGAATACGCCGCACTCCAGGATGATCGAACCCCAGACGTGGCCGCGGCAACAGATCGAGCCGCGCGAGGAAGGGCAGCTGAAATACGAACTGGGTGACACCGGCGATCAATACTCCCCAAGCCAGGGCCACCACGGGCCGATCCATCAGCGACGAGAGCCACAGGGCGCACCCGATCAACGAAAGATTCAGCAGCACAGGAGTGAAGGCAGGCACCGCGAAGCGGTTCCAGGCATTCATGATGCCACCGGCAAAGGCGGTCAACGAGATGAAGAACAGATAAGGGAAGGTGAGGCGCAGCATGTCGGCGGCCAACGCCAGCTTCTCGTGCTGTTCACCCACCACCCAGCCGAAGGCGAACAGCCCTGCTACCAAAGGCGCGGACAGCACCCCGACAACAGACACCCCCAACAATACCAGTCCCAGGCTGCCGGCCACGTGATCGATGAAATTGCGCAGCTCGTGTGCGTCACCACGCGTCCGATACTCGGTGAGCACCGGCACGAAAGCCGTGGCAAAGGCCCCCTCGGCAAACAGGCGACGCAGGAAATTGGGAATCTTGAAGGCGACGAAAAAGGCGTCGGTCAGGGCATTGGCCCCAAACAGATGCGCGAGCACCACGTCACGCAGGAAACCCAGAATGCGTGATGCCAAGGTAAAGACGCCAACAGTGGATAAAGAACGAAACAGGGACAGCGGCCCAGCCTCCAGCAGTGTCGTAGGAAGGCGGCGAATTATAGCTTGAAGTACCACGCCACGGCGACAACGACGGAAGGCCGTGCTGACCAGGTTCAGACACATGTGAGACGTTGAGGGCATGAAGAAGGGGCCTCATCTCCGGGAGTGGTTGAGAAACCGGAAGAGGAGGCCCCGAGATGAAGGTATTTGGCCTTCAAGGCG
>JANEMA010000023.1 GCA_024510845.1 Gammaproteobacteria bacterium
GGATCTTGCAAGGAATCCGTCACTGTAGTAAATTGCTCAGCCTTTCGCCCAGCCTGCCGATTTGGTGGTGCTGTCGGTAACACCCACGGAAACGAGAGTTTTGGCCAAGTGGTCGGAGACAGAAATGAAAGCGGACATCCATCCCGATTATCACGATGTGAAGGTAACCTGCAGCTGTGGCAACACCTTCAGTACGCGCTCGACGTACGAGAAGGATAATCTGTGTGTGGAGGTGTGTTCGGCCTGTCATCCCTTCTACACGGGCCAGCAGAAGATCATGGACACGGCAGGCCGTGTGGACAAGTTCAAGAAGCGTTTTGGTCGCTGAACCGATATCGTCCGCCGGTCGGCTCACAGTTCATTCAAGGCCAAGGGCGCCCTCGCGGCGCCTTTCGCTGTTCTGAGCCTGTTCCAGATTCCTTAAGTTCGTCGGGAAGCCCCGCTCATGACTCAACCTGCCGATCCGCAAGACGCCGACTTCGAGATCAACCAGGCCGCGTTGGCTTATCATGCCGAGCCTCGCCCGGGGAAGATCTCGGTCGAGGTGACCAAGTCGGCCGAGACCGCGCGCGATCTGTCGCTGGCCTATACCCCGGGAGTCGCCGAGCCGGTGCGCCGCATCGCGGAGAATCCCGAGGATGCCTATCGCTATACCGCCAAGGGAAACCTGGTGGCCGTGATCACCGACGGTACGGCGGTACTGGGCCTGGGTCGGGTGGGCGCCCTGGCCGGCAAACCGGTGATGGAGGGAAAGGGGGTACTGTTCAAACACTTCGCCGATATAGACGTGTTCGATATCGAGGTCCAGGCCGAGACTCCGCAGGAGTTTATCGATACGGTACGCCGTATCGCCCCCACCTTCGGTGGTATCAATCTCGAGGATATCGCGGCGCCGCATTGTTTCGAGATCGAGCAGGCACTCATCGAGCAGCTCGACATCCCGGTATTTCACGATGACCAGCATGGTACTGCCATCATCATTGCCGCCGGGCTGCTCAATGCTCTGGAGTTGCAGGGCAAGAGCCTGGGCGAAGCACGTATGGTGGTGCTCGGTGCGGGTGCGGCCGGCATTGCCGCGGTACGTCTGTTGATCGCCATGGGAACACACCGCGACAACATTCTGGTGGTCGATCGCAAGGGGGTGATCCACACCGGGCGTGAGGATCTCAATCCCTACAAGTCCGGCGTCGCAGCCGAGACCAACCGCCGCAGCCTGGAAGATGCCATGGAAGGTGCGGACGTATTCATCGGGGTTTCCGGTCCCGGTCTGCTCACCCAGCGCATGCTTGCCTCCATGGCCGAACGCCCGGTGGTGTTCGCGCTCTCCAATCCGGTGCCGGAGATCCGCCCCGAGATCGCGCGCGAGGTGCGCGACGACTTGGTGATGGCCACAGGGCGTTCCGATTATCCTAACCAGGTCAACAATGTACTGGGTTTTCCCTTCATCTTTCGCGGGGCACTGGATGTACGTGCCAGCCGCATCAATGAAACCATGCAGATCGCCGCTGCTCAGGCCCTGCGCGAGCTGACCCGTGAGTCGGTGCCGCAGGTGGTGCTCGATGCCTACGGTTTGGATTCCCTGGCGTTTGGTCCTGACTACATTTTGCCCAAGCCCTTCGATCCACGCCTGCGTGAGGTGGTGCCGCCAGCCGTGGCGCGCGCTGCCATCGAAACCGGTGTGGCGCGCGGTGACTGGCCGGCGCACTATCCGGCCCTGTAAGGGCGATTTGCCACGAGAGCCGGGGGGTTCGAGAGGCGGTTTCGTGTCGTCGGTGCTTTTCTGGAAAAACTTTGGTGTCCTTTGTGTTTTTCGTGGTCTTTGTTTTCGAAAGATGTCTTCTCCCTGGCGATTGATGCGTAGTCCCCCGTGCGGGGTGGTTCATTGAAGAATTTCATCCCGATTTTCTGGTTGCCGGCCAGGTTTGAAGGAAGCGGTGCATCGTGCCAGTCTGAGGTGGCAGGTTGCCATCGTGGATACAGGATGGGTGGGAGAGACCATTGCCAGGCGACTGAAGATATGTGTCGCACCGTGATCGTCGGGTAAGTGTCCGATTGTGATAGGCTTCGCCGTCCGGTAAAGAACCGTGGAGGATCGAGATGGCCGACAAGAAAGCTTGGCTGGGTTTCAGCGATCTTGAGGACAAGATCGAACTGGCGGTGCATTCCGGAACGGTGGGTCCGGACACGGTCGATATCACTGGTCTGTACCGTGATGCCGGTGTGTTCACTTACGATCCGGGCTTTCTTTCCACCGCCAGTTGCAGCAGTGCCATCACCTATATCGACGGTGACAAGGGCATTCTGCGGTATAGCGGATACCCTATCGAGCAGCTGGCGGCGGAATCGACCTTTCTCGAGGTGTCCTATCTGCTGATGTACGGCGAGCTGCCGACACGCGAACAGCTCGACGACTATGTCTGCAAGATTACCCACCACACCATGATCAATGAATCGTTGCTGCGGTTCTTCGAGGGCTTCCACTATGACGCCCATCCCATGGCTATGATGGTGGGTGTGGTCGGTTCACTGTCCGGTTTCTACCATGATTCGATCGACATGAACGACCCGCAGCATCGCGAGTTGGCTGCACACCGCTTGGTGGCGAAGATGCCGACCATTGCCGCTGCGGCCTACAAGCACAACGTCGGTGAGCGGGTGATGTATCCGCGCAACGACCTGAGCTATGTCGGCAACTTCTTGCAGATGATGTTCGGCCGGCCCTGCGAGGCTTATTGTGTGGATCCCCTGGCCGAGCGTGCGCTGGATCTGCTGTTCATCCTGCATGCCGATCACGAGCAGAATGCCTCTACTTCCTCGGTGCGTTTGGTCGGCAGCTCCGGCGCCAACCCCTTTGCCTGCATCGCCGCGGGAGTGGCCTCGCTGTGGGGGCCGGCACACGGCGGCGCCAACGAGGCAGTCTTGCGCATGCTAGAGGAGATTGGCGATGCCAGCCAGATCGACAAGTACCTCGACAAGGCCAAGGACAAGGACGACCCCTTCCGCCTGATGGGCTTCGGCCACCGGGTCTACAAGAATTACGATCCGCGTGCACGCATCATTCGCGAGGTCTGTCTGCAAGTGCTCGAGAAACTGGCCGACAGCAACAATCCGCTGTTCGAACTGGCGCGGCGCTTGGAAGAGCGCGCCCTGAACGACGAATACTTCCTGGAGCGTGGGCTGTATCCCAATGTGGATTTCTATTCCGGCATCATCTACCGCGCGTTGGGCATTCCCGAGAGCATGTTCACCGTGATGTTCGCCATCGCGCGTACTTCCGGCTGGGTGAGTCACTGGATGGAGATGTGGAACGATCCCGAGCACCGCATCGGCCGCCCCCGCCAGCTCTATGTCGGCGCCGACCGGCGCGACTATGTGCTGTTGGAGGAGCGTGGTTGATTGACTTGTCCGCCACGGCACGCTCCGGAGGTCAGAACAGGTCCAGGGGCTGGGTGTCGTCCACCGGGTCGCCGGGATCCCCGGATGTCGGCAGGTCTGCCGCCGGAATCTCCTCGGGCTCGTTGCCCTTGCGAAAGGTCTCGAAGATGGCATCCGGTGCATCTGAGGGCGCGGGATGACCGGTCTTCGGATCGATACGGACCACTACCATGTTCTCGGGCATCTCGGGTGAGCGGTCAGGCGTGCCGGCGAGGACTTCCCGCATGTAGTCGATCCAGGCCGGCAGGGCTGTGCGGCCACCCACTTCGCCGCGACCGAGTTTGCGGTTGTCGTCGAAACCGACCCAGACGTTGGCCACGATCGACTGGTTGTAGCCGTTGAACCAGGCATCACGCTGGTCGTTGGTGGTTCCGGTCTTGCCGGCGATGTCTTCGCGGTTCAGCACCCGTGCGCGCATGGCCGTGCCCTGCCGGATTACGTCCTGCATCATGGAGTACATCAGATAGCGGTTTTGCGGAGTGATGGTGCGCGGCGCATGGTCCAGGCCCTCGCTATCGAGGGCTTCGGGCAGTGCCTCGTAGGGACAGTCGGGGCAGGCATCGAGCGGCTGTGCCTCGAATATCGTCTCGCCATTGTGCGTGATGCGCGCTATCAGGTAGGGCTGTACCAGGAAGCCGCCATTGGCCAGCACCGCGTAGCCGCGTGCCATTTGCAAAGGAGTGACGTTGGCGCTGCCCAGGGCCAGCGACAGGTTGTGTGGCAGCTGATCGGGGTCGAAACCAAAGCGGCGACTGTAGTGCAGGGCATAGTCCACGCCGATGCTGCGCAGGATGCGGATGGAGACCAAGTTGCGGGACTTGGTCAGTGCCCAGCGCAGGCGGGTCGGTCCAAAGAACTTCCCGGAGAAGTTCTCGGGCCTCCAGGTGCCCTCCAGTGCCGGATCGTCGAATACCACAGGGGCATCGTTGATCAGTGTTGCCGGGGTGAAGCCTTTTTCCAGTGTCGCTGAGTAGATGAAGGGCTTGAAGCCCGAGCCGGGTTGCCGCCTGGCCTGGGTGACGCGATTGAACTTGCTGCGGTAGTAGTCGTAACCGCCGACCAGGGCGAGTATGGCGCCATCGTGGGCACGTAGCGAGATCAAGGCGCCGGAGACCTCGGGAAACTGGGTCAAGTGCCAGTAGTGCTTGCCTTCGTGGTCGCGTGCCGGGCGCACCAGTACGATATCGCCGGTGGCGATGATATCGGCCGCCTTGCGGGGGGGCTTGCCGAGGCGCTGGTTCTCGAGTTTTTGACGTGCCCATTCAAGGCCTTGCCAAGACAGTTCGATCTCCTTGCCTTCCAGGTACAGGGTGGCGTGACGCTTCTCCACAGCCAGCACCAGCGCCGGCCGGGTCTCACCCACATGGGGCTGTTTGGTGAGAAGGGCATCACATGCCTCGGGCGTGTCCGGCAACGTATCGAGATGTGCCAGTGGTCCGCGGTAGCCATGGCGCTCGGTATAGGCGTGCAGTGCACGCCGCAGGGCATGGTTGGCGGCGGCCTGTGCCTTGGCAGAGAGCGTGGTGTGGACTTCGATACCATTGGTGTAGGCGGTATCGCCGAAGCGCTCGACCATGTGCGCACGAACCAGTTCTGCCACGTAGGGGGCCTCGACATGGATGTCCTGGGTATAGCGCCTGGCGGTGATTGGTGCGGCCACGGCTTCGGCGTATTCCTCCTTACTGAGGTAGCCCAGCTCGTGCATACGGCTGAGGACATAGTTGCGGCGTGCCAGCGCACGCGGTGGGTTGGACAGTGGATTGTAGGCCGAGGGGGCCTTGGGCAGTCCGGCGATCATGGCGGTCTCCGGCAGGGACAGTTCGTCGAGCCGTTTGCCGTAGTACACCTGGGCGGCGGCGGCTACTCCGTAGGCGCGGCGGCCGAGATAGATCTTGTTGAGATACAGTTCGAGGATCTCTTCCTTGCTCAATTCCTGTTCGATACGCAGGGCGAGGAAGATCTCGTAGAGCTTGCGCAGATAGGTCTTCTTGCGCGACAGGTAGAAGTTACGTGCCACCTGCATGGTGATGGTACTGCCACCCTGGACGCGCTTGCCGGTAAGGATGAGCTTGATGCCTGCGCGCAGCAGGCCGCGCGGGTCCACGCCTGGGTGACTGAAGAAGGCTGCATCTTCGGCAGCAGTGATTGCCTGTACCAGCCGCGCCGGCAGCTGCTCGTAGCGCACCGGGGTACGCCGTTTCTCACCGAATTCGGCAATCAACAGGCCGTCGGCGCTGTACACCCGTAGCGGGACCTGCAGCCTGACTTCGCGTAGTGCCTCGATGTCCGGGAGGTCCGGTTCGATATAGCGATAGGCCGCGAATACGGCAATCGCACCGGCGATAGCCAGGAGAAGGCCGTATTTGAGCAGTTTCTTCAGCCAGGACATGAGTTTGGTCACAGGTCAGGATGAAAGCCTGGCAGGACATGGAGCATTTGTCTGGTGCCTTGCCCCGAGTGGTCTCGCATCTTCGGTACCCCGACTGGTCTGAATGCTGCGCTTCGGCAAGTGGCCATTGTGGACCACGGCATGTTTTCTTTCCATGACCGGCCGGGAGCTCGGCCATCTCTTCCCCGATGGTCTGTGCCAGCAGCTCCCCGGCCCTTCCTTCAGCAGTTCTGAGAGTATTTTCAGATCGATGACGTTACTTTCGTTCATATGCGGTGCATGTTTCCTGTCGGTTGTCGATCCGCCAAGATCAATCAACAGGGTACTCTGCTTTTTCAGTCATCCCATACACCGGAAATCAGCGTATCTCCTTCGGGCCTTCCGGAGTGCCGAGTATCAGCACATCGGCGCAGCGATGGGCAAACAGGCCCACGGTGACCACGCCCGCGATCTGGTTGATGGTGGTCTCGAGGTGAGTCGGCTCCATGATCTCGAGGTTGTTTACATCGAGAATCTCGTTGCCGTTGTCGGTGATGCAGTTCTCGCGCCACACCGGGTTTCCGCCCAGCTTGACCAGCTCACGCGCCACGTAGCTGCGAGCCATGGGTATGACCTCGACCGGCAGCGGGAAGGCCCCCAGTACGTCTACCAGCTTGCTCTCGTCGGCAATGCATACGAAACGCTTGCTGGCCGCAGTGATGATCTTTTCGCGGGTGAGCGCACCCCCTCCCCCCTTGATCAGTTGCAGGTGACGGTTGGATTCATCGGCGCCATCGACATAGACCTCCAAGTCGCCGACGGCATTGAGGTCCAGTACCGGGATGCCGATGGCCTTGAGCCTTTCGGTCGAGGCCCTGGAGCTGGAGACCACGCCCTCGAAACGGCCCTTGATGGGGGCCAGTGCGTCGATGAAGTGGTTCACGGTCGAGCCGGTACCGATGCCAATGATGCCGCCGCTCGGCAGATACTCCAGCGCAGCTTGCGCCGCAAGCTTTTTCATTTCGTCCTGGTTCATGGTGTTTGTCCTGCCTGAAAAGGGATGGCGTGGGAACTTACCATTATCAGAGATGGCCTGTCATGGCGGCACGGGCGGTGAACCTTGGTCCCTGGATAACTTTCAGCCAAGCAGGAGTTGCGTGCCGAGGTCCTGCTGGCCGGTTTGTCGCGCAACCAGGTACTCACGTCGTAATGTGTGATCATGCTGTACATGACCGCTTTTGATGTGCTTGACGGTATGTGAAGGTTTTCTTGATCGAGAGTTGGTGTTGGCCACAAGCCGTTTCCGCAGATTGGGCAGGGTGGTCTACACTGCTGTTTTCAGTATTGTCGATTCAGCAACAATTCATGGAATTGTCCGCGCAGCTTTTTTCGTCGATCACTGTTGTGGGGCCTGGGCCTGTTGTTGATGCCGGTCTATGGTCTGGCTTGGCGCTGAACCGATTTCTCGCGTCTGCAACGCGAATCGGTTTCCTGCGCCTGTTTTGGCAGTATCGTCACATTGATGGTGCTCGGGCGGATGCGTACCGACATCCAGCCGGGTGTCGTCTGGCATCTGGGGGGGTATGGTGTTTCTCACCTTGGCCTGGGGTTGCTCATTGGTGCTGCTGGGCGGATCGGTGGCACGGTTGGCGTTGGTCGGCGTTGCGTGATGGGGTGGTGTCGTTGCTGCCGTTGATGCTGTTTCCCGAGGGTTTTCTCAACGGGGTCATTGTCACGGTGTTGGTCGGTTTTCGGCCACAGTGGATCTGGTCGTTTCGCGACGAGGAATAGTCTGAAGGGTTGAAAGGGATCATGAGCTGGTGGGGAAAGTTGGTTGGCGGTGCACTGGGTTACATGCTCGGCGGTCCCCTCGGGGGCGTGTTGGGGGTGGCCCTGGGACACAATTTCGATAAGGGGTTGGCCGGTTCGTCGGATCATGGGGTCGATGCCGGCGAGCGCGAGCGGGTGCAGACCGCCTTTTTCAGTGCAACCTTCAGTGTGATGGGAGCCATGGCCAAGGCCGATGGCCGGGTTTCGCCCGAGGAGATCCGGCTCGCCGAGTCGGTAATGGTGCAGATGGACCTGTCACCCGAGATGCGCAAGACGGCTATCCGCTTGTTCAACGAGGGCAAGAAACCTGACTTCCCGCTCGAGGACGTGGTACGCCAGTTTCACAGAGAATGTCACCGGCGCACCACCCTCATTCAGATGTTCCTCGAAATTCAACTGCAGGCCGCGTTCGCCGATGGCCGTATCGACGCCGCCGAGGATGCCCTGTTACTGCGTCTCTGTCATCTGCTGGGTATTTCCGAGGCAGATTATCGGCGTCTGCAGTCCATGATCGGTGCCGCGGCAGGTGGACACTGGGAAGCGGGTGCAGGGCGTGTGCAGGCCGATACCGGCGAGCCGGATCTGGCTCGCGCCTACGAGATTCTGGGTGTCGATCCACAGGCCAGCGATGCGGATGTGAAAAAGGCCTATCGTCGCCTGCTCAGTCAACATCATCCCGACAAGCTGGTGTCGAAAGGACTGCCGGAAGAGATGATGCGTCTGGCCGCGCAGAAGACTCACGAGATCAAGCAGGCCTGGGAACGTGTCCGGCGCGAACGGGTCCTCAAATAGACGACCGGCATTCGGTCGCAGACTTGAATGTGCCGGGGCGAACACCTATGCTCGGGGCCTGTTTCCGGGTGGACAGGGTGCTGGTTCGATCAGGCAACTTTCCGTAGGCGATATGGGCGACGGTATGGATCCGCTGATCCTGAACGTCCATGGGACTGGTGATTGGGTTGGGACTCAACTGAGCACACGGCCATGTGGCGTTTCTGGGGCTGGTTGCTGCTGATCCCGGTGCTGGCTTTGGCCGGCACCGGGATGCATGTGGATCATCGCCATTGGCGTGATATTTACGACCCTCTGTTCCGCAAGTACACCAAGCACTATTTTGGGCCGCATGTGGATTGGCGCTGGTTCAAGGCGCAGGGCATCGCCGAGTCTGGGCTGAATCCCCACGCGCGCAGTCCGGCTGGTGCCCTGGGCATCATGCAGATCCTGCCGTCGACCTACCGCGAGATTCGTCGGAGGAACCCGCTCATCCAGGATATCAGCGAGCTGCGCTGGAACATCGCGGCTGCGATCTTCTATGACCGACAGCTCTACCTGAAGTGGAAGCGCAAGCCGGATCTGAACACTGGTGATTGCCTGAAATTCACCTTTGCCAGCTACAACGCCGGCTACGGCCGCATTCTCAAGGCCTACGATCGGGCACGCAGGAAGCATGGCAAGATCCGCCGCTGGGAACACGTGGCCCCTTTTGTGCCGCCGGAGACACGTGCCTATGTGGCACGTATTCAGCGTCTGATGGATTTGAAACCCTAGCCAGAATATTTCACCGGCCAGAACAACGTTCCGGTACTAAAATGTCAATCGTCGATCACAGTTTATATCCTGTCTCGTTCTATCCCGATTTTTGCGGTTTCTCGCTCGCTGTGAATTCCACCGGCTCTCGGGGTGCCTTGGTGGAACATTCGGGCTAGACTGCTGCCATCAACCAACAGCCAGAGCCTGGCCAGTTCCTGGCTTGCGTCTCACCTGGCGGTGCCGGTACTTTCCGGGCAGGGATTTGTTCGATCAACTGCCGATGCTTTTCCCCCGTTGCTGCATCACTGCCTCGGCCGTTGTCTGTGAGTGGTCTGTTGGGGACGAAGTCTTTGTGTCGAGGCTCTTTCTGAAGGGCTCCAGGCGCTCGTTTCTCGCATAGGGGGTGGTGTACGGGGGGCATGCCCCTTTTTCGTCCTGCTAGAATCCGGTCGGAATGTTTCACGGAATCTCTGACTATGGTCGACAAGAACGAGCAGGTGGCCATAGCTGACCTGATGCAGTGCAGCGGGGTTGGTTTCGGCACCAGTGGCGTGCGCGGCCTGGCTGCGTGCATGACCGATCGGGTCTGTTACGCGTATACCGTTGCCTTCCTCCAACACCTTGAAAAACAGGGGATCATCCATCCCGGTGACGAGGTGCTGATCGGTGGTGATCTCCGTTCCAGCACGCCGCGCATCATGGCCGCCTGCCTGCGCGCGGCCACTGGCCTGGGGTATCGTGCCATCCATGGGGGGGCTCTGCCCACGCCCGCAGTCGCCAATCTGGGCCTGCGTCGCGGCATCGCCAGCCTGGTGGTCACCGGCAGCCATATCCCTGATGATCGCAATGGCATCAAGTTCTACCGGCCCGATGGCGAGATCATCAAGGACGACGAGATCGCAATCCGCCAACAGCAGGTGATGTTGCCGCGTGCCCTGTTCGATGAACGTGGTATGGCGAAGAAACCTTTCGAATTGCCACCGGTCGACGGCATTGCTTACCGGAAATACCTGGCTCGTTATCTCGATTTCTTTCCGCCGGATTGCCTGGCCGGCATGCGGGCGTTGCTGTATGCCCACTCTTCGGTGGCCGCCGAACCGTTGAGCGAGATTCTCGAGGGATTGGGAGCCGATGTTGTTGTGGTCGGACGCAGCGAGACCTTCGTGCCGGTGGATACCGAGGCTATTCGTGCCGAGGATGTAGCGTTGGCACGCGAATGGGCTGCCGGGCATGATTTCGATCTCATCGTCTCGGCTGACGGTGATGGCGACCGTCCGCTGATCGGTGACGAGCGCGGCGAGTGGCTGCGCGGTGACGTGCTGGGCGCGTTGGTGGCGCATTGGCTGCATGCCGACGCGGTGGTCACCCCGGTCTCGAGCAATACCTTGCTCGAGCGCAGTGGCTGGTTCGAGCGCACCTTGCGCACGCGCATCGGCTCGCCCTTCGTTATCGCCGGTATGCGCGAACTGGCCGAAGAGGGGGTGCGACAGGTGGTGGGCTACGAGGCCAACGGCGGTTTCCTTACCTGGCACGATTTCAGGTGCGATGGACGGGTGCTGCCTGCCCTGCCGACCCGCGACGCAGTGATTACCGCCATTGTGGTATTGCTGTTGGCACGTCGCCAGGGACTACCGCTGTCGGGGCTGCCCGCCTGCCTGCCTGCACGGTTTACTGCCAGCAATCGTCTGACGGCCTTCCCCACGCAACAGGCGCAGGCGCGCATCACTGCCCTCGCCGCTGGCGGGCGGGCGTACATCGAGGCCGAACTGGCACCGCTGAGACTGGGCGAGTTGACCCTGATCGATCATACCGACGGTCTGCGTCTGACTTTCGCCAACGGCGAGATCGTGCACCTGCGCCCCTCCGGCAATGCGCCTGAGTTGCGCTGTTACAACGAAGCGGATAGTGCTGCGCGCGCGAGGGAGCTCAATGCTGCTTGCATGCACCTGCTGGACGGCTGGCGGGTGGCCGAAGTGGCTTCCTGAAAGTTTTTGGATGTTCCTGTCACAGGGGGCAGCCTCCTGTCGGCGAGAGCCATACCGACTTCTGGTGTACGGGCTGCCGGAAGAAGCGGTGGCCCCTGTTGATTGATCTTGGCGGATCGACAAGAGAAGTACACCGCAATGAACGGGGGTAACGTTGTCGATCTGAAAGCACCAGCCGGAGATGCCCCGAGATCGTTGGTGTATCCGACTCGGGAAGCCGTTGTGAACGATGTGAGAGCGTACATTGCGTACTACAATCCAGATCGCCTGCATACGATGCTGGGTGGTCAGACGCCCATCGAATTCGAGCAAAGTGCTTAGCAGTGCATCCGATTGGGCTCGACCATAACAAACCACCGAATCAGGGGGCAGGCGCAATCCCGCGGTGGACTTCCGTGGCGGGAAGCGCAACCGGGAGATGCATGAATCGAAAACCGACCCGGATGTGCAGCTTTTCAGAAAGGGCAAAGGTACTACAGCCAGGCTCAACTATGGGGTTGATGTGCCTGAAAAGAGGCGAATCGGGCCAAATGTCTGGTCAGATGGCCGGAGTCACCGTGCTTTAACTGCTGTTCACCACCAGTGAGGGCAGCATCGGTCGGGCCATTTTCAATGGCCTGTTGAAAAGAAAATTTCCGAAGAGGAGCTACACTAGCCAGTAGGACGTTGGAATCGACAACTGATGAGATTGTTCTCCAGAAAGAAGCCTCTCATGTTGGGGCTGGACATCAGTTCCACGGCTGTCAAGTTGCTGGAACTCAGTCAGCACAGCGGGCGTAGCGGCGTGCGTTACCGAGTGGAAAGCTATGCGGTGGAGCCGTTGCCGCCCTCCGCCGTGGTGGAGAAGAACATCGCAGACGTCGAGGCCGTGGGCGAAACCATCCGCAAGACGATCAAGCGGTCCGGTACCCGTGCCAAGCATGCAGCTGTTGCGATTTCCGGTTCGGCCGTCATTACAAAGATCATTTCCCTGCCGGCCACCATGTCCGAGTGCGAGATAGAGATCCAGATCGAAATCGAGGCTGATGAGCACCTCCCTCACCCGATTGAGGAGGTGAACATTGACTTCCAGATCCTCGGGCCCTCGGAGAAGAGCCACGAGATGGTCGATGTACTGTTGGTTGCCTCGCGCAGCGAGAATGTCGATACCCGGATCGATGCGCTGGATCTGGCCGGGCTGATCTGCGAAGTGGTGGATGTCGAGGCCTATGCCATGGAGCGGGCCTGCGGCCGGATTGCCGACCAGTGGCCCAATGGTGGGGAAGATCTGGCAGTGGCGGTGGCGGACATCGGTGCCACCACGACCACTCTCGATGTGCTCTACGGCAATCGCGTCATCTACACCCGTGAGCAGAATTTCGGTGGACGTCAGCTCACCGGGGAGATTCAGCGACGCTACGGCCTGTCGATGGAAGAGGTGGGGATGGCCAAGCGCCAAGGCCACCTGCCCGACAATTACATTCCGGATGTGCTCGAACCCTTTCGCGAGGCGATGGTGCAGCAGGTCAATCGTTCCATCCAGTTCTTCTATTCAGCCAGCAACCACAATGTTGTGGACCTGATCGTGCTGGCCGGTGGCTGTGCGTCGGTGGCCGGCATCGATGATCTGGTACAGGAGCGACTGGGCATAGAAACCATGATTGCCAACCCCTTGGCCAACATGTCGGTGGGGCCTCGGGTCCAGCCGAAGGCTATCAGTAACGATGCCCCGGCAGCGATGATGATCGCCTGTGGCCTTGCCCTGAGAAGCTTCGCCTGATGGTGAATATCAACCTCCTTCCTTGGCGCGAGAAACTGCGGACCCAGCGCAAGCGCGAATTCGGGATGGCCGTGCTGCTGGCCGTCCTGGCCACCGCTGCCGGTCTGTTTTTCTGGCATCGTTACAACGAGGGGCTGATCGAATACCAGGAACAGCGCAACAACTACCTGCGTCAGGAGATTGCCCGGGTCGACAGGCAGATTCGGGAGATCCGTGATCTCGAGAAGACTCGCAGGCAATTGATCGTCCGTATGAAGGTGGTGGCCAATCTGCAGAGCCAGCGCCCGCTGGTGGTCCACCTGTTCGATGAGCTGGCCACGACGCTGCCCGATGGTGTCTATCTCGATTCCATAGTACAGCGCGGCAAAGCCATCACGGTGCAGGGAAAGGCTGAATCCAACGCCAGAATCTCGGCTTATATGCGCAACATCGAGATCAGTCCGTGGCTGGACAAGCCGGTATTGCGCATCATTCAGCAGAAGAGCGGCAAGCAGGGTGCAGCGGTATTTTCGCTGATCCTGCAACAGGTGGCGCCCAAGGTGGAGGGCGACGAGTCATGACGTTCGACGAACTCAATGAACTGGATTTCAGCAATATCGGCGAGTGGCCGGTGGTGGTCAAGGCGATCACTGTTCTGCTGCTATGCGCGTTGATCACGGTTGGCTGGTATTTCTTCGACATTGAAGACCGGTACCTGCAGCTTGAGCGGCACAAGCAGATCGAAAAGGAATTGCGCCAGCAGTTCGAGATCAAGCAGGCCAAGACAGCCAATCTGGATGCCTACAAGGCCCAGCTGGCCGAGATGCAGGAATCCTTTGGTGCCATGCTCCGCCAGTTGCCCGACAAGACCGAGGTTGCCGGTCTGCTGGTCGATGTCTCGCAGACCGGGTTGGTGGCCGGCCTGGAATTTGAATTGTTCCAGCCGCAAGATGAGATTCCCAGGGAATTCTACGCCGAGCTGCCGATCAAGTTGCGGGTGCGCGGCCGCTATCATGAATTTGGCAGTTTCGTCAGTGGCTTGGTGTCCCTGCCGCGTATCGTGACCCTGCACGATTTCAGCATCCACCGTGCGGGTGACGAGAAAGGTGGGCCGGGCAGGCAACTGCTGATCCTCGAGGCTACCGCCAAGACCTACCGCTACCTGGATGAAGAGGAGGGCAGTTGATGTGCTGGCTGGCAATTTTCATTTCGGCAGCTTTGCTCGTCGGTTGCACAAACCGGGACTTGACCGACCTCGAGGCTTATGTGGCAGATGTCAGGGCGCGGCCACCGAGTGGAATCAGTCCGCCGCCGCAGCCTGCCGAGGTCGAGACCTATTTCTATGTCACAGATGATCGCCGCAATCCCTTCATCCCGGACACCAATCCCGAAGAAGGGGCCGGGATGGCTGCTGACAGCGGTATTCGTCCCGATTTCAACCGGCGCAAGGAAAAGCTGGAGGCCTGTCCACTCGACAGTCTGCGCATGGTGGGTACCCTGGAAAGGGATGGGCGTACCTGGGCACTGGTCAAGGCCGGTGACGGAACCATCTACCGGGTGACGACGGGTAATCACATGGGCAGGAATTATGGTCGTATCGTCGAGATCGCGGAAGACAGGATAAAACTGGTGGAATTGATAAGAAGTGTTTCTGGATATCAGGAACACGAGACTGCGGTCAGCCTCGTTGTCGAAGGCGGGTAATTCAGGAACGTTTCATGTTATCCATCACGCAATAGGCACGTCATATGCCGATCTGGCTGATCATCGTCATGGCGGGCTGGTCGAGCGTACTCTGGGCCAATGAGCTCCGCGACATCAGTTTCGTGACCCTGCCGGGCAATCGGGTCCAGGTGGTCATGATATTGGCCGAACCCATTGCAGTACCGTCTTTCTTTTCCACCGACAATCCGGCACGCATTGCCATCGATCTGCCCGGCACCAGGAGTCTGCTCAAGCGCAAGGTGATGCCCATTGGCGTAGGTGCCGTGCGCAGCGTGGCTGTTGTCGAAGCGGCCGACCGAACCCGGATGGTGATCAACCTGATCGAGCCGGTACCGCACCAGGTTCGTTCCCAGGACAAGCGCCTGCTGGTTGACATCGGCGGTTTCGGGGGTGTGGCCACCATGAAGGCTGCGGATCGCGGGACTGCAGATACGATCGACCAGGCCACGGTAGCCGAGATCGCCCAGGTTCTCAATATCGATTTCCGACGCGGTCCAGAGGGCGAAGGCAAGGTACAGATCAAGCTGAGTACCCCGTCCATTGTGGTGGACACGCGCCAGGAAGGCCAGAAGATCGTTCTCGACCTGCTGGGTATCCGCCTGCCTGCCGAACTTGCCCGGGTATTCGATGTGACGGACTTTGCTACTCCGGTCACCGAGATGGTGGCCCGCCCGCAGGGCAGGAACACCCGGCTGGTGATTGCCACCCAGGGTGAGTTCGATTACCTGGCCTATCAGGCAGAAGACACTTATACGATCGAGTTCCGCGCCTTGAACCGGGCCGAGGTCGAGGAGCGTCGCATGCGTCACAAGGTGTACGTGGGGGATCGCCTGTCGCTCAATTTCCAGGACATCAAGGTGCGCTCGGTTCTGCAGTTGCTGGCCGACTTCACGGGTCTGAACATGGTGGTCAGCGACAGTGTCGGTGGCCACATCACTCTGCGCCTGAAGAATGTGCCTTGGGATCAGGCCCTGGATCTCATTCTCGAGATCAAGGGTTTGTCCATGCGCCGTAACGACAATGTCATCCTGGTCGCCCCCATCGAAGAGATCGCGGCACGGGAGAAGCTGGAACTTGAATCGCAGAAGCAGATCGAGGAGCTGGCTCCCTTGCGCTCCGAATTTATTCAGGTCAATTACGCCAAAGCCGTCGACCTGGCCGCGTTGCTCAAGTCCAAAGAGAACAAGCTGCTCTCCGATCGGGGCAACGTTACCATCGACGAGCGCACCAACTCGCTGCTGGTGCAGGACACGGCGGCCAAGCTCAGCGAGCTTCGCAAGCTGATCGGTAGCCTCGATGTGCCGGTGCGCCAAGTGTTGATCGAATCGCGTATTGTCATTGCCAACAACGACTTCGCCAAGGATCTGGGGGTCAAACTGGGCCTGAGCGGACGTAACCAGCTCAGCACCACCGACAACATTTTGGTGGTGGGCGGTGGCCTGGCGGGCGACGGGGCTGCCACGGCCATCATGGGGAAGCCCATCATTTCGACCGGCGGCAACAACGAGAACTTGCTGGTCAATTTGCCGCAGACTCTGGCAGCGGGCAGTGGTGGTGCCATCAACTTCATACTGGGCAAGATCGGTTCGCACCTGTTGCGTCTGGAACTCAATGCCATGCAACAGGAAGGCAAGGGTGAGATCATCTCCAGTCCGCGGGTGATCACCTCCGATCAGAACAAGGCGGTCATCAAGCAGGGTGTCGAGATCCCTTACCAGCAGGCAACGTCCAGCGGTGCGACTACCGTAGCGTTCAAGGAGGCCGTGTTACAGCTCGAGGTCACCCCGCATATCACCCCGGATGACCGGGTGATCATGGATATCAAGGTCAACAAGGACAACCCGGATTTCACCCGCTCGGTACTGGGTGTTCCGCCGGTGGACACTCGATCTCTGGAGACATCTGTACTGGTCGACAACGGCGAGACCGTGGTGCTTGGCGGCGTGTTCGAGCGTACCAAGTCGCGTAATGTGGGCCGGGTGCCTTTCTTTGGTGACCTGCCCTATGTGGGTTGGGCGTTCAAGCAGGAGCAGGTAAAGGATCAGAACAACGAACTGCTGATCTTCGTTACTCCTCGCATTCTCAAGGACACGCTTTCGCTGCGTTGATCCCACCTGATCGATGGGCAGGGAAGGTGTCTTCCCGCTTGCTTGCGCGGCCCGTTTCTGGCATATCTGTCGGATGGCAAAACCGAATCGCATCTTTCTCATCGGCCCCATGGGGGCGGGCAAAACCACTGTTGGCAAGACACTGGCCTCGCAGCTCGGCCTGAACTTCGTGGACGCGGATCAGGAGATCCAGCGCCGTACCGGCGTGGATATCCCGACCATCTTCGAGTACGAGGGCGAGGAAGGCTTTCGTGACCGCGAACAACGCGTGATCGACGATCTCACCCGTATCGACCAGCAGGTGCTGGCCACCGGCGGCGGTGCCGTGTTGCGGCCTGCCAATCGCGACTGTCTGTCTGCGCGTGGCATCGTGGTCTATCTGGCCTGCTCGCCGGAACAGCAGTACGACCGTACCTGTCGTGATCGCAAGCGTCCACTGATCCAGACCGAGGACCCCCTGGGCCGCTTGCGCGAGTTGATGACCGAACGTGAACTCCTGTATCGGGAGACCGCCGACTATACTGTGTCCACTGAGGGGCGTTCGGCGGGAGCGGTCGCCCGTGAGACCATCGATCTGGTGATCTGATTTGTCACGATACGGGGACACAGAGCTTGACGATGGCAAGGAGCGAGGTGTGGTCCCGGGTGGATTTGAGGCCGCCGATCATGGGTAATCTTCCCGGCCAGGATAATCCCTTGCTTCAACCCTTGTACCTTGTGGTATCGATTTCCAATCTCTGAGAATCTGTGAGCATGTCGGCCGTACGCAACCTGCAAGTCGATCTGGACGAACGTACCTACCCTATCCATATCGGGGAAAATCTGATCGGTGATCCACGTTACCTGGTGCCTCACGTGCGCGGGACCCAAGTCATGGTGGTCAGCAACGAGACAGTTGCGCCCCTCTATCTGGATCGCCTGATGCCTGCGCTGGAAGGTTTCCAGACGGCCAGCGTCGTTCTGCATGATGGCGAGCAGTACAAGAAGCCCGACATCCTCGACCAAATCTATACTGCCCTGCTCGATGCTCGTTTCGACCGCAGCTGTACGCTGATTGCCTGCGGGGGTGGCGTGGTGGGCGACATGACCGGTTTTGCCGCAGCCACCTACCAGCGTGGCGTAGATTTCATTCAGGTGCCGACCACCCTGCTCGCGCAGGTCGACTCCTCTGTCGGCGGCAAGACCGGGGTGAATCACCCGTTGGGCAAGAACATGATCGGTGCCTTTCACCAGCCGCGTGCGGTGATCGCCGATACCACGACGCTCGACACCCTGCCCAACCGCGAACTGTCCGCCGGCATGGCCGAGGTCATCAAGTACGGGTTGATCAACGATCCCGATTTCTTCTCCTGGCTCGAGCAGCACCTGCCGGCACTCATGGCGCGCGACAAGGTGTCCCTCGCCGAGGCCATCGAACGCTCTTGTGCCGGCAAGGCGGCTATCGTTGCCGCCGATGAGCGCGAGGCCGGGCAGCGTGCGCTGCTCAATCTGGGGCATACCTTTGGGCATGCCATCGAGACCGGCATGGGCTATGGCCAGTGGCTGCATGGCGAGGCGGTGGGTGCCGGTATGGCCATGGCCGCCGAGATGTCGCATCGTCTCGGGTGGCTGGATGAACACGAGCGTAAGCGCATAGACCGCGTGCTCGAACAGGCCGGTCTGCCGAATCATCCACCCCAAGCCTTGAGTTCGGCTCGCTTCCGCGAGTTGATGTCGGTGGACAAGAAGGTGCTCGGTGGAAGGTTGCGCCTCGTACTGCTCAAGGGCATCGGAGGTGCCTTGGTGACAGCGGATTTTCCACCAGAAGTACTCGATGCCACCTTGTCCTCCTTCGCCCGTGACTGAGACCACTGGTTATTTCGACACCCCTTTGCGGCGTGAGCGCATGCAGTTTTTCGTGCGCTTGGTCGCCAATGTCGAGGTGATCCCCTGTCTTCCAGCCGGGGCTGGAAAGACCTGCTTCCTGACAGGGCTGGGAAAGTACTTGGCAGCGAAGTACCAGGTGGTGCGCCTGGTTGCCGGCGTTGGTGTCCGCATGTTGCTGGTGGGAAGGGGCGAGCTGGTGCAGGCGGCGAGTGACTGGGGGATCCGGTTCGTCGATCTGCTTCCTTTCCGCGAGGACGAGCTCCGGGCCTTTCTGCAAGAACGGGCAGGCAAGCCTTTCGAAGTCTCGGGGGTTCGTGTTCTGCACCGTACTGCAGGGGGGCGACCTGGTCCGTTGCCCGATACCCAGGACGGTCTCTCAGATGCCTCGGACGGAGCCGCCGTGGCGGTGCGGCCAGGCCATCCCTGGCCATGGATTCTGGTCGGCCTGCTGCTGTCCGGTCTGGCCTGGGCCGGACAGCAGCGCATCAATACTTGGTTCGAGCCTGGGAACGAATCTTCGGCTGCGCTGGCCGCACAGCGAGAAGAGGCTCGTGATGAAGCAGCCGTATCGCCAGCCGATACTCCGATCGATGCCGATTTGTCCAACGGTGGTGGACAAGCGGTGACTTCCGCTATCGAGACAGCGTCGGTCGCTGTGGCCGGTGATCTGCCCGAGGGTGCCCCTGAACCGGTCGTTACCGCCAGATCGCCTGAGAATCCGGAGGCCGGTCCGGCGGAAACCGATTCTGTGCCCGATGCCATCATCGACGAGGCCATCCGGGCCGCGGCACAGCCGCCGGAAGAGGCAGCTGTGGTCTCACAGCAGGTGCTGAGTGCTGCCGGGCAGAATGCGCCCGGTGCCGATGCTTCCAGCAAAGCGGGGGGCGTATCGCAGACTGCAGCCAAATCCCGCAACATTCCGCAGCGGGGAACGGCCTGGCTGCTGGCTCAGCCCACTGATTACTGGACCTTGCAACTGGTTGGCTCGCGCGAGCGTGCCTTCATCGAAGCCTTCATTCGGCGACATCACATCGCACCACTTCATGCGGTGTTCGAGCGTATGCTCGATGGTCGCCCCTGGTATTCGTTGGTCGCCGGCAGTTATCCCTCTCGTGATGCCGCAGTGGCAGCGCGCGCACGCCTGCCCGCCTCCATCGCCCATAGTGGGGTTTGGCCGCGTACCTTCGCCTCGATCCGCGAGCAGATGCAGGCTAACCACTGAATGGGGTGTTAACCGACAGGTTCCAGCATCGATATCTTTGGTCACTCCGGTTTCAGGAGTTCCCAAGGGTATCTTTGTAATCAATAGCGATTTCGAGAAGCCAGCAGGTGCTCCAGATGATTTTCGAGAAAAGCGGGAAACAGTTGAAGAAGTGCTGCAGCAGATGGTCTCCAGGAGAGTGCGGTGACGACCCCGGGCAGTTTTGAGGCAGACCGGTTCGGTCGCCGAAAGCGGTCGCTGCCAGGGAAGGATGGTATCCATCTTCTCCAGAAACTGCTCCTCGATGGTCTTCTTGCTGCGCTTGATGAGGCACACATCGATCAGGCCAACATTGCTTCACTGGATCCGCTTGTGGTTTCGGCAGGTGGATGAGTGGATTTTTGCATGATCGGAAATTTTTCAGAGTCTCCTTGTAAAGGACCGGGATTCCTTGATGGCCGTCGGGATGGTTTCACCTTCCCGAAGAGGCATGTCGGGGGGGTGGCCCCAATATAAGGAATCGATTATTCTAACGAGTTCGCGGGCCAGTCCGCCCGTGCCGTCGGCCAGTCCGTCCTTATCCGGACACGGATTTCGCCCGGGCCGCCGACAGTGGCGGCCCGCTGTCAGCATGCAACGATAGAGGTTGGCGATGAGTTACAGCACCCTGCCGCCACAACAGGGCTTGTACGACCCTGTAAATGAACATGACGCCTGTGGCGTCGGCTTTGTCGCGCACATCAAGGGCAAGAAGAGCCATGAGATCATCCGCCAGGGTCTGATCATCCTGGAACGGCTGCATCACCGCGGGGCGGTGGGTGCCGACCCGCGTGCCGGCGATGGTGCCGGTCTGCTGATACAGATCCCTGATGCTTTCTTCCGCGCGGTGGTGGAGTTTACGCTGCCGCTCGAGGGTCGGTATGCGGTGGGCATGCTGTTTCTGCCTAGTGAGGCGGCCTCGCGAGCGCGCGTCGAGCAGATTGTCGAGGAGTACATTGTTGCTGAAGGCCAGCGCCTGATCGGCTGGCATGATGTGCCAGTGGACAACAGCGTGCTGGGCTACAGTGTGCTGCCAACTGAGCCGGTGATTCGTCAGGTATTCGTGGGCCGTGGCGAGAACTGCACCAGTCAGGATGCCTTCGAGCGCAAGCTGTTCGTGATCCGCAAGCAGATCGAGAACCGGGTGCGCGCGATGAATCTCGAGGGCGGCGATGCCTTCTATTTCACCTCCTTCTCTTCGCGCACACTGGTCTACAAGGGAATGCTGCTGGCCGGCCAAGTCGGCGAGTACTACCAGGACCTGAACGACGAGCGTATGGTTTCGGCACTGGCGCTGGTGCACCAGCGGTTCTCGACCAACACTTTCCCGACCTGGGATCTGGCACATCCTTTCCGCATGATCGCGCACAATGGTGAGATCAACACCGTGCGAGGCAACGTCAACTGGATGGCCGCGCGCCGGCACTCCATGGCCTCGGACATTCTGGGGGACGATCTGGACAAGATCTGGCCCTTGATCCCCGAGGGTCAGTCGGACACTGCCTGCTTCGACAATGCGCTGGAACTGCTGGTCATGGGTGGTTATTCCATGGCGCAAGCCATGATGATGCTGATCCCCGAGGCCTGGTCGGGCAATCCTCAGATGGATCCGGCACGGCGTGATTTCTACGAGTACCATGCCGCACTGATGGAGCCCTGGGATGGACCAGCGGCCGTGGCTTTCACCGATGGCTGCCAGATCGGTGCGACCCTCGACCGCAACGGTCTGCGTCCGGCACGCTATCTCATCACCGACGACAACTTGGTGGTCATGGGCTCGGAGATGGGCGTGTTGCCCATCCCCGAGGAGAGGATAGTCAAAAAGTGGCGTCTGCAACCGGGCAAGATGTTGCTGATCGATCTGGAGCAGGGCCGTATCATCGACGACGCCGAGATCAAGGCCCAGCTGGCTGCCGCGCGCCCCTACCACGAGTGGTTGCAGCGTACTCAGATTCGGGTCGATGATCTGCCCGAGACCGTTGGTGTGATGCCATCCGGCGGAGACACTCTGCTCGACCGCCAGCAGGCCTTCGGCTACACCGAGGAAAACATCAGGTTTCTGCTTACCCCCATGTTCATGACCGGCATGGAAGCAGTGGGCTCGATGGGCGCGGACAATCCGCCCGCGGTGCTGTCGAACAGACCAAAGCACTTGTCGCACTATTTCAAGCAGTTGTTCGCGCAGGTCACCAACCCGCCCATCGACCCGATTCGTGAAGAGATCGTGATGTCGCTGGTGTCGCTGGTCGGCCCCCGGCCCAACCTGCTGGATCAGACCTCCGGCGGCGACAGTATGCGTCTGGATTGCCAGTTGGTACTCACCAATGTGGATCTGGAGCGTATCCGCAACCTGGATGACACCACCAAGGGGGCCTTCCGTACTTGCATCCTGGACATTACCTATTCGGCAGAAGAGGGCGCGCAGGGCATGGAGAAGGCGCTCGCTGCGCTGTGTCGCGCTGCCGAGAAGGCCGTCATGGGTGGCCACAACATCCTGATTCTCTCCGACCGCATGGTGGACGTCGATCACATCGCCATCCCGGCGCTGCTGGCCACATCGGCAGTGCACCATTACCTGATCGAGCAGGGCTTGCGTACCGAGTTCGGTCTGGTGGTCGAGACCGGTGCCGCGCTGGAGGTCCACGATTTTGCCACCCTGGCGGGTTATGGTGCCGAGGCGATCAACCCCTATCTGGCGTTCGAGACCATCTATTCGGTGCTGCCTGGAATCGCGGGTGCACCAGACCCCGAAGAGGCCTGCGCACGCTACATAAAGGCGGTGGGCAAGGGCCTGTTCAAGGTAATGTCCAAGATGGGCATCTCCACTTTCCAGTCGTATTGCGGCGCACAGATTTTCGATGCAGTGGGTCTGTCCAGTGAGTTCGTGGACAAGTACTTCACGGGTACGGCGACCACCATTGAGGGCATTGGCCTGTCCGAGGTGGCCGCTGAGGCTGTGCGCTGGCATCGTAATGCCTATGGTAATGCGCTCATCTACCGCCGACATCTCGATGTGGGTGGCGATTACGCTTTCCGCATCCGTGGCGAGGATCATGTCTGGACGCCCGAGACCATTGCCAAGCTCCAGCATGCGGTGCGCGCGGGTGATGCCAGGACCTACGAGGAATACTCGCGCCTGGTCAACGAACAGAACGATCGCTTGCTGACCCTGCGTGGTCTGATGGAGTTCAAGTTCTCTGACGAGCCGGTGCCGATCGATGAGGTCGAGCCGGCCTCCGAGATTGTGAAGCGTTTCGCCACAGGGGCGATGTCTTTCGGCTCTATCTCCTACGAGGCACACTCCACGCTGGCGCGCGCCATGAACGCCATCGGTGGCAAGTCCAACACCGGTGAGGGCGGTGAGGAGCCCGAGCGTTTCAATCCGTTGCCCGATGGTTCCCCCAATCCCGAGCGTTCAGCCATCAAGCAGGTCGCCTCGGGACGGTTCGGGGTGACCACCGAGTACCTGGTGAATGCTGACGACATCCAGATCAAGATGGCGCAGGGTGCCAAGCCCGGCGAAGGTGGCCAGCTGCCCGGTCACAAGGTCAACCAGCAGATCGCGCGGGTACGTCATTCCACCCCCGGTGTGGGTCTGATTTCGCCACCGCCACATCACGACATCTACTCCATCGAGGACCTGGCGCAGCTGATCCACGACCTGAAGAACGTCAACCCGAAGGCGCGGATCAGCGTCAAGCTGGTCTCCGAGGTGGGCGTGGGTACCGTGGCGGCCGGTGTGTCCAAGGCGCATGCCGATCACGTCACCATAGCCGGTTACGACGGTGGTACCGGCGCCAGCCCGCTCACCTCCATCAAGCACGCGGGCAGCCCCTGGGAGATCGGCCTGGCCGAGACCCAGCAGACCCTGGTGCTCAATCGCCTGCGTTCGCGCATCGTGGTGCAGGCCGATGGCGGCATGCGCACCGGGCGCGACGTGGTGATTGCCGCCCTGCTCGGTGCCGATGAGATCGGCTTTGCCACCGCACCGCTGATCGCCGAAGGCTGCATCATGATGCGCAAGTGTCACCTCAACACTTGTCCGGTGGGCGTGGCTACGCAGGATCCGGAGTTGCGCAAGCGCTTCAGCGGCAAGCCGGAGCACGTCATCAACTACTTCTTTTTCGTCGCCGGGGAGGTGCGCCAGCTGATGTCGAAGCTGGGCTTCCGCACCTTCAACGAGATGGTCGGCCAGATGGATCGCCTGGACATGCGCCGCTGCATCGACCATTGGAAGGCACGCGGCCTCGACTACAGCCGTCTGCTGCGCAAGCCGGATCTGGCCGAGGGTGACACCTGCTACTGTTCCGAGGAGCAGGACCACGGTTTGGCCGCGGCGCTGGACAATCGCCTCATCGAACTGGCGAGGCCTGCGCTCGAGGAGGGCAAGCGCGTCGAGATCGACATCGATATCGAGAACACCAACCGCACCTTCGGTGCCATGCTCTCTGGGCGGCTGGCCGATCGTCATGGCCATGCCGGCCTGCCGGATGACACCATCGTCATCAACGCACGCGGCACCGCCGGCCAGTCCTTTGGCGCCTGGCTGGCGCACGGGGTGACCATCCGTCTCGCCGGCGAGGGCAACGACTATGTCGGCAAGGGCCTGTCCGGCGGCAAACTGATCATTGCTCCGCCCGAGGCGTGCGGTATCGAGCGTGCCGAGGACAACATCATCGTCGGCAACACCGTGCTGTTCGGCGCCATCAGCGGGGAGTGTTATTTCCGCGGCGTGGCCGGCGAGCGCTTCGCGGTACGCAACTCCGGGGCCACCGCGGTGGTCGAAGGTGCCGGTGATCACTGCTGTGAATACATGACCGGCGGCATCGTGGTGGTGCTGGGCCCGACCGGGCGCAATTTCGCGGCCGGCATGTCCGGCGGTATTGCCTACGTGTTCGACGAGGCCGGAGACTTCGAGACCCGCTGTAATCTGGCGCAGGTCGAGCTCGAGCCGGTAGCCGAGGAAGATGATGTGCTTGATGCGTACGGCCGGGCGGACGTTTTGCACGATATGACCCGTTTCGACGCCATCCGGCTGCGCCAGCTCATAGAGGCTCACCTCGTGTGTACCGGCTCGGCCGTGGCACGACGCATCCTCGACGACTGGGAGAGCAGCCTGTCGAGATTTACCAAGGTGATGCCGGTGGAATATCGCCGTGCACTCTGTGAGATGCAGAAACAGCAGCGCCAGTCGGTGGTTTAATCGTTTGACCACGAAGGGCACAGAGAATCGTTTTATCGTAGATGGGTTGCTGTATCTTGGCTGCATGCGGAATCGGGTGAAGGCTCCCGGTAAACGCCAGCAAGCCAGTCTTCGTGTTCTTCGTGGTGAAGAAACAAGTCAGGTAGAAAACAATGGGCAAGCCAACCGGTTTCAAAGAGATCCCACGCCAGGAGCGCAGCTGTGCGCCCGTGGCCGACCGTATCCGGCACTTCGAGGAGTTCGTCATTCCGCTGACCGACGAGCAGCTCAGCGCCCAGGGCGCGCGTTGCATGGACTGCGGTATTCCGTTCTGCCATCAGGGTTGTCCGGTCGACAATCTCATCCCTGACTGGAACGATCTGGTCTGTAACGGCGACTGGCGCGAGGCGCTGGAGAAGCTGCATTCGACCAACAACTTCCCCGAGGTCACCGGCCGCATCTGTCCTGCGCCTTGTCAGGAGTCATGTACTCTCAACATCACCGACGAGCCGGTGACCATCAAGAGCATCGAGTGTGCCATCGTCGACAAGGGTTGGGAGATGGGCTGGATCAAGCCCCAGGTCGCGTCACACAAGACCGGCAAGTGTGTCGCTGTGGTTGGTTCCGGCCCGGCCGGGTTGGCAGCTGCCCAGCAGCTGGCACGTGTCGGCCACCGGGTGGTGGTGTACGAGAAGCAGGATCGGATCGGCGGCCTGCTGCGTTATGGCATTCCCGATTTCAAGCTCAACAAGAAGCTGCTCGACCGGCGTATCGCGCAGATGCGCGCCGAGGGCGTGGAATTCCACATCAATTGTCACATCGGTGTGGACATCCTTGCGCGGCAGCTCATCGACGAATTCGACGCCGTGATGCTGGCGGGTGGTTCCGAGCAGCCGCGAGACCTTCCGGTTCCGGGGGGGGGTGATCTCGAAGGTGTGTATTTTGCCATGGACTTCCTGCGTGCCAACAGCAAGGTGGTACAGGGCGTGTCTGGTGCCGAGGAGCACCTGATCTTCGCCAGGGACAAGGACGTGGTGGTGATCGGTGGTGGTGATACCGGTTCCGACTGCATCGGGACCTCGGTGCGTCATGGTGCGCGCTCGATAACCCAGATCGAAATCATGGATCGTCCGCCAGAGAAAGAAGACAAGGCGCTGGTCTGGCCCGACTGGCCGTACAAGCTGCGCACCTCCACCTCGCAGGAAGAAGGTTGTGAGCGAATGTGGAACGTACTCACCAAGGAATTCCTCGATGATGGCAAGGGGCACGTTTGTGGTCTGCGCTGTGTCAAGGTGCGTTGGATTCGTGACGAGCAGGGTCGGATGCAGATGGATGAGATCGAAGGCTCGGAATTCGAACTCAAGAGCGATCTGGTGACACTGGCCATGGGCTTCGTCCACCCGGTACACGAAGGCATGCTCGATGAACTTGGTGTGGCGCTGGATGCGCGCGGCAATGTCGCCGGCAGCACCGAGGGTCACGATGCCTACCGTACCTCCATCGAAGGCGTCTTTGCCGCCGGTGATATGCGTCGTGGTCAGTCGCTGGTGGTCTGGGCCATCCGAGAAGGCCGCCAGGCTGCTCGTGCAGTGGACGAATACCTGATGGGCAGCTCGGATCTGCCCCGCTGATTTGAAAATTGACTGCGGAGGACGCAAGGGAGTCGCTGAAAAATTTCCTGCTCATGCAAAAATCTCCCCATCCACCTGCCGGAACCGCAAGCTGATCCCACGAAGCAACTTGGCATGACCAGTGCGCACCTGATGAAGCGCAGCAGGAAGACTCGCAAGGAACAGTTTTTGGAGGAGATGGACGCCATTATCCCCTGGCAGCGGCTGCTTTCGGCAATCGAGCCGTTCTACCCCATGGCCACCCGGGGCCGTTGCCGCATTCCCCTGGAGGCCATGCTGCACATCCATCTGCTTCAGCACTTCCCGCAAGCGACACAATCTGCTGGCGAGCGATCCGGAGAAGGGGCCGATCTGGTGCATGCCGTTCAAGAAACCGGCAGAAGGAGAACTGCCGGAATGGAAGCGGGCAATCAACCGTCGCTTGTCCAGCCTGCGGGCCATTGGTGAGTTTCCCTTCCGGGTCGTCAAGCGGCAGTTCAGCTTCCGGTGGGCGACTTCAGGGGCGGTTTTCATCGAGCCATTTGTCGGGGCTTGTAAAAATCATCCGGTTGGCTTATCGATTGGAAAAAACGCCATTCATCAGAGGTTCCTCGGGGTTAGCAGAAAAGCACATGGGATGTCGCTTGGCTAAGGTATCATCTCCGGTCCAGCAGCAACGTCCTATAATCTTGCGTGCCTTCGCTTTTTTGGCGGTGATTACATATGTCTGAATTGAAAAACGACCGTTTCCTGCGCGCCTTGCTGCGTGAGCCCGTCGATATGACTCCCGTCTGGATGATGCGCCAGGCCGGTCGTTACCTGCCCGAATACCGTGCTACCCGCGCGCGCGCCGGTAGCTTTCTCGATTTGTGCAAGAACCCCGAGCTGGCCTGCGAAGTGACCATCCAGCCGTTGGCACGTTTCCCTCTGGACGCGGCCATCCTGTTTTCCGACATCCTTACCATTCCCGACGCCATGGGCCTGGGACTGTACTTCGGTGAGGGGGAAGGGCCGAAGTTCGAGCGCCCGGTGCGCGACCGTGCCGCCATCGATGCACTCGGCGTGCCGGATATGGAAGACGACCTGGGCTATGTCATGGACGCAGTGCGCACCATTCGCCACGAGCTCGATGGCCGGGTGCCGCTGATCGGTTTCTCCGGCAGTCCCTGGACTCTCGCTACCTATATGGTCGAGGGTGGCAGTACCAAGAACTTTTCCCGTTCCAAGGGCATGCTGTTCGATGCCCCCGAGCTGATGCACGCACTGCTCGGCAAGCTGGCCGATGCCGTGCTCGCCTATCTCAACGCACAGATCGCCGCCGGTGCCCAGGCTGTGATGGTCTTCGATACCTGGGGGGGTACCCTCACCCCGCGCGACTACGCGGTCTTTTCCCTGAACTATATGCAACGCATTGTCGACGGTCTGACCCGTGAGGCCGAAGGCCGCCGCGTGCCGGTGATACTGTTTACCAAAGGTGGCATGGGCTGGCTGGAGATGATGGCCGATACCGGCGCCGATGCACTGGGGCTCGACTGGACCATCGACATCGGCGAGGCGCGCCGCTGTGTCGGTGGCCGCGTGGCGCTGCAGGGTAACCTCGACCCCTGTATGCTCTATGCTTCGCCCGAGGCCATCCGCCGTGCGGTAGCCGAGATCCTGGAGAGCTATGGCCAGGGTTCGGGGCATGTCTTCAATCTGGGCCATGGTATTCACCCCGAGATTCCACCCGAGCATGCTGCTGCCATGGTTGAGGCGGTGCACGAGTTGAGTCGGACTTATCATGGCTGAGGCTCATGGAGCGAGTCTTGCAGTGCGACCTGCTTCGGCAGGCGTTAGAGAAAAATGACATGGCTGGTAAATCTTCCCCTCCGATATCCAGGAAAAGTACCAGGATGTCACAAGCTTCAAGCGATGATCTTCGACGGGCCGAGTTGAAGCATGCACTGGCCGCTGCAGTACATGCGCTGAATCGCCAGGATTTCGGGCGGGCGAAGGCGATCATCGAAGAGGTGCGAAGGCATTTCCCCAGGCATCCCGACGCGCTTCACCTGGCGGGGCACATCCAATTGGTCGAGGGCAAACCTGACGATGCCATTGGACTGATAAGGCAAGCTATCCGCAAGGCGCCCAAGGTCGGGCTCTATCATTACAATCTGGGAATGGCCTATTTCATGAAGCGGGAGCTGGAAAAGGCCCGTGACGCGTTTCAAGCGACCATTCGGTTGGACCCCAGGTCACGTGATGCTATTGACAATCTGGCCATTGTCCAGCACGAGTTGAAGCGCCTGCGGGAGGCGGAGGTCCTGTTCGAGCAGGCGGTGGAAATCTCGCCCGGAGACCCCGGTGCCTGGCTGAACCTGGCCAAGATCCGGATGGAATTACGCAAGCCCAGGCAGGTGGACGAGGCCGTGGCCCGGGCGGCAGAGCTGGCCGATGCCGAGGATGGCGATTTCTTGCACGAGGTGGGCAAGATCTATTACGGCCTCAGTCGTCACGATCTGGCGGAACGTTATTTCCGGCGAGCCATCGAGAAGACATCCGGAGAACCGCTCCTGTTCTATGCCTTGGGCAAGGTGCTTTGCGACCGAGGTGAATACGGCGATGCCGAAGAAGCTCTGAACAAGGCGCGTGAATTGGGTGCCTCTATTCCGAAGACTGCGTTGGCGCTGGCTGACTTGTATGTTACGTCCGGCGAAATCGAGAAAGGACGGCGTGCTCTTGACGAGGCGGTGGAACAAGGCGGTTACGACCCCGACATCCTGTTGAAGGCGGCGCAGACACTTTCGCTCATTGGTGATTTCGATCTGCAGGAAACCTTGCTGCGGAGGGTGCTGAAAAAATACCCGAAAAATGTCGCCGCGCGGGTCTATCTGGCATTCATGCCCAAGCGCACGCTGGATGAAGCCGGTGTTGCTCTCATGGCAAAGCAGATCGATGATCTGGCCATCGACGCGGAAGTGCGAACCTCGATGGGTTTCGCACTGGGCAACCACTACCTCAGCATCAAGGAGTACGACAAGGCCTTTCGCTATTACGAGCGCGGTAATCGGCTCAAGGGTTACAGCTG